>JAAYJC010000073.1 GCA_012523085.1 Clostridiales bacterium
CTTTGGATATTATTTATTACAGGATCGGGATATAGGCCGCCATGCGCGCCTGTGCATGTACGCGATTGAAGGAGAAGGAAATGACTGCCGACAGGATTATTCTGTTTATTTTTGTCTCAGTTTTGATCATTGTCTGCGCTTACTATGCCACCTACTTTCTCGCGGCGAAAACAGGCAAAACGAAAGCCGGCCGATCAATCAAGCTCAGGGACAGGTTTGCGGTGACCAAAGACAAAAGCATATGCCTGATTGAAGTGAAGGATAAAATCTACCTGATTGCGATGACAAATCAGAACGTCACGCTGCTCGATACTCTGGAACTCGAAGCGTTTGAGCCGGCTATGTCCGAGCAGCGGAAAAAAGCCGAAGCGCCGAAATTTGAGCCGCAGGGTATACTTCAGAAGGGGCTTTGGCAGGTGTATACCTCGCTGAAAAACGGCGCACGACCCAAGGCGCGCAAAACAACAGAAAAAAGTAACGCGCAGTCCTTGCGCTCAGATAACGACGCTCTCGATCAGGTGTACAACAGAATTCAAAGGAAAAGGGCTCGGCTCGGTTCGGTCGAGGACGCTTTGCCGGAGGAGATTGTTCAATGAAGCGGCTGAAAAAAATCTCTTTCGTTATGTTGTTCGTTGCAGTCTTCTCTTTTTTAGCCGTTACGCGGGCAGATGCCGCCGGTACGGTTGAGGACATTACAAAAACGCTGTTCGGAGAAAACACCCAAACGATCGACATCATTATTTTACTGACACTGCTGACGATTTTGCCCTCACTTGTCATCATGCTGACGGGCTTTACCCGCATCATTATCGTCTTGTCCTTTGTGAGAAACGCGCTGGGCATGCAGCAGATGCCGCCAAATCAGGTTCTAATCGGGCTGGCGTTGTTTCTGACAATGTTTGTGATGGGACCTGTTTTAACGGATGTTCACGACAATGCGTATGTTCCCTATACGAAAAACGAAATAGAGCAGGATGAATTTTTTGACCGCGCAATGGAGCCGACACGTAACTTCATGCTCAGGCAAACGGGAAAAACCGATATGTCCTTTTTCATCAGGCTTTCAAATGAAGAGGTTGCGGACCCGGAAGCGGCGCCGAATCGCATTTTAATCCCCGCTTTTTTGACGAGCGAAATCAAACGGGCGTTTCAGATCGGGTTTTTCATTTACATACCGTTCATCATCATCGATATGGTTGTTGCCAGCACGCTGATGGCGATGGGGATGATGATGCTGCCCCCGGCAATGATCTCGCTGCCTTTTAAGGTTTTGCTGTTTGTGCTCGTTGACGGCTGGCAGCTGGTCATCGGGACGCTGATGCAGAGCTTTGGGTAGCCGGGATTAAGAAACCGCTTAAATCACCGCCTTAAGAAGGCGGAGAGATGGAGGCAAGTATGAGTCAGGCGGAAATTATTTCAATCCTTCAGGATGCCATTTATACCGCAATCATATCGTCGGCGCCGATGCTGATTGCTGCGATTGTGGTCGGCCTGATCGTGTCGATCTTTCAGGCAACGACGCAAATCAACGAACAGACATTGGCATTTGTTCCGAAGATAATAGCCATTTTACTCACGTTTTTGGTGTCAGCAAGCTTTATCATCAATACGATCACGGAGTTTACCTACAGGCTGTATGATTCCGTCAATACGATTGTCAGCTGAATATGAGTGCAGTTATCGGTTCCGTCTTATCGAATGTCGATTATTTTCTTCTGGTTTTGTTCCGTGTCGGCGGGCTTGTCTTTACCTCGCCCGTATTTGGGCGCGTTACTGTCCCGGTCAGGGTGAAAACGGGTTTTACCGCTGCCGTGTCGTTCCTGTTTTTCGTCGTGATACCGCCCGCTTCGCGCATTGAATACAACAGTCTGATCGGGTTTGCGCTACTTTGCGCTTCCGAGCTTCTAATCGGCGTTGTACTGGCCTTTGCCACAAATGTTTTTTTTGCGATCAATTACATTGCCGGTCAACTGATCGATATGCAGATTGGTTTCGGCATTGTCAATGTTTATGATATTCAAAACAACACACAGATACCGATGGTCGGAAACCTGACGAACCTTGTCATGCTCATCGTGTTTTTCTCGGTCAACGGTCATCACAGGCTTATCCAGATCGTGAATATAACGCTGTTGAAGCTGCCGGTCGGAAACCTGGTGTTCAGGCCCGAAATCGGGCTGGTGGCGCTCGAAGTGTTCGTGATGAGCTTTACACTGGCTGTTATGGTTGCATTGCCCGTCATCGCGTCGGGTCTGATTATCGAAATCGCTTTCGGTGTGCTGATTCGAACCGTGCCGCAGATCAATATGTTTGTTGTGGGTATACCGGTCAAGCTGTTTATCGGCTTTTTGATTATGGTTGTTATGATTCCGGCCTTTGTGAACTTCAGCGGTAGGATATTTGACGAAATGTTTATGGGGATTGAGAAAATGTTTGCAGCGTTTATGGTATCGACATGAACGAAGCCGGTGACAGAACAGAAAGAGCAACGCCGAAAAAGCGGCGGGATGCGCGTGAACGCGGTCAGGTGCTTAAAAGCAATGAAGTCAGTATTGCGGCCTGCACCATTGTCATGTTCGGCCTTATGCTTTTCCTTTGGCCGATAATGACAAGGCAGATGATGGGCGTTTATACCGATTTCCTGAGCCCGGCGGTGATTCCCGTAAACGCCGAGTTAACGGCTCCTTACCTGCTTTCATTGTTTCGCCGGTGCTTCAATACGCTGATTGAAATCACTCTGCCTGTCCTCGGATGCGCTGTGATTGCCGGGTTTGCCGTCAACATCGTGCAGGTCGGTTTTTTGTTTACAACAAAGACCCTTATGCCGAAACTGGATCGAATCAGTCCGCTTAAAGGGTTTAAACGAATTTTTTCGACAAGAACACTTACCGAACTGTTAAAATCGATATTGAAGATTATTGTGCTGGGCTATATACTGTATATGGAATATATTGCCATACTTCCGAATTTTCCGACTTATATGGGCACGAATCTGTATTTGTCATTTCTTGCGATCATGAAGACCGCTTTTTCCATCGCACTGAAAATGAGCCTTGCACTCGGAATCATCGCAGCCTTTGATTTTCTTTTTCAGTGGTGGAAGTATGAAAAGGATTTGAAGATGACGAAACAGGAAGTCAAGGAGGAGTATAAGCTTACCGAAGGCGATCCGCAGATTAAGGGCAAGATCAGGCAGAAGCAGAGACAGGTCAGCGCAATGCGTATGATGGAGAGGGTTCCGTCCGCCGACGTGATCATTACAAACCCGACGCACTATGCCATAGCGCTGAAATATGAAGAGGGCGTCGACAGCGCGCCTATTGTCATAGCCAAGGGCAAGGATTACATTGCCCGAAAAATCAGGGAAGTGGCGCGCGAACATAAGATTCAGCTTGTGGAAAACAAGCTCCTTGCTCAGGCGCTTTTCAATATTTGCGAAATCGACGAAGAAATTCCGGCTGAGTTCTATCAGGCAGTGGCGGATATTCTGGTTTATGTCTACAGACAGAAAAACAACAGGGGAGTCAATATAAAATGAAGGTATCGGACATTTCCTTTGCCATAGCCATACTGGCGGTAGTGCTGCTCATGGTATTGCCGGTTCCTTCATATCTAATGGATATTCTGCTTATTTTGAACATAACCTTGTCCATCATCATACTGCTGCTGGCCCTTTACATAAAAGACCCTCTGGAGTTTTCGGTTTTTCCGACGCTTCTGCTGATCATCACGCTGTTTAGACTCGTTTTGAACTTATCCTCAACCAGGCTGATTCTTGGTAATCAGGGACAAGCCGGACATGTCATCGAAACGTTCGGAAACTTTGTAACAAAAGGCAATCTTGTCGTCGGCATCATCATCTTTTTGATTATCATGATCATTCAGTTTATTGTGATCACCAAAGGTGCTGAACGTGTAGCCGAGGTTTCAGCCCGTTTTACGCTGGATGCGATGCCGGGAAAGCAAATGGCCATTGACGCCGACCTGAACAGCGGGGTCATCGACGAGGCTACCGCACGCTGGCGCAGGGAAGAGATTCAGCATGAGGCGGATTTCCACGGCTCAATGGACGGCGCTAGTAAGTTTATCAAGGGAGATGCCATAGCGGGCATCATCATCACAATCATTAATATTGTCGCAGGCCTTATTATCGGTGCGCTGACAATGGATAAACCGATTGGGGATGTTGCCAAGATATTCACGCTGGCAACCATAGGCGACGGGTTGGTCAGCCAGATGCCCGCGCTGATGATTTCCACGGCCTCGGGCATTATTGTCACGCGTTCGGGCAGAGACGTAACCTTCGGAAGCGAGGCGGTCGCCCAGCTGTTCGGGCAGCCGTATGTTCTGATGGTCGGAGGCGCGCTTGTCTTTTTACTCAGCCTTGTTCCCGGCCTTCCGAAAATCCCGATGTGGGTGCTGGCTGTCTGCTTGTTTATTGTCGGATATACGACAAATACCAGAAGAAAAAAGGCCGGAGAACAAGAAGAGGTCGATCAGGCCGAGCAGGCTGCCCAGGAAAAACGAAAGCCGGAAAGTGTGACCTCGCTACTGGAGGTCAATCCGATTGAGCTATTTTTCGGCTATGGGATTATCCCGTTAGTGGACGTTTCGCAAGGCGGCGATCTTCTGGACCGTGTTGTGATGATCCGGCGGCAGTGCGCGCTGGACCTCGGAATCATCGTTCCATCAATCAGGCTCCGGGACAACATTCAACTGGGCATGAACACCTATTCGATTAAAATCAGGGATGTGGAGGTCGCGCAGGGCGAGGTTATGGCGGATCATCTTTTGGCACTGAGCACCGGCGAGACCACCGAAGAGCTGTACGGTATTCCCACTGTCGAGCCCACTTTTGGGCTGCCGGCATTATGGATCCCGAAAAGCGACCGCGAAAAAGCGGAGCTTTGCGGTTACTCTACCGTAGATCCTCCCTCGGTGATAGCAACGCATCTGACTGAAATCATCAAACGGCACGGTCACGAACTGCTCAGCCGCCAGCAGGTGCAGACATTAATTGAGAACCTATCAAAAACCCAGCCTGCGCTGGTTGATGAGGTTGTACCGAAGATGTTTACGCTCGGAGAGGTTCAGAAGGTTCTGGGAAACCTACTTCGGGAAAACATCCCGATCCGCGATATAGAGACGATTATAGAAACATTGGGCGATTACGGGAATATCACCAAAGACACGGATCTTTTAACCGAATATGTGCGGCAGGCCCTGAAGCGGGCGATATCCAAGCGCTTCATTCCGGACAATGTTGCGCATGTTGTCACGCTTGACCCGGCGCTTGAGCAGCTGATCGTCGAAAGCACGCGCCAATCCGAACACGGTTCATATCTGGCGCTTGAACCCAATCAAGTTAATACGATATTCGCTCGCCTCAGGGATGCGGTCGAAAAGGTCAGAAACAAGGGCAATGTGCCGATCGTTTTGACCTCACCGCTGGTACGCAGGCAGTTTCGCAAAATAGCCGAGCAGATTTCAAGCGATCTGAATGTCATGTCGTTTAATGAAGTGGATTCGGGGATCGACGTTTTTTCTGAAGGAGTAGTGAAGCTCTGATGCTTGTAAAAAGATATCGCGCCAAGGATATGCAAGAGGCAATGGACACAGTCATAAAAGAGCTTGGATCGGATGCGGTATTGCTAAACAGCCGGAAAGTAAGGAAAAAAGGGCTGCGCTACCTGTTCCAAAGACCTCTGCAGGAGGTGATGGTCGCTTACGACCCGGCAAAAATCCCGATTGCCAAAAAGATCAACAGAACCTATAGCGCTTATGCCCCAAAGTTGCTAAACGACGGCGGCAATGAAATAAATGCCCTGAAGGCCACTGAGCTCAACAGGGAACAAATGGAGGGCCTTGACAGCAGAATCGACTCCCTTGACCGGATGCTGAACGGCTTCATCGACAAGTTTTCTTTTGTCAAACGTGACATTACATACGATTACACAAGCGAGGTTGAGGCGCTGCTCACCGTGCTGATTAACAACCAGGTCAGAGACGAGCTTGCTCACCAGATTGCCAAAGAAGCGGAAGAGATTTTAAAAAAACAGCAAGGGGCGAAAGCGCGGGATGTCATAGAGCATCTGATTTTGGAGAAACTCGGCACACCGGAGCCGATCAGGCTTAAAAAATACAACCGCAGGATAGTCCTTGTGGTTGGGCCGACAGGCGTCGGTAAAACCACGACGATCGTTAAGCTTGCGGCTGAGCTTTCGATCAAGCAAAAGAAAAAGGTCGGCATCATCAACACGGATACCTACCGGATCGCGGCGCAGGAGCAGCTGAAGACATATTCCGACATACTGGATATTCCCTTATCGGTTGTTTATCAAGTAAGCGAGATCGGACAAACCATCAACGACATGCCGGACAGGGAGGTCGTTTTTATCGACACGGCCGGAAAGTGTCCCGGAAACCTGCAGCACAAGGAGGATATCAAGGCGATTATGGAATGCGCTGCGCCCGAGGAGGTGCTGCTTTGCGTTTCTGCAACTACGTCCTTTCCTGCGCTGAAAGAGATACTGGACAGCTACGAATATATTGATAATTTTAAGCTGCTGATCACCAAGCTGGATGAGACAAAATACAGGGGAATGATTTTAAACCTTTGCTGGTATACGAAAAAGATGCTAGCTTATGTGACAACAGGCCAAAATGTGCCCGACGACATCGAACAGGCGGATACGCTATCCATAACCAACCATTTATTGAGGGAATAAGGGTTGCATGATGAACGGTATAATCAGAGATCAGGCGCAGCCGCTTCGGGAACTTGTCGGTAAGAGTAATTCGGGTATGAAAATCGTATCCATTGCAAGCGGCAAGGGCGGAGTCGGCAAATCCAGCATATCGGTCAATCTGGCGATTGCTTTGAGCAGGCTTGGGATGCGCGTGCTCGTTGTTGACGCGGATTTCGGACTTGCCAATGTAGATGTGATGCTTGGCGTTAATTCAAAATACAATATAAGCCATCTGATTCAAGGGGAGAAAAAACTGTATGAGATCATACAGGAGGGATATGACGGGGTTCGTTTCATATCGGGCGGCTCAGGCGTTTACGAGCTTCTCCGGATGGATGAAAATCAAGTAAGAAATATTCTGCAGGACATTCTTGTTTTAAGGGACCCCGCTGATATTCTGCTGTTTGATATGGGAGCCGGAGTCAATGACAACATTATGCGGCTGCTTGTTTCATCAACCGAAACCATCGTTGTCACCACGCCGGAACCGACGGCTATCCTTGATGCGTACGCGCTGATCAAAATGGTATTGAAACGTGTACCTTCGCACCCGATCCGTTTGATTATGAATAAAAGCGACAGCAAGAAAGAGGCGGAGACGGTAACGAAAGGGTTCAAAGAAGTCGTCAGGCGAAATTTAGGCGTTGAAATTGAGTCAATCGGGAATGTCCTGTATGACCAGGAAGTGACAAGATCAATAAAAAGGCAGACGCCGATCATCATCAGCCATCCCGGCGGGGCGTCGGCAAAAGAAATTATGTCTATAGCCAGAACACTGCTCGATCTGCCTGCACATGAGGGATCCTCAAGCCGGCTTTACAGACTGTTTTCCAGGCTGCTCGGATAAACGAATTTTTATCTGGGGGAAAGGGACGCAATGTCCCGGACATGACATCAAGACACCCTTTTAACCCGTCCTTCGGGTAAAGCGAAATGGCCGGCAGCAGTTATAGAGAAAAATCTCGGATAAGGAGGTCGGAAAGTGACGGTCAAAAAGCAACTGATTAAAATCGGTGACCGCGTTGATCTGTACCTTGGAACAGGTCCAGTCTACCGCACCATGCTTGAGGACATCACGAATAACAAAAATCTGCTGGTATCAGTCCCGATATATAAAGGCATGCCCGTCTCGTTCGCAAAAAATCAGGAGCTGCAAATGTATTTCTACCGCACAAACGGACGGTATCGGGCAAATGTGAAAATGGTCGGTTATCAGCATCATGACCAGCTTACTTTTCTGGAGTTGCAGGTTCTTTCCGAACCTCAGAAACAACAAAGGAGGGACTCTTTCAGAATTAATGAGGAACTGAAGGTTGTTATGAGCTATATCGACAACGATCTGGTTTTTGACAGGCTAAACAGCTCCGAAGATGATCGGGAAGTGGCCTATTCCATAAATATCAGCGTTACAGGTATCGCAGTTAAGACAAAAAAGGCATACAGCGTCGGCGACAAGGTGTTTATGCGGATATATCTCATGTGGCCTGACGCCGAGGCCGAGCCGCTTGAGATCATCGGAGAAATCAGACAGGTTGACATGATCAATCCGCTGCAGAAAGTTTATAACATCGGCATCATGTTTTTGTATACCTCAAAAGAGGTAAGCGGTAACCTGTCGAAATATGTTATGGCGCGCGAGCAAAAAAGACTGAAACAGAAGAGGCTTGTTGAAGATGACTAGCACAGGATAATACAAGGCGTCTGCAGCCAATCTGCCCGGGGCGACAGATAAGCAATCTGAAGCAAAATCTTTGGTGGCATACCCGGGAAAATGTTGGGTAGAAGGGTATGAATTATGAGTATTGAAGCAAAAGCATCGGATATTCCCAAGGATGATATTGACAGGCTCTGGAAGTATTATAAGGATACGGGAGACCTTCAGGCAAAAAACGAACTGCTCCTCCACTACATTCACCTTGTTAAATGGACGGTCAGGCGTATGATGCCGAAATACAACGCCTATAATGAGCAAGATGATCTTATCAACTGCGGTGTCATCGGCCTGATTGACGCGGTGGATAAATTCAACATCAATCACGGTGTGAAATTCGAGACCTATGCCGGTACGCGAATTTACGGTGAGATTCTGGACTATATGCGGTCTCAGGATTGGGCGCCACCCAGCCTCAGGAAAAAGATCAATGCGGTCATGAAGACTTATGAAGCGCTGGAAGCAAAGCATCAGACGCCGCCGACGGATGAAAATGTCGCGGCGACACTGAATATGCCGGTATCGCAGGTTCGGAAAATTCTGTCTCAGACGCATATGTTCAACCTCGTTAATTTTGAGGATACACTCAGTTCCTCCGGCGCCGTAAACGAGGTATCCGCGCCGATGGAGCATTCTCCGGAGAGCACTTTGCTCAACAAGGAGATGAAAAAGCTATTGGCGGAAATGATCGATACGCTGCCGGAAAAGGAAAGGCTTGTCATTACGCTGTATTATTACGAGGGGCTGCTGCTCAAGGACATTGCCGAAATATTGGACGTTTCCGAGTCCCGCGTATCCCAGATTCATTCCAAGATTCTGATTAAAATGCGTTCAAAGCTGCAAAAAGTTCTTTGAATGAATACAAGCGATGAAAGGTAAGAAAATAGATGCTTTTCACCCGGATATCTTTTGCACGGAACGGACGCGGCGGAGTTTTAGCGGTTTTGTTTATAATCAGCCCTGAACGCACTGTCGGCGTAAACACAAAGGAAATGGAGGCACAAAGGATATGGCTGCGAAATATTTCATGAAATACTTTACCGCCGATAGTCTGGATGCCGCCGCAGCGGCGGCTATGCAATACTTTGCATGTGAAAAGGACCAGTTAATTACGGAAATCAAGCGGCAGGGAAACGAGGGGTTTCCTTATGTTGTATTGATTTTATGCCTCAAACAAAAAAAGCTGTCCGAAATAGAAAACGTTAACGGCAGCTTTCAGCTGTATTATGAAAGCGACGGCGTTTATCTTGAAGCATATCCAAGCCGCGGAGCGGGCATGCGGATTGAGCGGGAAAAAATAGCGTTTCATGTCAACAGAAAGGCGATCCGGCAACTGAATATTCCGGAACTGGTGGGTATTTTGGAAGCGGGAGAGGGCAGAGCCCTGATCGGTCCGCCGCAGACAGAGGTCATTCTCGGGGAAGAGGTCGAGGCGGGATTTGGTGAAAACGATATGGAAGGGACAATCAAGTTTCTTCCGCCGGATGAAAACGGCCCGAAGATCAGCCGCGCGGAAATCGTAGAAAAGATCAGAAAACACGGTATCGTTTTCGGGCTCGACGAAAAGGCATTGGAGCAAGCCATAGCGGAAAAAGAATACGGCAAGGTCTATCTTATCGCGAAAGGCCTTGAACCGATTGACGGAACAAACGGTTATCTGGAGTATCACTTCAATACCGGGCCGAGAACGTATTCGCCCAAGGAAAGCAGCGAGGGCAAAATCGATTATAAAACCCTGGATCTATACGAACCCGTGAAGGAAGGGCAGCTTTTGGTAACAAGGTATCCGGCAACACCCGGAACGCCCGGTAAGAACGTTCGCGGTCTGGCGTTAAAGCCGCATTTCGGGAAGGAAGTTTCGCTTCCGCGCTCAAAAAACACAATCATTAACGAGAACAAGACGGCGATGTACGCTAAGGTCAGCGGAATGGTTGACTTTATCAACAACACCCTCACTGTTTTGAACGTTTATACCGTCAAAGGCGACTGCAATCTGAGCACAGGCAACATCGATTTTGACGGAAGCGTGTACATACAGGGCAATGTGATATCGGGCCTTGTGATCAAGGCAAGCGGAACGGTGACCGTTGCCGGCGTCGTTGAGGGATCCGAAATCATCGCCGGCGGAAACATCGAACTGAAAACAGGTATTCAGGGAATGGATAAGGGCCGATTGATTGCAGCGGGCTCGGTCAATGCGCAATTTATCGAGCGCGCCACCGTTGTTGCCGGCAGCGACATTATTGCCGATTCGATCGTTCACAGCACTGTGGAGGCCGGGAGATCGCTGATCATGACCGGGCGGCGCGGAAACCTGATGGGCGGCATCATACGCGCCACGTCCGAAGTCATTGCCAATGTTATCGGCTCCACCGGAAATACACAAACAATTATTGAGGTTGGGATCGTTCCGCAAAAAAGAACGAGAATGAAGTTTCTGCTCGCAGAGCAGCAAAGGCTGAGAGAGGAACAAGACAAGCTCGACAAGCTTGAAATGTATCTCGGCAGAGGTACTTCGAACATGACCAAGGAAAACGCGGAAAAAATCTTAAAGTCGGCCCGGGAAAACCGCAACCGGAACAATCAACTTTCAGAAGAATATGCCGAAGAAATATATAGGCTTGAATATGATTCGAATAACGCGACCGGCGGCAGAGTCCATGTGCTTGGTACCGCATATCCGGGTACGAAAATCATCATTGCCTCCGGTTCCTACAAGGTTGACGAGCGCGTAACATTTGCGACGTTTAAGTACAAAGAAGGGGAAGTAATTATTACCGCCTGTGAGGCAAAGACCCGATAACAGCCTGAAACGGAGGGAAAAGGCATGTCTATCAAGGGGATTGACAATCAACTGATGGTAACAAGGGCAGCGGATTATGCAAAGGAAGCCAGCACGCAGTTGAAAAGAAGCGAACTGATGCAGGATTATCTTTATGTTCAGACAAAGATGCTTGAAAACCGGAAAAAGCAAGTTGTCCCGAAGACGGTAAAATCCGAACAGATAGAGAAAATAAGGAGCGAGCAGGACAACAGGGAGCAAACAAAGCAAAACAGGAAAAGAGATCCGAAAAAAGAACCGGAAAACGAGCAGGGGGCGTCTTCGATTGACCCCAAAGGCGCACGCGGAAAAATTGATATAAAAATATGAACAGCCGGCACATGCTTTGGCGAAGGTCAAAGCATACGTCAAAATGATGTCACGAAGCTGACGGGATTGTTTTGACGCTTATATCCATGGTTTAATGGGTTTGTTTTAAAAAGGTAGCGGGGGCCCTGTCTTCTTTCCGGCGAGAGGGGGAAAGGGCGGATACAAAAACAATCGCCGGAGAAAAGGAAAACAAAATGAGCGCGGATTGTTATATCTTTGCTTTTTATGTGTTTATTTTGATATGCGTCATTATTGTCCTCTGCAGAGCGCTGTTTGTAAAAGCGAAAAAGCAGAGAGTTCTGCTGGAAGAAAAAGAAGCAAAGCTATTGAAGCTGTTTTCGACGGTTGAAGACGCAATGGATGAGTTTTACGATTTGGCGTCGGAATCGAGATCAGAGATTGACGAAGCGCTCAGAAAGCTGTCTTCCTTGGTTGGCAGCGTGTATAAGGCGGAAAAGGAAAACAGGACGGAAGACATGAACCGCACAAAGGCAGCCGGTGCGGATGCAGACAGGCTTAAAATGGACGGCAAAAAGGGCGAACCGAAGGAAATAGCCCATGTTGAGCCGCCCCCGCAACCGCCTGAGGCTTTTATACCGTCGAGAATGGATACCATTTTGAATCTTTCGCACGGCGGCAAGACAAGAGCCCAGATTGCCAGGGAACTCGGTATTACGCAAAATGAAGTCGATCTTGTCATCGGAATGTACAAAAAAACCATGTGAATGAAAAAAAGCTCAAGTCAGATCCGCAAAAATCCGATAAGATATAAGAGCAAGATCGCACTGATTCTATTATCCGAAAGAAGGGATACGGGATGTTTCGAGGCCTTTATATTGCTGCGACCGGTATGATGCTGCAGCGGAGAAAAATGGAGACAATCACAAACAACATCACCAATTCCGATACGAACGGATATAAAAAAGACTATTTGATTTCCCATACATTTGACGATGTTATGATTTTGCGTATAAATGACAGCAATGTTGTTGACCAAAGAAGGCTTGTCGGACCATTGAATTTCGGAACGCAGGTTGATATGATATCAACGGACTTTACCATAGGGAATTTTGAGGATTCGGGCAGCTCGACCGACCTTTTGATTGCGGGCGAGGGTTTCTTTGTGATGGAAACGCCGCAGGGCGAGCGCTATACCAGAGCGGGCGCGTTTTTAATCAATTCCGAAGGTTATTTGATTGACGGAAGCGGAAACTTCCTTATGGGTACTAATGGGCGGGTTTATGTCGGCAACGAAAATTTTACCGTATTAAATAATGGCGATGTGGTTATCGGAAACGAATTGGTCAACACGGTCCGCGTCGTTTCATTTGCTGATAACGGCACGCTTCGCAAGGAAGGAAACAATCTGTATTCATCACTTGAGACGCCGGTCGAAGAGGTCCGGGGGATGGTGAAGCAAGGTTTTCTTGAAAACTCAAACGTGGATATTGCGCGCGAAATGGTTGATATGATGACCGTATACAGGGCATATGAAACGAACCAGAAAATGATCTCAATGATTGATGAAATCAACGGCAAAGCCGTTAATGAGATCGGACGGGTCCGATAGGCCGGTCAGCGTTTAAGTTATCCTGGACAGGTGAATTTGTCCGCACAGTAACAAAGGCGGTCGGGCCGGACGGAGGTATAGCGTGAAAATACTTTCACGCACGGAAGGAATCGATTTGACCGCCAAATATGACGACGGCCATTTGCTACGCAAATCATCGATTTTTCATGACTATTTGTGCCGCCGCGTTGCGGCGGAATGGAGATTATTATGTACGAAGCAATAAGCATTGCGGCAACAGGGCTTCGGATACAGCAAAGCAGGCTGGATACGATTGCCGATAATATCGCAAACATCAACACGGTTGGTTATAAAAGCTCCCGACTTGATTTTAAAGACGCGCTTTACACGGCGGGCATGGGACCTGCCTATACACAGGGCGGCAACCAGCAAAAAGGACATGGCGTAATGGTCTCGTCGATAACCAGAGATTTCTCCAACGGCACGCTGGCCGCGACCGGAAACGACCTGGATTTTGCCATTGAGGGCGACGGGTTTCTTGAGCTCATGGGCTTAGGCGGCAGGCTGCTGTATACCAGAAGAGGCAATTTGTACACCGCAGCGGACGGCGAAAATATGTATTTGGTCGATGCCAACGGTAATTTTATGTTAAACACGGACGGAGCAAGCATAGAGGTTCCTAAAAAGACAACGAAAATTGAGGTTTCGGAAAACGGCGACATATTATTTCTCAATGGTGCGGATGTTTTAAAGCAGGATCGGCTCGGCTTTTATCGATTCCCTGTAATCGGCGGACTTGTCTCGGTCGGAGATGGCAGCTTTGAACCGTCTGAGGTTTCGGGTGAAAAGGAATATGCGGCAGGCGCGAAAATTAAGCAAGGCTATCTGGAAAATGCCAATGTCAATACATCAGTGGAGTTTACGCGGTTAATCCGCGCGCAAAGGGCTTTTACGCTGGCCGGCCGCGCGCTGACAACCGCCGACAATATGGAAGGTATCGCAAACAACATGAAACGGTAGTCCGTGACAAGGAGATTTGAGACGCGGAATTTGTATTCCTTCGGGAGGATATGTTATGCCGGACATAGCACAATGTAAAATCTGCAAGAAGCCTTTTCAGAGTTTTGGCGGACATACATGCCATAACTGCTTGGTGGACGTTGATGCCGCGCAAATAAAAATCAGGGATTATCTGTATGACAATCCGCAAAAATCAGGTATTGACGATATCTGCGAGGGAACAGACGTTTCCAGGAATATCGTGCTTTATCTTCTCAAGGAGAAACGTCTTACCGTATCCGAAAGCTCTGACAGCGCACCGACTTGTATTTATTGCCATCGCCCGATCGGAAACGGATTGATGTGCGATGAATGCAGGGCTTTGATATCAAACAAACTACAGTATGCAGCACCAAAACCGACAAAGAAGAAATCTCCGGATGACAGCAGAAGATCACAACTGCTGATCGATCTGAACAGGTGAAACCCAACCTGACCCGCCGCCGGTAAGCGGATGACCGGGCAGACAGCATAATCGCACGGCAATTGCAATACATTAGAAGGTTTTCGTGTGAATCGTTACATGGTTTTATGCCTGAGAAAGGAACGGGTCATAAAATGAAAATAAATTCGATATCCGGCAATCAATATATCAACAAATATCACGCCAACAAAGTGAGCATACCGGAGAAGGAAAAGCCGTCGGGCAGATCGGATCAGGTTACTTTTTCTGATGAGGCGTTGAATTATACACGATCGCTGGGCGGCATTAAGGACAAGATAACGCTGCATTCCGCAGAAGAAAAAGAGAAGATAGCGGACTTAAAAAGCCGCATTAACAAGGGACAATATAAGGTTGACAGCGAACAGGTAGCTGCCAAAATAATTGACAGATTCTTTAAGTAACGCAGCCGAAAGGTACCGGATTCAAACCGGAACAGAGAAATTTAACGTCGGGGAGGCTGTATATGCAAAACGCTCTCGATAATATGATTACGCTTCTTTCAGAGCAGAACAGAATCCAAAAGGAACTGCTCGGCCTTTCGTATGAAAAAAGAAGGGCTGTACTGAACAATCAAACGGACCTGATCAACAGGGTTGTACAGAAGGAATTTATGTTTTTAACCGCCGCTCAGGCGCTTGAAAAGAAACGCGAACAGGCTTTATCCGTTTTATCAAAGCATTTCGGCATACCCGAAAGCGAGATTACGGTTACAGTGATTATAGAGAGAACCAGCGGCGAGCTTCAAAGAAAGTTCACTGCGGTGCAAAAGGAACTGAGCGCTGTTATAAAAACGCAGGCGGAGCTGAATCGCCTGAATCAGGATTTATTGAAGACACAGCTGGAATATACAGATATGATGCTCAACCTGCTTGTCGGTCCGGAGGACCCGTTAAATAACTTTTATGATGATAACGGAAAGATGTCGGAGCAGACGCCGAGGAAAAAAGCGGGTTTGATAGACAGACAGGTTTAAATAAATAACGCATCGACGCCGCGTTTTACGCGGCGGCAAGGCCGGAAACCAAAGACTTAAAAGGTTGACGGAACCTTTCCGCCGACGCTTTGCGCGGCGCAGTTATTCAGAAAGGAAAAAAGCCATGAGAGCGACATTTTTTGGTTTGGAAGCCGCCCGCACCGGCCTGGCTATCAGTCAGAAAGGGCTTGATGTGACGGGCCACAACATCGCGAACGTGGATACGAACGGATACACCCGCCAGAGAATTATCACAACCGCCGTTGATCCGTATGGCGCAATCGCACAATTCAAGCCTGTGGATTTTTCAGCCGTAGGATCGGGCGTAACGGTCAAAATCCTCGACCAGATCCGATCCGTTTTTTTTGACCGACAATACCGGACGGAGCAGTCGCTTGCATCAAACTGGAACACCAGAACACAGGGTCTGACATATGTCGAATCCTTATTCGAGGATCAGGAGGACTCTGCGCTGAGCAATGGCATGCTTTATTTGTTTGAAGGCTTTATGTCTTTGTCTACCGAAGCAAATGACAAGGAACAACGTACGGTAATACAGCAGGCCGGTATAAGCCTGACAGACAGCTTCAACCAGATTTACGACAGGCTTGTTGAGCACCAGGAAAACCAGAATTTATCCGTCGAAGCGGTAGTCGGGCAAATCAATACGCTCGCTAACAATATCGCCGAGCTCAACCGATCGATTTATTCATACGAATTGAACGGGCAGAGGGCAAACGATCTGCGGGACAGGCGCAACCTGCTGTTGGACGAGCTTTCATGCCTTGTCAAGATCGATTATCAGGAGGGAGAGGACAACAAGCTTGTTTTAAAGGTTGCGGGTACTGAGCTCATTAACCACGTGACAACAACTGAATTACAACTGAGAAGCGACACGGATCCGATAACAGGGCTTGAGGTTTTCAGGCCGACCTGGGATAATACCGATCCCGGTTCAGACCTTTCGGCGGAAGCGCTTGGCGGAGAATTAAAGGCGCACATACAGCTTCGGGACAATTCCGGACGTGATACGTCGGGTATTCCGTTTTTTATCGATCAGCTCAATACGCTTGCACGGGGTCTGGTCCGGATGGTTAACGACATTCACAGCAGCGGTTACTCTCATCCGGCCAGCGGCGCGTCAACAACCGGGATCAATTTCTTTAACGAGCCTTCCGATATAACGGATGTAACAGCCGGAAACATCAGGCTTGATCAGAGAATTCTAGACGATGTCTACAATATTGCAGCCTCCGACAGACAGGTGGTTCTGGGTCCTCCGACTGAGGATCCTTTGGATCCGGAGAGTTCCAATCAACTCCAGGAGGGTAACCAGCACAATGCGCGAAAGATGTACGATTTAATCAATCAGACTGATCTTATACTGGACCCGGGCGGGCTGAACATCACCATTGGCGGCTTCAACAGCTTTATGACGGGGATCATTATGGATGTGGCAATCACGCTCCAACACAGCAAAACCAATTCGGAGAATCAAAGAATTGATCTGCTTGCGGTGGATAATCAGCGGACATCCATATCCGGCGTGTCACTTGACGAGGAGATGACCAATCTGATCAAGTACCAGCATTCCTACAACGGCGCATCCAGGGTAATTACGACGATGGACGAGATCCTGGATGTACTGATAAACCGCATGGGTCTGGTAGGAAGAAGCTGATACGGTTTATAGTTTAGCTGAATAACCGCTTTAACTCCCGTTCTGTCTTGTTTACCGGGATTTAATAAAAATATCTGAAATATTCAGGTCTTTGCTAAAGCCGGCTGTGAATATACCGAAAAATAGAACAGATCATGTGCGAAGCATACGTTCGGGAAAGGAGGGTTTCTGTGCGAATCACCAGTTCGATGCTGGCAAAAAACTATATGGGCAACCTTAACGCCAGTCTTTCCAAGCTGGATAAATTACAATCTCAGCTTGCCACAAACCGGAAGTACGCGCATATCAGCGACGATCCGATCAGCGTCATTTACAGCAATCAGGCCAAATACAAATTGAGCCGACTCAGCCATTACCAAAAAAATGTAGAGACCGCACAAAACTGGCTTCTACAGGCGGAAGCCGGCTTGTCCGATTTAAATGAAGTTATCAAATCAGCCTACGAAGCCGCTATCGGTGCTGCAACGGACATCTCGACGCCTGAAGACAAGAGAAATGCCTCGGCGTATATCGGGCAGTTGAGAGACCAGGTTCTGCAATCGTTGAATACCGCTTTTGGAGAAAAATATATCTACGGCGGATACAATACGACCGGTTATACCGATTCGGGGAAAAACCAGCCGCCCTTCACGATCAACGGATCCGGCCACCTTTGCTATAACGGCATTGATGCAACCGACCCCGCAAACAGTCCGATATTTGATGAAATGATGAAGGACGTCCTGACCTTTGACGTCGGTGTGGGTTCTGATGTTGAGGTAACCGTTAACGGACTCAGGCTGGCCTTTTTCGGCAATGATCCGTTGACCGGCGCACCGAAAAACATCTATAATTTGCTCAGCGATCTGTATGAAACCGTACACAGCGGCGCGTCCACCGAAGATATCAGCAGTTATCTTCCGGATCTGCAGACATCCCAAAGCCACCTGCTGGCGCTGATGGCGGAATTCGGCGGCCGAACGAATCGGCTGGATATTTTAAGTACCCGATATGCACAAGATGAAATCAATTATACACAGATGAAGTCTGATGCGGAAGACGCGGATCAGGCAGAAGTCATCATGAACTATAAGATGGCTGAATCCGTTTATAAAGCGGCGCTCTCAACGGGCGCATATATCATTCAGCCGACATTGATGGATTTTCTGCGCTAAAAATGAAGGTGATGAATGATGCCAAAGATTTCAAGATTGATTATTGATCAGCAATTTGCAGCAGTCGGGATTAAAATAACGCATGCCCGGATGCAGATTACCATGCCGCGCCGACGGATGAAAATCAATCAAGAAATGCCCCGAATGACGATAAAGACAACAAGACCGACTTTTGATATTGATCTTAGCGGGGTAAATGCCGATAACGGCATGATGAGCCCGAACCAATTGCTCAAGCAAAGGCGGAGCAGATCTGAAGCGGCGGCAATGGAATATATTGGCGATGTGGTTGCGCAAGGCGATTTCCTGAGCAAAGTCGAACAGCAAGGAAACAGGGTAGCGGGCTATATGAGACAAAAAACGCTGGCAGCCTCGGATATTAGCCTGAATGTTTCTCCGAGCAGTTTACCGGAAGTGAAATGGAACAAGGGCAGCATCGATATCAGCTGGTCAAACCATAAGTTTAACATTGAATGGGCAGGGGAATGCACACCGGAGGTCATAATTGATCCGAAAAGCTCTGTCGAGATTTTCCTGCGCAACAGGCCGTCGATTTCCATAACCGTGGAGGAATGGGACACTGCCGACTCTGCCGGCAGGCTGATTGACGCGAAGCTTTGATACCGCTGTGTTCATTGAACCAACAAATATCGATTGAGAGGCGGTCCGACATGTTTATCGATACCGTTCGTTTTGGAAAAGTTGAAATAGACGAAAACAAAATCATTAATTTTCGTGAAGGCATTCCGGGACTTGAGACATATAAACGGTTCGCCATACTGCAGTTTGACGGTAGCTATCCGATTATCTGGCTGCAGTCCACAGAAGACAAAAGCATCTGCCTTCCCGTGATCGATTCGTTTTTGGTGCTGCCGGATTATTCGTTTGATATCAGCGACGAGGAAGTTCGGCAGCTTTCTCTGGCCGGTCCGGAGGATTTAAAAATCATCAGCGTTTTGGTGATACCGGAGATTATCGAAAGGATGACCGTAAATTTGGCGGCTCCGATTGTCATCAACACTAAAAACAGCAGCGCAATGCAGGTGATCTTGAATAACGGCGAATATAACGTAAGGTTTCCGATATTCCAGGACGTTATGAGACTGGTCAAGGAGGATAAAGCCGATGCTGGTACTATCTAGGAAACTGAATGAGACGATTCGCATAGGCGATGATATCCGTGTTACACTTCTAGGCATAGAGGGAGAAAAGATAAAAATCGGAATCGAAGCGCCGAAAACGACAAGGATATTCAGGGAAGAATTACTGGAGGCGACGACGAATACAAACCTTCAGGCACTCAACGCGCCGGTTTTGAGCTTTGATTTTAAAAAGCGGTATAAAACGGACCGGGAGAACACATGACCGCAAAAAAATGCCCCGACCTATCCATCCGGGATAGTGTCAGGCTATGTGCACAAATAGACGGGGGCTGAAGCAAAATGATATCATTTCGCTTCAGCCCCCGTCTTGATAAAAAGAGGTTCAACTTAGCCGAAGAACAGTATTATGTCTACGAATGTTCACTTTTCTGCCTTCAATCCGCAGGGATGCGTTAATTCATTGACGAATTCGGCGTTTTTCTTCATAGAGGCATACAGCCGGTAACCACCGGCAAGGTTTGAGCAGTCAAAGCCCTTCTGCTTTAAAATCCTGCAGGCAATGTAGCTTCTCAGCCCGCTTTGGCAGTTGACATATACCGGCTTTAACAAATCAAGCTCTTGAATGCGTTCACGCAGGGCGTCAAGCGGGATACAGACAGTGTTTTCGATATGGCCGTTTGCGTATTCGGCGTCGGTCCTGACATCTAAAAGGGTGATATCTTTTCTGTCTGTCAGGTTTTTGACATCATGCCAGTGATGCTGCTTAATTTTATCTGTCAGAAGATTTTCAATCATATAACCCGCCATATTCACAGGGTCTTTTGCGGAAGAAAACGGGGGAGCGTAGGCAAGCTCCAGCTCGGTAAGATCCATAGCGGTCATACCGGCCCGTATCGCTGCGGCCAGAACATCTATGCGTTTATCCACACCCTTGAATCCGACTATCTGAGCGCCGAGTATCTTGCCGCCGGTTAGCTCAAACAGAACCTTAATGCTCATGTTCCCGGCTCCGGGATAATAAACCGCATTGGAACTCGACCATATAAAGATTTTGTCATATGAAATGCCGCTGCCGGTCAGCGCCCTCTCATTGAGTCCGGTCGCTGCTGCCGTGAGATCAAAGAGCTTTAATATAGAGGTGCCCTGCGTCCCCTTATACCGGCTGGGAATACCGGCAACATTGTCGGCAGCGATTCTGCCCTGCTTGTTTGCCGGGCCTGCCAGCGGAATGTATCCTTCCGCGCCGGAAACGAAATTCCGAATCAAAATCGCATCTCCGACAGCGTATATGTGCTCATCGGATGTTCTCATATGGCTGTCGACAATAATTGCGCCTCTGTCCGACAGCGTCAATCCAGCCGCTGCCGCAAGATCGCTTTCGGGCTTGACGCCAACCGACAAGATTATAATATCGCCGTCAAGTTCCGACAGGTCCGAAACACTGGTAGAGGTGTATATGCTCAGCTCTTTGCTTCTTAGGTAGTGTGTAAGATCGCAGGCCAGGTCCTCGTCAAGCACCGTTGCGATCTGAGGCAGAGCTTCGATGACCGTAACGCAAAGGCCGGCTCTTTTCAAATTTTCGGCCATTTCCAGCCCGATGAAACCGCCTCCGATGATAACGGCGGTCTTGCAGTTGTTTTCTTCGATATATGCCTTAATTTTCAGGGTATCCGGGATGGTGCGCAAGGTGAAAACATTCGGCGCATCGACGCCCGCAATCGGCGGTACAGAGGGTCTGGCGCCGGGTGACAAAATCAATTTGTCATAACTCTCCTGATAGGTTTCTCCGTTACCAAGCCGCCTGACTTCGACCAATTTTGCCGCTGTATCGATGCGAATAACCTCCTGCAGGACACGGACATCGATATTGAACCTTGCTTTCATGCTGTCCGGCGTTTGCAGCGTTAAATCTTCGCTGTCCGTAATATCTCCGCCGATGTAATACGGAAGACCGCAGTTGGCGAAAGAAATAAATTCGCCGCGTTCAAATAGAATGATTTCCATATCCTCGCTGAGTCTTCGAAGTCTGGCTGCGGCCGACGCGCCTCCGGCGACACCTCCGACAATGACGGTTTTCATGATACCGGCCTCCTTCCATTATCTTCTGATTTTTTTGTTTTTTTCATATATGATTTTAAGCCCCTCGAGCAAAAGATTCCCATCACAGATGATGTTCTTTTTGCAGTGGGGCGTAATGCTTTCCGACAGTCCCCCGGTGGCAACGACGGTAGCTTTCATACCGAGTTCTTCCTCAATGCGCTCAATCAGCCCGTCAAGCATGGCGGCGGTTCCGTAGATCAGTCCGCTTTGCATACTGTCAATGCTGGATTTTCCGATCACATTGCGCGGCTCTTCAAAGGATATCCGCGGCAGCTGCGAGGTATGCTTGGTCAGCGCTTCAAAGGAGACCATCACGCCCGGATAGATGATCACACCTTGAAAGTCACCGACGGCATCCACAACCGAAAGCGTCGTCGCGGTGCCCATGTCCAAAATGATCAGCGGTTTTTCGTATTTCTGGAGTGCCGCGACTGCCGCGACAACCAGATCGCTGCCCAGCTGGCTTGGGTTGTCGATGGTGATGTTCAAACCGGTCTTAACACCCGGGCCGACCACAAGAGGGTTTTTTCCGGTCAACAGCAGCAGAACCTGCCTGAAAACGTTGATCAGCGGCGGAACAACGGAGGAAATGATGGCACCCTCCACCTCAGCGCTGTCAATTTTGTACAAATCCAGGATATTTTTTATGAAAACCGCGTATTCGCTGTCCGTTTTGTCCAGACTGGTCGAAATTCTTGTCTGGAAAAGGATTTCGCTCCCATCCAGACAGCCGAGCACGATGTTGGTATTTCCTATATCAAAGGCCAGGATCATGTTAATCCCCCCATTCCGCCGCAAAGCGCGGCAGTTTGCAATTGCCAAGTAAAGTGTGCAGGCCCGAAAACGTCGTAAACAACCTAGAGGGTTGCCACGAGATGCAGTTTTATGCGTCGCGGCAACCCCATAATGTTTTTGCTAGACAAAACCTCGTGGCGGGTGAATTCACCTGCGGTGAAAATTCATATAAATATCATTGCTTATGCGGCCATCGTGTTAAAGCCACCGGCTGATTACCCCATAGCTTGAAGGGCTAAGCTTTTTCTTTCAGCCTTATGATTCTTGCCACGGTGGGGCACAAAATAAGATTAATGACAAACTCAATCAGGAAGTTTATCCCCACAAGAGTAAAGATCATGTAGTAGAATACCTCGGTGCCGCCGGCCCATTCGACAAGCGTTTCGCGGAATAACAATGCCATTGCAAGGCAGAAAATTCCCGTGTTCACGATAGGACAGACAATGGCTGCCGCGAATACCCCAAGGTAAGGCCTCTTTTTCGCAATTACCGAATAGATAAGGCCGGCCGCCCAACCCGCCGCAATGCCCTTGACCAGGCAAAGCAAAAGGGTCAGAAAAGGATTTGCGATCCAAAGGATGTTGCCGCCGAGGTCTAAACCGGAGATTACCGCAATGAGTACAACCGCGCCGAAAACACCGCCGAACCAGGCGCCCGCTCTGGGTCCGTATACGGCGGCGCCCACGACAATCGGTACCAGCACCAGCGAAATGGGAAAATTGGCAAAACGTGAAAGGAGAGACGCCACGAGCTGCAAGACCACGATTATCGCTGTAAAAATCGCCATACCGACCATGCGCTGGGTTCCGTTTAAACGGGATTGACTGTTTACCATATTAAATTACCTCCTGCTGCTGCTCCGTTCTTGCCGGATGCAACGCAAATTTCACTTAAATTATACAATCACTGCCCCATGATGTAAAGAGCAAAGACAGAGAAACATGTTTTTTCGCGAAAACATATATTTTTGGGGATAATTCGCAAAATGCGGATATTTTAGCCGAAGCGCAGCAAATATTGAAGCAAACTGTAATATGAAGCATTTCCGTTATGGAGGAAATTATGCCGTTTGCGTGTTTTGTGCAAAGCGGCCGGTGGTTCAAGGCAGAAAACGCATGTTTGCGCTCACACGGGCTTTGACTTTCATGCCGTAGAAATCCAGCGCTTTCCCAGGAAATTGTGGTGAAAACAGTGTTGACACAAGCATTTTGTTGTGTTATTCTATTCAAGCATCTGGGCAAATCATCTGCTGGGCAGACGCGCTTAAGTCCGGGTGAATGGAGCCCTATACAACTGATTATAATGTGCTGGTGTAGCTCAGTCGGTAGAGCAGCTGATTTGTAATCAGCAGGTCGGGGGTTCAAGTCCGTCCACCAGCTCCAAACATAATTGAATACGGAGGAGTTCCCGAGTGGCTAAAGGGGGCAGACTGTAAATCTGTTGTCAGTGACTACGGTGGTTCGAATCCACCCTCCTCCACCATATTTGTCAAAAAAGTCCGCGAAATGCGGACTTTTTGGCGTATTATGCCGGTTACGGAACTAAAAAGTGAGGAAAGGCTATCTCATTGTCTTTCCATCGCTTTTATCAGCCTCTGCATTCCGGACGGATTGTTTGCGCGTTGTAATACTGTCCTTTAGATTAGTTGAAGAACAGTATTACCTGCGCAAATGTTTTCCTCTTTGTCAAAGAATAACTTCAAAACGCGCCCTGCTGTGCGCGGCGTACATCCTTTATTGTGAAATGTCGGTTAATGGTTATGCTCAGCAGCAAGAGCATCGGCTTTTGTTTTGTGAACTGTGCCATGGGGGTGATTCGGCGGCGCGTAAATTGAGTAGAGTTTTAAAGGGATATTGCCTGTGTTGATGAGATTGTGCCACGTCCCGGCAGGGACTATGATGGCATCATCTTCTGAAACGCCGGCCTGCAGATTTAAGTTATCGCGCGTATACCCCATCTTAACAAGCCCCTTTCCCTGTTCAATACGAAGGAATTGATCAACGTTTGGATGGTTTTCAACGCCGATGTCATCTCCGGCATTGATGCTCATTAAAGTTACCTGCAGGTGGTTTCCTGTCCATACTGCTGTACGAAATGTGTTGTTCTGCTTGGCTGCCTCTTCTATATTCAACACCAACGGCCGGGGCCCGTAATCTTTGAGTATGTATTCGGTATTCATGTCTTCCCGATCGGTCAATAGGCTCAGCTCCTTTCTGACGATACCATTATATGAAGGAGTCCTTAGAAAGTAACATGGTTTTGTCCCCGCTTTGACACATACTGGTATAATAATTATATTATACCAGTCTCCATTAAATATGTAGATCAGTATATTTAACGGTATTGCGGAGAGCAAAACGGAAAGCAAATGAAATGTTATAACATCGTAATAAGCACTGCCTCTGCGGTGCTTGGCAGGGTAAGGATAAATTAGTCTGATGTATTGATAAAAATAAGCTTGTTATTTACCAGATATTGCACTATTGTATAAACTGGAATCGGCAAAATGAAAGCAAGAGGAAATGATTATGTCAATTAAAGTACAGTATTCGACAGTGATTGTGAAAAATTTGAAGGAATCAATCCGGTTTTATCGGGATGTGTTAGGCTTTAAAGAAGGTTATCATGTAGATACACCCGACGGCGGCGCTATCACGATTATGCAGAGTGAAAACGGTGCAAGCGTTGAGTTGATAGAAAATGAAAACTATGAAGTGGGGCTTTATTCTATTGGTACGGATGTCGGTAACCTTGATGAGACAATCAGGCATTTGAAAGAAGAAGGGTATGAAACGACAGGGCCTGTCATTCCGACGACAGTGGGCCGTATGACCTTTGTTTTGGACCCGAACGGCGTGCGTATTTGTTTGATCGAGCATACGCAGGAATACAAAGAGAAATATAAGCAAGCAAATTGATTTTGATTATGGAGGCAAGCCATGACTATTGAAATCCGAAAGTTGACGCCGGATCTTGTGGACGAGTATATCCGCTTTTTTGATGTTACGCCGCATAATGAAAAGCATCATCATGCCAAATGTTATTGCGTGTATTGGTGCAGTGACGACGGTGAGGACAGGGATTTTAGTACCAAAACAGCCAGAAGGGATTGCGCCATCCAATATGTCAAAGGCAACAACCTACAAGGTTATCTTGCTTATTGTGAGGATAAGGTCGTGGGATGGTGTAACGCCAATACGAAATCAGATTGCCTGAAGTGTCAGGGCTGGCGCGGGATGAACGGTAAGCGCAAGGGTTTCATTCCGACAGAAGAAGCTACTCCGGAGATCATGATAAAATCCGTTTTTTGTTTTACGATAGCCCCTGATATGCGGCGGCAAGGCATTGCTTTACGTCTTTTAGAACGAGTTTGCCGGGATGCGGCCGAGGACGGCTTTGACTACGTGGAAGCTTATCCGGATAAAGAGGTCACGGCTAAATCCGAAGACTTTGTCGGTCATGCCGAGATGTACGAGAAAATGGGCTTTACCGTTTACCATGAAACGAATCGGAAGCATGTCATGAGAAAACCGCTGAAATAATCCCGCTTGATGAATTCTGATACAAAAAATAAGCTAATTTAAAGCAGTCAGTCGGGCGCAGGGTGATGCCCTGCGCTTTTGCACGGTATGAAGATGTGAATTTATACTAAGCTCCACTAAAATGCAGAGTCATATCAACAATTAATTGAGACAGACGGTTGTTACGGCAAGCTTGTCAAACGAAACAAGACAGCATGTCCCAAAACCCTTTGTAAAAACAGCAGTGGTGTGTTATTGTCGTAATATAAGTTGCTTCCGGTTGATGTCATGCGCTTTTCATAATGTTTCTTTATATATTGAAGAATGGGAGTCGGCGAAGAGGATATGAATGTTGAGATTATTCCCGCAACCGCAGAGGATGCAGAGGATTTAGCCGCTATCCAACGACTTGCTTTCAAGCGGCTTTACGATACCTATCACGATGAGGGTAGTCCGTATCTGCGCGGCGCCGATGAAATATTATTATGGCTTGAACAACCCAATTGGCGGGTGTATAAAATCGTTGCCGACGGCGTTTTGTTAGGCGGTGTGTCTTTCTGCGAAAAAAATGGTATGCCGGGCGTGTATTATCTTGCGCGGATATATGTTTTGCCGGACTATCAAGGCAAAGGAATCGCCGGCGCCGCTATTTTACTGTGTGAAGAAACTGTCACGAACGCCGGCGTGTGGACTTTGGATTTTCCCGCTGACCAACCGGGCAACCGGCGCTGCTACGAAAAAGCAGGATATATTGACACAGGCAAACGACAAGAACAAAGCGGCGGTGCGATTACGCTCGCTTATATGGAGAAAAAGGTTTTATGACGCATTTGGTGCATATCTTCGGCGCGTCAGGCACGGGAGCCGCGATGATTGCGAAAGCTGTCTGCGCAGAAAGTGAGCGTGAGGATGAATATTAGTTATAATGATGTCATGAAAGACTTGCCCTTCGGGCAGTTATACGAGTTGTTCATAGCGGTGGGTTGGTCAGACGGCGGTGAGCTGTCGGATAACATGAAAGCCGGGTTTATTAAGCCATGGATTCATTCCACATTGGTTGTTTCCGCATGGGACGGTGACCGCCTGGTCGGGGCTGTCAGAGTTTTGAGTGACACGATTTTCCGCTCGGTTATTTACGACTTGCTTGTCGCGCCCGAATATCAAGGAAATGGCATCGGCAGCGAGCTTGTGCGCAGGTGTCTTGAGCGCTTCCCCGGTTCCGGATGGCTGGTATGTACAGAAGGGGAAACGCCGTATTTTTACAAAAAACTCGGATTTACCGGCATGAAAGAAACAGACACGGTTCTTGGCATACCATGCAAGTATTTTGCTAACTCCACCGAATAGAATCTATCATGGATGAAAGAAGTTCGTTTTTATACAAAGTTCCAATAAATATATAGATAAGCATTATGTATGCCGGTGTTTTTTTAATGTAATAACACCAGCATATATTATTTTTGAGCATTATTCCCAACAAAGGGAGAGCAAGGGTAAATAACAGCGGTTTAGTCCCGATAAAATCGGAAATATGCAAAAAATAACGTAAATTCCAACATGAAATACATCGGATAATATTAAATTATGTTAAAATATATGAATAATGTTTTAATTGACTATTTCGTGATCCCGTGCTATCATAAGTATGTTGTAAAATATTAGCATGGGGGAGTTGATGCAAATAACAAGCTGAGCAACACTTTTCACCAGACGCTGCCTCTTGGAAGATCAGTACTTGTTAAAAATGCGCCAACCGAAAGGAGAAACAGATGTTGAAAAAAAAGATCTCATTATTGCTTTCCGTCTTGTTTGTTATTGCTCTTTTCTGCGGATGCGGCGACAAAACCAGTACAACGACGGATACCGACACAAAACCTCCGGCTACCTCTTCTGCCGGAACGGATTCCGGCGGGACCGAAGCCACAGATGCTCCCGAGGCGCCATTGGACTATAACTTCGCACCCGGCAACTATGAGCTGGATGAGAACGGATATCCAACAGGATTTTACACCTACCCGCTGCCTCTTTCAACTACCGGCGAAGTCATGACGGTTTGGACGGGCACGTGGTCCCCCGAATCTCTGCCGGAGGAAGGCTTTGAGGGCATTGATTATTTCGAGGAACTCAAAACCATAAGCGGAATAAACTTCGAGTGGGAAATTGTTGCTGTCGCAAACAGGGCGGAAAACATGGCTGTGCTTTTGGCGTCCGATGATTTACGTGACCTTTCAGTCGGCATCGCCAGCTACTATACGGCGTCTGAAGCGAAAATTATAGACGACGGATTCCTCATCAATATCTGCGACTATTTTGAATATACACCTAATTACCGTTACCTTGTCGTAGAATACGATGACATTGACCTTACGGCTAGAGTAAACGGCGGACTGCAGGGTAAATCCGCATGGATGCCTCTAATTGAAGCTTATCCGTTCCCGAATATGGGCGCGTACATACGAGGCGACTGGTGCAGAAGCGTTGGTGTGGATCCGTATGCAATTAAGACCTATGACGACCTTTATAATGTGCTGACTTTGTTTAAAACGCAGCTTGATAAGCCGTCGGCACTTCCTTTATACGGATCGGTTGAACCGGGTTCAGGCTGGTTATTCCCCGGATTTAACACAAACCTTTATGTCAGCACCACTAGACTGCCGACTGCGAAGGTTATGCCGGACGGTACCATCCAGTTCTGCCTGACAACGGAAGAGGACCGGCAGGCTACTGAATTGCTGACCCAATGGTACGACGAATATATCATTGACAGAAACTTCACCAGCTATGCCAGCCCAACCGATGATTTTATGGCCAATGTCTACACCAGCGTTTTCGGCATATTCTATGCATCCGCCAGCGGTATAAATGGCTTCGAGGCTCTGGTGGAAGATCCCAACTGTGACTTTGTCCCTCTGGCCAGGTTAAGGAAAACAGAGGACCAGAAGCTGAAGTTTGGTCAAAAGCTGGCCAGAGTTACATATGGCAGCTGGGGTATCAGCACCAAATGCGCAAATATTCCCCTTCTTCTTACCTTCTGCGACTGGACATACAGTCCTAACGGTTCTTTCTTCTGCTCATACGGTAAAGAAGGAACAGTTTGGAACTACAATGAAGACGGCGAGATCGAACTGACACAGTTTATCCTTGACTTTGAACTAGGTCCTATTTTTGGCACCTGCTTGTATGCGCAGGACCGTCTCAGCGACGGCGGCCTTCATGACCAGAGGAGAGACTACTGCTATCCGGCCGGCCGCGAACTGTTAAAGATCACCGAATTCTGGACAGAGCCGGACTACAAGGGTGAATATGACTTCCCGGCATCGGTAACCTTTACCGATGCCCAGCAGACAGAACTGACCAACATAAGTACCGACATTGTGACATACATATCCGAGCACTATGTGTACTTTATCTTAGGCGAGCGCAGCATGAGCGAGTGGGACAGCTTCATCAACACCATTGAAGACATGGGTCTGGCCGATTGCCGCAAGATTTACCAGGATGCTTACGATAACTTCATGGATTTCTACGGTTAATCCCGGTTGATGTATTGACTGTCCGGTTGTAAAACCTTAGCGCATAACGGAGCGGAATCGTCAAAAACAGGTTTTAATCCATGCATAATTAAAATCGGGAAAGTCCTGTGTTAAACGGATTTTCCCGATTTTCTATTATGGGGTCTGCTTTTGGTTTTTAACAAGGAAAACCCGAGACCGGATTTAAAGGTTTCGGGCTTTCTTTTATGTGCTTTGGCTTGTGTCTTATCGTTTTATTTGCAGATACAGCTCGTCGCCGGGGGTGGGGTTTTTAATGGTGGACTCGTCGTTATAAACCAGCAGGGATTCTCCGTCCACGACCTTCCGTGTGATTTTATATCTTGCTTTATCCTGTGTATAATAGGGAATGAAACAGACCGGCTTTCCGAGCCTTTTAGCGGTAACAGCGCCGCGCCACATTCCGGCAGGAACGGCTATGACTCCGGGTTTGTCGAAGGTGACCGCTTCCATATGGTCGGGATCTTCTCCAAGCATGACTTCAATCTCAGCGTCAAAGCTATCCCACGGTTTTACGACATCCGTTCCGGAAAACCACAGGAATTCCGCTATCTGTCCGTTGCTGACTGGTTCATCGTCCCCAAGCTTGCACGGCGCCGTTATGATATTGAAGCTAAACTGCTGCCCGGTGCCCGGCATATCCTGTTTGCCTTTGAAAACACACCTGGGATTCATTACCGCGTCTCCGAGTTTGTGGTAGTCTTTCCTCAGTTCCACGATACAGTCTTTATATTTTCCTATGGTCGAAGCGTTTTTATAAAAGGGTTCCATGTACTTGCGGACATCTTCATCCGTCTGCTCGGGATTGGTGAAGCACAGCCCGCAGAAGGAGCATTCCTTTGACGGGTCCTTCACGCAGGGTCTTGAGCTTTCTTTCTCATAAAGCCATTCTTCTTTCCCGTTTGCATCGAGGCGGCTGTAAACCCTTCCCGTTGTCGTTCCGACATAAGAAAGCATCGTATTCAAGCCTCTGACGACCTTTTTAAAATACACAGGACTGTGGAACACGCCCGGCGGGGCGCAAACAATGGACGGCTTTGTAATATGGTATATTTCCATAGATTGCTCAGAGTCACCTATGCAAAAACCGACTTCGAATTCAGCTTCAAAGATCCTATCCAGTTCAGCACCGGTGAAAACGAAGAAATTGTACGCACCGTCATGGATATGCGGAATATCCATGGTTCCAACTTCGGTCGCAACCAGAAAGCCCGCACCAAACGGGACATCGGGAACCACATCATTTGAATTAAAGAAAGCCATTCGCGGGCTGGTGTACCCGTACCAGTTGTCTTTATTGTGCAGCTGCGGAAACGGAATGAACTGCTTATCGAGCTTGCCCATTATTTAACACCTCCAAATTTTACGATATCCCAATTACCGTGGTTTGTCAAGGCGAAACGGTTTTCTGAAAACAGCGTTATCACCATAAAATGGGCAGCCTGTTCATGACCGAAACGAAAGGCGGTTAAATCAAATATATAATTTATATGTAAGATTCTGCATCAAGGTGAGGGCCGGAGCGACCGCGGTCTTTTAAAAATATGGGCAATAGTGTAAATTGTCTTGACAAACGGAAGAAACCAAATTATTATCATTTCATAGCAATCATATATGATTTATAGTTTGTTATTGATAAGCACCGGGCAAGTTTCTCGGCGACAAAGAAGTTTTGTGCTTAAACCATCAACATTTCCCAACAAGAGGAGGTTAGAATGAAAAACATCCATAAAAGCTTATCCGAACTGATTGGCAAAACACCTTTACTGGAGCTGACCAATTACGAGAAGAAAGCCGCGCTGAAGGCCAGTATCATCGCAAAGCTGGAGTACTTCAATCCCGCCGGCAGCGTTAAGGACAGAATAGCCAAAGCAATGATTGAAGATGCGGAGGAAAAAGGTTTATTAAAGCCGGGCTCCGTTATAATTGAGCCCACCAGCGGTAATACGGGTATCGGCTTAGCGTCTGTCTCCGCAGCCAGAGGCTACAGGGTTATCCTGACAATGCCCGAAACGATGAGCGTCGAGCGCCGCAACCTCTTGAAAGCATACGGCGCGGAGATTGTTTTGACACAAGGTGCCAAGGGCATGAAGGGCGCCATTGCAAAAGCCGAGGAGCTGGCTAAAGAGATTCCCAACGCATTTATACCGGGTCAATTTGAAAATCCCGCCAATCCCAAAGTGCACCGCGAAACAACAGGGCCCGAGATATGGGCGGATACCGGCGGCAAGGTCGATATTCTGGTAAGCGGCGTCGGTACAGGCGGTACCATTACCGGAGCCGGCGAATACCTAAAATCGAAAAACCCGAATATCAAAATTATCGCCGTTGAGCCGGCCGATTCTCCGGTACTCTCGCAAGGTCGTTCCGGTGCGCATGCGATCCAGGGTATCGGTGCCGGCTTTATTCCGCAGGTTCTGAACATGGCGATTATTGACGAGATCATCACGGTCAAAAACGAAGATGCGCTCTTAACCGGGCGGGAATTGTCGAAAACAGAAGGCTTGTTGATCGGTATCTCCTCCGGCGCGGCGGTCCGGGCAGCCGCCGAGGTGGCCGGGAGGCCGGAGAATGCCGGAAAGACAATTGTTGTCATCCTTCCCGATACCGGCGAACGCTACCTCTCCACCGCTCTTTTTTCTGAATAATGACTGCAAAGCCATCGGCAGAACCGATGGTTTGCCACAAGGAGGGTATAAATGAAAATATCCACAAAGGGACGTTATGCCCTGCGTATGATGCTTGATCTGGCTCTGAGTGATTTAGATACGTATGTGACACTAAAAAGCATATCCGAGCGCCAGGGCATATCCGTTAAATATTTGGAACAGATTATATCCGTTCTGGTAAGGGCCAAATACGTTAAAAGCGTACGCGGCTCTCAGGGCGGTTACAAGCTTGCGCATCCTACCGATAAATATACCGTCGGAATGATCCTACGGCTGATTGAGGGAAGCCTTGCACCTGTCACCTGTATGGAAGACGACCTGAATCAATGTCCTCGAAGCGGGCAATGCGTAACGCTGGATATCTGGAAGCGGATAGATGATGCGGTCAGCAGTGTGGTTGACAACATCACGCTTGCCGATCTGGTTAAAAAGACCAAAGCGGAGCAACAGATACAGGTTGAATAAAAAAGGAAATGAAGGTTAGTATGATAAATTTGTCAGAGGAAAGAAAATTAAAATTTGAGACCCTCCAGCTGCATGTCGGACAGGAAAAGCCCGATCCTGCAACGGACGCGCGTGCCGTTCCGATTTATCAAACCACATCCTATGTCTTTCCAAGTGCCGACAGCGCGCAGGCCCGTTTCGGTCTGGCGGAGACCGGCAACATCTATACCCGGATCATGAATCCGACTACCGATGTCTTTGAAAAGCGCATTGCCGCACTTGAGGGCGGGGCGGCTGCTTTGGCCGTGGCCAGCGGTGCCGCTGCGATAACCTATGCCATTTTAAACATCGCCCGAGCCGGGGATCATATTGTCTCAGCCGTCACGCTGTACGGCGGCACCTACAACCTCTTCGCTCACACCTTGAAGGAATTCGGTATTGAAGTGACCTTTACCGACCCGGATGAACCCGGAAGTTTTGAAAAGGCCATTAAATCCAATACAAAGGCTATCTTCATAGAGAGCATCGGGAACCCGAACGCAAGTCTGATTGACATTGCCGCAATCGCCGATGTCTCTCATCGCAATCAAATCCCGTTGATTGTCGATAATACCTTTGCCACACCGTATCTGCTTCGGCCGATTGAACACGGGGCGGACATCGTTGTGCATTCAGCGACCAAATTTATCGGCGGACACGGCACCTCAATCGGTGGCGTTATCGTTGATTCGGGCAAATTTGACTGGTCCGGTTCCGGTAAATTCCCCTGCCTGACCGATCCCGCGCCCGGCTATCATGGCGTGCGCTTCACACAGGCAAACGGCGCTCTCGCTTATATCATCAAGGCGCGCGTAACGCTGCTGCGGGACACCGGAGCTGCGTTGTCTCCATTCAATGCTTTCTTGTTTCTGCAGGGCCTTGAGACATTGTCGCTGCGTGTGGAGCGTCATGTTGAAAACACGCTGAAGATTGTCGGTTTTTTATCCGGGCATCCAAAGGTCGCGCGCATTAACCATCCCTCACTGCCGGATTCTCCGTATAAGACGCTCTATGACAGATACTTCCCGAAGGGCGGCGCGTCCATCTTTACTTTCGAGATCAAGGGCGACGCCGGGGAAGCGAAGCGCTTTATCGACAAGTTGCGGATATTTTCTCTTCTGGCAAATGTCGCGGACGCCAAATCCCTCGTCATACATCCGGCCAGCACAACACATTCCCAGATGAATGAAACGGAGCTCTCTAAGTCGGGCATCAGACCGAACACCATTCGCCTTTCCATTGGTATTGAACATGTCGATGATTTGATTTATGACCTCGAACAGGCTTTTAGTACACAGGATAAAAGCTGAGCGTTTATTTCATATTCCATTACATACTTACGAGACGGTTTATCTTAATGAAGATAACCGCCGCATTCTCTTTTAATATGCATAGTTTAAAAAGAGCTGCCCCGGTTGATTTTCAGGGCAGCTCTTTTGGGGATTTTGCGTTATTTTGTCAGCGGCGGGATTTTGCGGCAGCTTCCGCCAGCTTTTTCATGACCTCAGGAATACTGATCGCCTGGGGACAGTGCTTCATGCAGTTTCCGCATTCAACACAGTCCTCCGGTTTCTTTCCCGCATCCATGCGGCCTAAGCCCATAAGAGACATGGGGCTTAAGGTCAGGGCATATTCGTTATATATCCCAAGAAGGCCCGGGATATCGAGCCCCTGCGGGCACTCTTCGCAGCAATAGCGGCAGGAGGTGCAGGGCACGTGCAGCTGCTTAAGCAGCATTTTACCCGCATTCATCAACACATCGTTCAGGTCGTCCGAAAGCGGTTCATCATTTTCGAAGGTATTTACATTGTCGATAATCTGCTCCATTGTGCTCATTCCGCTAAGGATAACATGGACATTATCAAGCCGCATCAGCCATCTGAACGCCCAGGAGGCAACGGATCTGTTCGGCTCAGCCGCTTTGAGCATCGCGTCAATTTCCGGACTAAGTGAAGCCAGCCTTCCGCCTCTGACGGGTTCCATTACGATGACCGGGATCTTGCGTTCGGCTAGCATGTCATACAGCCTTTTTGCGTCCTGCAGCGTCCAATCCAGATAATTCAGCTGGATTTGAACAAAGTCCCAGTCAAATGCGTTTAGAGACTGCTCGAGTTGATCCGGATTTCCATGGAAGCTAAAGCCGAGATAACGGATTTGTCCTGTCTTCTTTCGCTCCAGCAGATAGTCCATGGTGCCGTATTGCTTGTCCAGATAGCGTTCGGGCGGATTCATGCCCACGGCATGCAGCAAATAAAAGTCAATGTAATCGGTTTGAAGGCGTGACAGCTGCTCCTCAAAAACAGCTTTGACATCCGGATTTGACAGTAAAAAATATTTCGTCGCCAGATAATAGCTGTCCCTCGGATATTTTTTCAGCGCCTCGCCGAGGAATTTTTCGGATTCCCCATTGTGGTATACATAAGCGGTATCAAAGTAGTTGATTCCCTTTGCTATGGCATAATCGATGATCTCCTGTGCCTTTTCCCGGTCAATCGGCCCCATGCCGTCTTGTGTGGGCAGGCGCATATTTCCCATGCCCAGCCGCGAAAGCTTAATGCCGTCCTTGAATGGTTTATAAATCATATCGGCCTCCTGATTATTTCTTTTTCTTTCTGAAAGAATACCACATGAAGACCGAGTTCCGCAAGATTGTTTTTATTAACATTATTTGTGCGATAATTAAACCATAAGCATAAAGGTCACCTTCTTACCTGTGCAATCTTGTCCTTACAGTTTTCTCCATACATATTGAAGATCCGACCGATTATGCTATACTGTACCTGTCGAACCGGCACTGTAAGGAGGCTGTGTATGAAACTGATCCATTTATCTGACCTTCACCTCGGAAAGCGTGTAAACGATTTTTCGATGCTGGAGGATCAAAGGTACATACTGACCAAAATCATCAGCATCATCGACGATGAAAAACCCGACGCTGTGATTATAGCCGGAGATATTTATGATAAATCCGTGCCTTCCGTGGAGGCCGTACAGCTGTTCGACGAATTTTTGTCCCGGCTTCATCAGCGCGGCTTGATGGTGCTTGCCATCAGCGGAAACCACGATTCGCCGGAACGCATCGCATTTGGTTCAAGGCTCATGAGTAAAAGCGGGATTTACCTGTCACCTGTTTTTGATGGGGCCGCAGATCCCCTTTGCCTGACCGATGAATTCGGCACGGTCAATATCTTTATGTTGCCTTTTGTGAAGCCCTCGCATGTGAGGCGCTATTATCCGGACGATGAAATCTTGTCTTATACGGACGCCATACGGTCCGTCATCGGGCATATGGAAATTGATTCCGGCGCAAGGAACATTTTAGTTACACACCAGTTTGTCACCGGCGCACTGCGCTGCGACTCGGAAGACATCTCTGTCGGCGGATCAGACAATGTGGACGCCGGCCTTTTTCATTCTTTTGATTATGTCGCCCTCGGCCATATCCACAGTCCGCAGAGCGTACTGCGCGAAACCATCCGTTACTGCGGCACGCCGCTTAAATATTCCTTTTCGGAAGCCGGGCACACAAAATCCGTTACCGTGGTCCAGCTGTTTGAAAAGGGCAATGTGTCGGTGCATACGGTCCCGATTATACCCAAACGGGATATGGCGGAAATCCGCGGCAGTTATATGGAGATTACCGCCCGTGACTTTTACAAGGCGACGGACCTTGACAGGTATCTGCACATCACCCTGACCGATGAAGAGGATATCCCGGACGCCATAGGGAAACTCAGGGCGATTTACCCCAACATCATGAAGCTCAGCTATGACAATGCCCGAACCCGGCATGACGCCAAGATCACAGGTATACAAGACTGCGAGCGAAAGACACCCATTGAACTCTTTTCTGAATTTTTTGAAAAACAAAACAACCGGCCCCTTTCCGAAGAACAGAGTTCCTTTGTATCGGGGCTGATTGAGGCGATTTGGGAGGAGATGTCATGAGGCCGCTGAAGCTGACAATTTCCGCTTTCGGGCCGTATGCCGGAATAACCGAGCTGGAAATGGCCCGGCTGGAAAAGCGGGGCCTTTATCTGATTACCGGCGATACCGGGGCCGGAAAGACGACGATATTTGACGCGATCACCTTTGCCTTATACGGAGAGGCCAGCGGAGAAAACCGCGAAGCCTCCATGCTACGCAGCAAATACGCCGATCCGGAAACCCCGACTTTTGTACAGCTTACATTTTCTTATGCCGGTAAAACGTACAGCGTCAGGCGAAGCCCGGAATACGAGCGCCCGGCCAAACGCGGGGATGGAATGGTGTTAAATAAGGCAGATGCGGAGCTTTTATACCCCGACGGCAGAATCGTTACAAAGGTGCGGGATGTGACAGCTGCTATTGAGGAAATTGTCGGTGTTGACCGCAACCAGTTTACCCAGATCGCCATGATCGCCCAGGGTGATTTCCTCAAGCTGCTTCTGGCCTCAACGGACGACCGGAAAAAGATATTCCGGCAGATATTCAAGACCGAACGGTATCAGCTTTTGCAAGACAAGCTGAAGGAAGAAGCCTTACGGCTGAGTAAGGAATGCCAAACGCTTAATATGAGTATTGCACTGTACATTGGCGGCGTTTCCTGTCCTTTGGACAGCGTTTTGTCAATTGAGCTCGAAAAAGCCAAGGACGGCAGTCTGCCGGCCAGCGATACAGCCGAATTGATTGAGCAAATCATTATTGAGGATCAAAATGCGCATAAAACGCTAAATGCGAAGCTCAAGACCCTTGAACAGGAGCTTGAGCTTGTTAACGCGCGCCTGGTACGGGCGGATAACATCCAAAAAACCGAATCCGAGCTGGCAAAGGCGCGTGAAAGCTTAAACAAAGCCGAGCTTACCTTCAAGGCCGCTTTCCATGCGCTAAACGAGCAAACAGGCAGGCAGCCGGAGGCTGACGCGCTGTCCGATGAGATAGCGGCGCGCAGAAACGCGCTTGCACAATATGAAGAGCTGGAGGAAGCGCGAGGGGCGCTTAGCAGTGCGATAACACAGCGTGAGCGGGCAGAGAATGACTATAATGAGCAGGCGGCTATGCTTGAAAAAATGAAAGCCTGCCTTGATGCCGCGGGAGAGGAGCGCGAAACCCTTAAAAACGCCGCGGTCGATAAGGAAAAGCTTCTCAGTCGAAAAAGAGCGCTGGAAGAGCGGCAAGCCGCGGTTTTAAAGCTTAAAAGTGATCTTAAAGCTGTACAAAATCTGGAAGATGAATATTGTAAGGCAAAAAATAAATACCGCGCCGCCACGCAAAAGGCCGATGAGCTAAACATCGAATACGGGCGTAAAAACAAGGCGTTTCTGGACGGACAGGCCGGGATATTGGCCACCTCTTTAATAGCCGGTGAAAAGTGCCCGGTTTGCGGTTCGACAGAGCACCCCGAGCCGGCCGCTGAACCGCAATACGCACCCACGCAGGCGGAACTGAATGCCTGCGCGGAAGCATTGGAAAAAGCGCGGGCCGAGGCATCAAGGCTCAGCGCCGAGGCCGGGGAGCTGAGCGGCCGCACCGCGTCCGCCCGGGCTGAAATGACAAAGCGCGCATCGGTGCTCACCGGTGCGAACGCGTTTGAGGAAGTGGCGCCCGCTATCGATGAAGTGTCTGTGCAGCTCCTCGATTTGTTGTGTCGGCTGAATGAACAAATTGTTGCGGAAGAAAACAAGGAAAAAAGAGCTCTTGCGCTGGAAGCTTTGATTTCGCAAACGCAGAGCGGGATAACAAAAGCGCAAACAGCCGCGGGTACCGCGCGAACAGCCATAGCCGCCCTTGACAGCGATATTAAGAACCTGACCGGGATAAAGCAAAAGCTGCTTAAAACGCTGGAATTTGAAACCAAGGAGAAGGCGGAAGCATGCATAACCGCCCTTTCGCGCAAGCGTGATGCGATAAAACAAGCGCTGAAGGACGCCCAAGAAGCTTATACGAGCATAAGGTCTGAGCAGGACGCACTGAGGGGCACCGTGGACGCTTTAACCGTGCGGCTAAAGGACGCGGAGCAAATTGATGTTGAGGCGGAAACCCTGCGCCAGTCGGAGCTTTATCGGGACAAGACGGATCTGATGCAGGTTATCGCAAGGACGTCTTCCCGTCTGGACAGGAATACGGGCGCTTTGCGCAGCATCCGGGAGCGCCTTGAAACGCTGGCTAAAACGGAACAGAAATGGACTTTGGTCAGGGCGCTTTCCAACACCGCCAACGGCACTATAACGGGAAAGGAAAAAATCATGCTGGAAACCTATATTCAGATGTTTTTCCTCGACCGCATTCTTTTGCGGGCAAACACAAGGCTTATGGTCATGTCGGGCGGGCAGTACGAGCTGATACGCCGGACGGAAGCCGGAAACTACCGGAGCCAGAGCGGTCTTGAGCTCAATGTGATCGACCATTATAACGGTACGGAACGCAGCGTCAAGACGCTCTCCGGCGGAGAAAGCTTTAAAGCCTCTTTGTCTTTGGCTTTAGGGCTCTCCGACGAAATACAGTCTTCCGCCGGCGGCATTAAGCTTGACACAATGTTCGTGGACGAGGGCTTTGGTTCGCTCGATGAAGAATCCCTTGCACAAGCCATGCGGGCGCTTTACGGACTGACGGAGGGCAACCGCCTTGTGGGCATCATATCGCATGTATCGGAGCTCAAAGATAAAATCGACAGGCAGATTGTCGTCACAAAACAAAAAACCGGCGGCAGCCGGGCTGAGATTGTTTGCTGAGGTTGAGCATTGCGAAGCATACAGCGTATTATACCGCAATACGGTACCGGGGCCGGTAACTTTTGATTTATGATAAGTACCCGTGCTTTGGAGATTCCCATATCATTATATTATAAACAAAATTTGGCCGACACTCTGACTTCCATAGAAAAAGCCGTTGCCAAACAGCCAAAAAAACAGAGCAATATAGCGGGCAAACGCAGGTTGACCGCTATATTGCTCTGTTTGTACCCGGTATGCCCGTTATCGCAATTTGCGCCAGGTGGAGGGAATAAACAGGATAAGGACGGGGTAGATTTCCAGGCGTCCGGTGATCATACCGATTGACAAGAGGAACTTCGAAAAGCCGGAGAGCGACGCGTAATTTGTTGCCGGGCCAACCCTGCCCAAGCCGGGACCGATATTGTTAAAGGTTGCCGCAACCGCGCTGAAGGCGGTCATAAAGTCCGGGACATCCAGACTGAGCAGCAGAACCTGAACGATAAACAAAAACACATAGATCAGAAAATAACTTGAGATCAGAGAAAGAATATCCCCGCCGAGCGCGCTCCCGTCAACCCGGACGCAGACCGCCTGCCTCGGCTGCTTCATTTTGAAGACCTTGGCCGCTGCGGTTTTCCATAAAACCATTACCCTTGAAATCTTCAGACCGCCGCCCGTCGAACCGGCGCACGCGCCGAAAAACATCAGCAGGAGGAGTATGATGTGCGAAAACAATGGCCAGGTGTTAAAATCGGCGGTTGAGTATCCGGTCGTCGTTATGACGGAGGAAACGGTAAAGCCCACATCGCGGACAAGGCTTAGAACCGAATCATACCTTCCCGAAATGTTTATGGAAATCAAGACGACCGCAATCAGAATGATGAGCAAATACCAACGCAATTCTTCGTCTTTCAATACCTTTTTGACCTGACGGACCGTTATCAGATAGTATAAATTAAAATTGACGCCGAAAGCAATCATCGAAATGCTCAAGACAAGGTCAATATAGGCGCTGTTATAGAATGCAATGCTTGTGTTTTTTACGCCGAAACCGCCTGTTCCGGCGGCGCCGAACGCGTGCAGCGAGGCGTCGAACCAATCCATTCCGCCAAGCATCAGCAGTACGATGACAACCGCCGTCATGATAAGATAAATCAGGTACAGGATTCTGGCGGTGTTTCTGAGTTTCGACACGAGTTTGCCGAAGGACGGGCCGGGAACCTCTGCCTTCATGATATTGACGGACCCTGATGTTGTATTCGGCAGCAAAGCCATGGCGAAAACCAAAACGCCCATGCCGCCAATCAGTTGCGTAAAGCTGCGCCAGAACAGATTGCTGCGGTTCATGGCCTCGACATCCGTCAGGATTGACGCCCCTGTCGTTGTAAATCCGCTGGAAGCCTCAAAAAAAGCGTCCACCAGAGACGGAATATCACCGCTGAGCACATAAGGAAGACACCCAAAAAAGGATATGACAAGCCAGGAAAGGGAAGCGATCGCCAGACCTTCCTTTGCGTACAGATGCATGCTATGCGGTTTTTTGAACCCGGCTGCAAAGCCCAGCACAGCCAGAGCGATCATGACCAACAAAAAACTGCCGATTGACTTGAGGCTTTCCCGATAAATTAAGCCGATAAATAGCGGAAAGATCATCAGTCCGGCTTCCACCAGCATGATACGGCCCAATGTATAACGAATGATGCCCTTATTCATGGCTTTACCTATCTCTCCAGAAGATCGTCTATCTCGTCAAAATTGCATTCGGTCGTCACGGCGATCAAATGGTCTCCGGGATGTATTTCATCGTCTCCCGTCGGGAATATCAGCTGATTTTGCCGAATAATATAGGCTATCAGAATACCTTTTTTCAGCTTCAGTTTCTTTAGCGGAATCCCGGTGGCACGGGATTTTTTTAAAACCTCAAACTGTAAAGCTTCCGCACGGCCGTCGGCTATGCGGTACATCGCTTCCACTTTCGAGCCAAGCGCGCTGTTGAGCGAACGGATATATCGGGTAATGATATCGGATACCAGCCTTGCCGGTGTAATAATTGTCTGCAGGCCCTGATCCCTGAAAATATGCAGCAGCGGTTTGCGGTTAATTTTCGTCACGATCTTCGGCACCTTTTTATGTGCCGCATATAACGATGTGACAAGGTTTTCCTCATCAATTCCCGTCAGAGCGACAAAGCAGTCAAAGCTTGCGATGTTTTGTTCCTCAAGGACAGCCTGATCGGTACCGTCCCCGACAATTACCTTAACACGCGGGAAATCATCAGCCAGCCGCCGCGCCTTATTTCCGTCCTGATCGATTACACAAATGGCTATCCTGGTCTGTTCCAGAATCTTCAACAAATATCTGGTGATACGGCTTCCGCCGATAATCATGACTGATCGAATTTTTCGGGTATAGCGGCCTGCGGCTTTATAAACGTCATCGAGATCCTTGACGAGGCCGGTCACATGAAGCAAATCACCCTCTTTCAGCGTAAAGCTGCCGCCCGGTATGTGCACGCCGTCGCCGCGCTTTACCACGCACACAAGCGCCGAACCATGGTTTTTGCGGAAATTGCTAAGTTGCATACCGTCAAATGCGCTTCCTTTTTCAATGCGCACCTCGACCATCTGGACACGCCCGTTTGCAAAGGTTTCGGTTATGAAGGAAGACGGAAAACGAATGCTGCGCGCAATGGCGCGCGCCGTTTCCAGCTCCGGGTTGACCATCATTGAAATACCGAGGTTTTCTCGGACAAACCCGAAATTTTCCGAATATTCCGGGTTTCGGACGCGCGCCAGCGTCGTCTTTGCACCGAGTTTCCGGGCGATAATCGATGCGATAATATTGATTTCATCCGATTCGGTCACTGCGATATACACATCGCAGGTTTCGACGCCCGCTTTAAGCTGGATATCCACACTGGTGCAACTCCCGACGATCCCGGAAATATCCGATATATCGATCAGGTTTTCGACAACCTCCGGCTTTACGTCAATGAGCACAATATTGTGCTTTTCAGCTGCAAGATCAAGACAAAGCGCCGAACCGACTTTGCCTCCCCCCACGATCACTATCTCCAAAATCCATACCCTCCAAAAAATATAACGCAAATGGTCATAATACCTGACTATCGGCGAGGATCCTCTGTCGGCTTTATGTTAAAAGGCCTTTGCCCGCCGGTCATAACACTGCTCTCCAGTTTAACTTAAGAACAGTATTATTTTTGGCGGAGGATTTCGCAGTGTATACGATGCATAAGTTTCCGGCCCGCGGCCGGATTATTGCATTTCTGCGCTTATAAGCCCTTTTTCTTACATTACTACTTTGCAGACATGTTATCAAGTTGTCTGCACTAAATTATTATTGGCGGTTTAGCTGTTTTTCGACCTTTTCAGCGGTTTCGTCTTTTCATCTTGTGCTTTTGTGCCCTGTCATTTAAGCGCTTGAGGGCATAGACTGTATTCGGAAAGGATGGTAGCAATGAATTTGGTAACCAGATATATGACAAAAAACGACTGCTATCCGGAAGGCAGAAAAATCACCCCTGCCGGTATTATGGTCCACAGCACGGCTACGCCCGGCGTCATGGCCTACCGGTGGTTTGAGCTATGGAACAAATCTTATAAGGCAGGGGAAATGAACAGGGAGGTATGCGTACACGCTTTTGTTGATGACACAGTGGTGCTTCAAACGCTTCCGTGGGATATGCGGGCTTTGCATGCCGGCGGGCGCGCAAACAGTACGCACATCGGATTTGAAATATGTGAGCCGAGCGGCTTCACTTATATCGAAAACAGCATGTCCGGCTACGATGCAGAAGCGCAGGAGCCGTATTTCAGAGCGGTCTTTACCGCCTCCGTTGAGCTTTGTGCGTATCTTTGCGGGCTTTTTGACCTGACACCTGACAGCATCATCAGCCACAATGAAGGTTATGCCCGGGGTATAGCGTCCAACCACGCCGATGTTATGCACTGGTTTACTAAACACGGTGAATCGATGGATACTTTCCGGGCAGCTGTGAAAACAAAGTTAACGGAACAGGAGGCGCAAAACATGACAAAGGAAGCATTTGACGCATTAATGATGTCCTATAGAGACGAAAACGACCCGCTTTACAAAACGCTCGATGACGTGCCGCCATACTGGAAAGACGACGCCGCGCACCTTGTCTCTAAGGGCGCTATAAAGGGCGACAATGTGCATAGCCTGGGGATACGGCGCAGCGAGCTCAAAGCGGTAATCATCAGCAAACGGTATGCCGACAGCCTTTTGGGATTATCCGCCGAGGCGGAAAAATGATCGCCCGGGCAATATGAGGCAATGCAGATTTGTTGACATCATAACCGGCACGCCGACGGCTCAGGCTAACATGTTTTTTGCAAAAGCCTTTTTTCTGAGCGCGAAATAGCATATATACAATGCAGCGGACGTGGCTGCCCAGGAAATGGGATAGGATATATAAAGGACAGTCAAAGAAGGATTCCGGGAAAAGACGGTGGTCACCCATACGATACGAAAGACGCAGACGCCGAGCAGAGATATGACAGTGGGCAAAATGCTGTATCCGTGACCGCGCAGGACTCCGTTCATCATGTTCATCAGCCCGTTCATAAAATAGATCAGCATGTTGATGAAAAGCCTCGTCGCCCCAGCCGCTATGGCTGCCTTGTCCGGTGTAAATATGCCGAGCAGCGGATAGCGAAAGATCATCGCCGTGTAGCAGAGCAGCGCGCTGATTGCGATTTCCAGAATCGTGCACTGGAAAACCGTCTTTTTGGTCCGGTCAAACTGCGACGCGCCCATGTTCTGGCTGACGGCGGTTTGGGCAGCTTGTGAAACGGAGTCCTGCGCGGTAAAGCAATACGATTCGATACTGACGGCGGCGGAATTCCCCGCCATACTGACGGCGCCGAAGGCGTTGATGGCGGATTGGATTGTCATGTTGGACAAGGAAAACAAAGAACCCTGTATGCCCGCAGGCAGACCGATACGCAAAAGCTGTAAAAAATGCTTTTTTGAAAATCGCATATGGCGGATATCGAGCTTATACATCGCGTCTGATTTGACAAGACATCTTACGGTCAGCGTACAGGAAACACATTGGGACAAGACCGTTGCTATGGCAACCCCCGCCACATTGAGATGAAAGACAATCACAAAAAGGAGATTCATTCCGACATTGAGCACACCGGCCAAGGCCAGATAATACAGCGGGCGCTTCGTGTCGCCCACGGCGCGCAAAATGGCGCCGGCAAAGTTGTAAAGCACGATGACCGGCATCCCGCCGAAAAAGATACGCAGATAGAGGGTGGCAAGCGGCAGGACCTCATCGGGCGTTCCCATGAGCCTGAGCAGCGGATTTGCCAGAATAGCGCCCAGTATGCCCACCAACACGCCGCCCGCAACGGCGACAATAACCGTGGTCTGTACGGTTTCGCGGATGTTTATTTCATCCTTTGCGCCAAAAAAACGGGAGACAAGCACGCTTGCGCCCGTACCCATTCCGCCGAGCACGCAAACAACCAGCGTAATCAGCGCACCGTTTGAGCCGACGGCCGCCAGAGAGTTTTCGCCCGCAAAACGACCAACAACGATCAGATCCATTGTATTGAACGTGATCTGAAGCATGTTGGTCAGCATAAGCGGTAACGAAAAAGCAAGGAGCTTGGGCAGTAATCTGCCCCGGCTCATATCAATTTCATGTTTTTTATTCAACGCAAAACGCCTGCAATTCTTTTTTGGTAAGGCATTTATCATAATGCGCCCAATTGAATCTGTCAATAGCATTAGCATATCCTGCTTGCCGTCCGATTTGCTCCTGCTTGCTCCCGTTTCGCAGCCTTCCCGACATAAGCTGAGGATTAACCGCAACTCTTTTAACAGTTATATCCTTTTATGCCGGGATATGATATACTTTTTTATCAACAACAAAGGGAAGTGAAAATATATGGAATACAGAGAAATCGGAAAAACCGGGAAATATGCAGGCGTCATCGGGCTGGGCTGCGAGCATCTGGATAATAAACCCTATGAACAGGTCAAAGAAACCATCGAAACGGCGCTCGAGCATGGGGTTAACCTGCTGGATGTGTTTATGCCGGGCAAAGAGGTCAGGGAGAACATCGCGAAAGCGCTGGGATCAAGGCGAGAGGATGTAATGATCCAGGGGCATATCGGCTCTGTAAACATCAATCATCAGTATGACATCAGCCGCGACCTTGGGACAGTCAGGCGGTATTTTGAAGAGCTGCTGCGTTTGTTCGGGGGCTATATCGATTTCGGTATGATGTTTTTCATAGATTCAGAGGACGATTATCAAGGTGTGTTCGATACCGGCTTCGCGGACTATGTGTTAAAGCTTAAGCAGCAGGGGAATATCGGCCATATCGGCTTTAGTTCCCACAATCCGGACATGGCGATGCGCGTTATTAAAACGGGCCTTCCGGAAATGCTGCTGTTCAGCGTCAACCTCGCGTTTGATCTTTGCCCTTCCGATACATATACGCTCGGCCAGCTTCAAAACGGATTTAATCCGGCGGCCTTTCGCGGGCTTGACCCAAAGCGCGCCGCGTTATACACCCTATGCGCGCAGCGGGGTGTCGGCATTACCGTGATGAAACCTTTGGGCGGCGGCAAGCTGATATCAAAAGAGCATACGCCGTTTCCAGCGCCTATGACCGTTGCGCAGTGCCTCCACTACGCGCTGACAAGGCCTGCCGTTTCCAGCGTTTTGCCCGGCTGCAAGACTGGCGCGGAGGTTTTTGATGCCGTCTCCTGCCTTGACGCAAGCATGGAAGAGCGCGACTACGCGCCGTTATTGGGCACGCTGCGCAACGATTTTGCGGGCAACTGCGTATATTGCGGCCACTGCCAGCCCTGCCCGGCGGAAATCGACATTGCAACCATCAACAAATATTTGGACATCGCCCGGCTGGACGAAAAAAACGTCCCGCCCTCCGTCCGCTCCCATTACAACGGACTTATCCGCAAGGGCGAAGACTGCGTCGAATGTAAAAGCTGCGAGACCCGCTGCCCCTTCGGTGTCAAGGTCATTTCCAATATGGCGGAAGCCGTGCGCATTTTCGGATAAACGCGAAATGGTAAGGTCAGTGGATAGGCGCCTATTTCAAATCTACAGTTTATATTGTATAAAATACCTTACTCATATTTACATACGAGGGAAAACGAGGTAGTATTTATGCATTCGAAACGGAATCTAAACTATAGGGGTGTGTTATGGATAAAGCCGGTCTAAAAAATAAACTTAGAACTATAGCATGGGGATTTAAAACATGCTGGCAGCTGGATAAAAAGCCTCTGCTTTTTTGGTATGCGCTGACGGCGGTGCTCTCGGTTTTGCCCGCTGTCGCGCTGCGCTTTAATCAGCGCTCGCTGTCCATTATCTCCGGTTTTCTGTCGGGCGAAGCTTATACCTATAAAGATGCGGTACCGGCGATATTAGCGCTCGGGATATTGTTGACGGTTGTGGGGCTGTCGTCACGGGTAAATCTGGGGCTTGTTTTTTTTATGATGTATGAGTCATATTACATGGGTTTTGCAGAGCTCATTATGGACAATATCCAGCGTATTGAGATGACGGACCTTTTGAAGAAGGACATAAACGACGCATGGAATTTCTGCTACCTGCGCGGAGGCTCGCTTGCGGACTTTGTAAGCGGCGCCTGCATGATACTGGCGAAGCTTGTCTCAATCGTTTCTCTGTTGATTGTAGCCTTTGGCACCTCAAGGATTATTTTCTTCATGTCGCTTATTTACGTTGTAGGCGTGTTTGTGCTGAACATGCTGACTATGGGAAAAACCCGCAGAGCGCTGCTGGAAAGCTTTCAGGAAGAGCGCATGATTGAATACTACGAGCAGCTTTCCGAAAATCCGGCAATGGCAAAGGAAACACGCGTTTATGAGAATACCGATGAGGTTATAACGCAGTGGGAAAAGCCCTTCGGACGCGGTCAAAAGCGTGAGCGCTACAGGATATTTCAAGGAGAGCTGCGAGATTTTATCGGGGGTGCGGGGTTTTATCTTTTTTTAATAGCAGCCGTTGGCATCAGTCTGTTCGGTGTGGCAAAAGGCACGATGACACCTGATGTTTTTCTGGTTTTGTTTTTCTTGTGCCTGAACATATACAACACAATTACGGGCGCGGCCGGCAGCTTATACCGATTTGACGACGGGCTTGATGCCATGGACAAACAGCGCCATTTCTTTGAGATAGCACCTATGCACGATCCTGAGAGCGATTTAGAAAAAGCCGATACCCCCGGAGACGAGGACACCGTATTTGAGGTTAGAAACCTGACTTTTCATTACTCGGAGGATAAAAGAGCGCTCAACAATGTCAGCTTTACGGTAAAAAAAGGCGAGCTTGTGGCTCTGGTCGGGCAAAACGGCTCGGGTAAATCGACGCTTATCAAGCTGCTGCTGAGCATGTATCGCCCTACCTCGGGCGCTGTAAAGGTCATGGGACGCGAATACGGCGAATATAAAAGAGACTATATCCGCCAAAAAATCGGGGTATTCTTTCAAAACTACTACTTATTTCACTCCACGCTGCGTGAGAATGTAGGTGTCGGCGCAGTGGAGGAAATTAACAACGAGGAAAAGATTCTCAAAGCTATAAAGCGAGGCGGGGCGGAAAAGCTTGTATCAAACCTGACAAAGGGACTGGATACTCTGCTGGGTAAATTCCAGGATAAAAGCGGCACGGAGCTTTCGGGCGGCGAAAAGCAGCGTGTGGCAGCGGCCAGAACCCATATGTCGGACCGTGATATTTTGATTTTTGACGAACCGGCCTCTATGCTGGACCCCATTGCCGAAATGGAGCAGTTTACAAACATAAAATAAATGCTGGAGGGGCGAACGGCGATTCTTATAAGCCACCGCGTAGGTTTCGCCAGAATGGCGGATAAGATAATAATGCTTCATAACGGAGAAATTGCCGAAACGGGCAAACATGAGGAGCTCATGGCGAGGGATGGATTATATGCCCGCTTTTTCAACGAACAGGCACAGTGGTATGAAAAGGAGGCGGCAATATGAACAGTGAAAAGCTGTCATTTGGGGAGAGCATACGCATATTCGGAAAAGCGCTTAAAATAAGCATGAAGGCAAAGACCCTGCCGTCTTACATCGTCACGCTCCTCGGCTTTCCGATGGCCTTCATCCCCACACTCATCGCTTATGCCATACGCAGCTTCTCCGACGGTGTACAATCGCTATACGGCGCCGGGACGGCGGCTATCGTGAATGTACTGGGTATGTTTGTTTTATTGTCATGTGCGTATATTCTGCAGCTGACATGGAACACCGTGCGAAACTTCTATGCCAAGGCCGATGCGCTGAAAATACTGCGCTATATGAAAGAGCGTATTTTACGATGCACATGTGATGTCAAGTACAAGTACATAGAAAATCACGATGATTTCAAGCAGAGAATACGATTTGCCGAGACACAGGCGGGTGAAAGAGTTGCCGAGAGCATGACAATGATAATCATGCTGATACAAAATATCATCACGTTTGTAAGCATTATAATCGTGCTGCTTGAAATTGATGTGTGGGTTGTTGTTATCCTCATAGCGGCCTGCACACCGGCTGTTGTAATGGCATATTACTTTAAGGACGAGGAATATATAAGTAAAACAAAATGGATATACGAGAGCCTGATGGCTGCGGCTTATTATTTTGAGTCCACATGGTCAAATTCTATAAATGAGGTTCGCTTTTTCGGACTGTACCCGTGGCTGAAGGGCAAATATCGCGGCATGATGAATCGTTATCTTGTGAAGAAAAACAAAATGACCGCAAAGCACACCTTTTTCAATGCCCTTGCGGACCTCTTGCGTAACGGCGTTTATATTGCGGTTTTGCTGATAACGGTTCGCAGGATTTTTGAAAACCCGTCAATGGGTATAGGCGCGTTTATGCTTGTTTTTACAATGGCAGGCCAATTGCAAAATGTTACAGCCAGTATTTTTGTCGCGGCTGCCCAGTTTGCCAGCGATGTTCGGTATATGCAGGACTTCTTTTATCTGGACACGCTGGAATATGAAAAACGCGATGCCGATGCCGAGCCGTTTGAAAGCTTTGACATCGGATTTGAGAATGTCAGCTTCTCCTATCCAAACACGGAGCGAGAGGTTCTGCATAATCTGAATGTACGCATACGCGAGGGTGAAAAAGTTGCGATTGTCGGTGAAAACGGATCCGGTAAGTCAACATTCGTCAGTCTCCTCTGTGCGCTTTATGAGCCGGACAGCGGAAAGATAACTATGGGCGGAGAGGATATACATATAAATCTGTCAAGGACAAGAAAAACGCTTTCGGCGATATTCCAGGACTTTGCGCATTATGAAGCGACAATACGCGAGAATATTACGGTTTCCGACGGAAAGCGAGACACAAGCGAAGCGCAGCTGCTTGAGCTTGCCGGGCGGGTGAGCTCCCTTGAGGTCATTTCGGAGCAGCCGGACGGACTGGATGAAATAGTCGGCAGCTTCAGCCCCACAGGCAACAATCTTTCCGGTGGGCAGTGGCAGAAAATCGCCATAACCCGCTGCGCATACAGAGAAAACGCAAATATCATGGTACTCGACGAGCCTACCGCGGCCCTTGACCCGCTGGCGGAAGCAGAACTATACCGAAATTTTGCATCTCTGACAGGTGAGCGAACGACAATACTTATCTCCCACAGGCTGGGCATAACGAGCTTAGTAGACAGAATTTTGGTTTTTGATAATGGTCGCATTGTCGAGGACGGAAACCACAAGACCCTGATGGCGCAGGGCAGATTGTACGCCAAAATGTATAAGGCGCAGGCTCAATGGTATAACTAACCGGACATGGCTTTCGGCAGCCTTTTTCAATCCCCAAATTGGAAATCACACTGGACACATGGGGAAATCCGGGATATTATTAGTATGTCAGGAATTTATTGCCTTTAACGGAGGTTGGCCTAAAAGGATGGTCATAGTAAACCTTGCCGGCGCGTACCTCTTATTCTGAAAGCCGTTAGATTTGCGTTATGTGAGAAATGGAGGTTAGTATGTACCCGTTCAGGCCCGTTTCCGACCGGATTGCGCTGATGCGCGAAAAAATCCGGGACCGTGTCATCCAATTGGATTCCGAACGCGCTTTGATCGTGACCGA
>JAAYJC010000074.1 GCA_012523085.1 Clostridiales bacterium
CTTAATTCTACCACATAATGGACGGGATTTCCTTGCTTTTATGCCCTTTTTCTTCAGTTTTTTCGTGTTTTCCTTTCCTGTTATGCCTTGTCGCTTGCCTTGCCTTTTGTTTTGCGGAAACTCAAGTTCAATACTCCTTGACATCAGCGCTTTAAAAGGATAAAATAATAAACACTTTGTTAAACTGCCTGAACTTCTCAAGTATTTATATGTTAGGAGAATGTAAGATGAAAAAGATTTTTTGTGCCGCACTTGCCCTCATCATGACTCTGGGTAGTCTGGGCGGATGCAGTAAAAAAGACGCTGCCGCCGGAGCTTTTAGGATCGGCGGAACCGGTCCTCTGACCGGAGTCGCGGCTATCTACGGCAACGCAGCCAAGAACGGCGCACAGATCGCCGTTGACGAGATTAACGCCATGGGCGGCATCCGGTTTATGCTCAAGTATGAGGACGATGAGCATGATGCCGAGAAAGCTGTCAACGCATACAACACGCTCAAAGACTGGGGTATACAGGTTTCCCTCGGCTCCGTCACCAGCACACCGTGTGTTGCCACCAGTGCCGAGACTTTTGCAGACAGGATTTTCGCCCTTACGCCTTCCGCCTCCGCCACCGCGGTCATCGAGGGCAAGGACAATATGTTCCAGATGTGCTTTGCCGATCCCAACCAGGGCTCCGCTTCCGCCCAATACATCTACGACAAACAACTCGGCGCCAAGATTGCCGTCATCTACAAAAATGACGATGTGTACTCAAAGGGCATATACAACACATTTGCTTCAAAGGCAGCGGAACTGGGCCTGAATATCGTATCCACAACCACCTTCACGGAAGACAGCCAGGCCGACTTTTCCGTACAGCTGACCGACGCCAAAAATAACGGTGCCGACCTGATATTCCTGCCCATGTACTATACTCCCGCATCGCTGATACTCCAGCAGGCCAAGTCAATGGACTACGCGCCCAAGTACTTCGGCGTGGACGGCATGGACGGCATCCTGACGTTGGAAGCATTTGACACTTCACTGGCAGAGGGCGTTATGCTTTTGACCCCCTTCAACGCCGACGCCACCGACGAGCGAACCGTGAGCTTTGTTAAAAAGTACAAGGAGATATATGGCGAAACACCCAATCAGTTCGCCGCGGACGGCTATGACTGCGTATACGCCATCAAAGAAGCCCTTGAGGCCACCGGCTGCACCCCCGATATGAAAGCAACCGATATCTGCGAGAAACTTGTCAAGGTGTTCCCGACCATTACATTCGACGGCCTGACCGGCGATGGCATGACCTGGGCCGCGACCGGCGAAGTTTCCAAAAGCCCGAAAGGCATGGTCATACAAAACGGTGTTTACGTCGGCATGGACTAAAGCCGCCGTTACCCTTTCATTTGCGTCGTGGAGAGGGTTGTCGAACAAAATCGGCAACCCTCCTGTTTAAATTTTCTAAGGACGAAAATATGCGGGCTTTGATTCCTTTCGGCTCTGCTTTTTCGGATGCACTCAAACGATAATTAAGGTGTGTGAGCAATGACCTTCCTGTCCTATCTCATAAGCGGAATAAGTCTGGGTAGCGTCTATGCCATCATCGCTCTGGGCTATACGATGGTATACGGAATTTCGAAAATGCTGAACTTCGCCCACGGCGACGTTATCATGGTAGGGGCGTATGTTTGCTTCTTCGCTACATTCCGCTGGAACCTCCCGCCCGTCGCGGGCGTACTGCTGGCTATGGTGCTGTGCACTATTCTGGGCGTGGTAATAGAACGCCTTGCCTACAAACCGCTGAGATCCGCCGCCTCGCTTGCCGTGCTCATAACAGCTATCGGAGTGAGTTATTTTCTTCAAAACGCGGCTCAGCTGCTCTGGACTTCCAATCCCAAGGTATTCACTTCCGTGGTCGGCAACGGCTCTGTAAAGCTCTTCGGCGGGCAGCTGTCCATCTCTGTCATAGCCATCGTTACCATAGCCGCTTGCATTATCATTATGATTGCGCTTACCTGGTTTACCGGTATGACCAAAATGGGCAAAGCCATGCGCGCCTGCTCTGAAGACAAGGGCGCCGCTCAGTTGATGGGTATCAGCGTAAATTTCACCATTTCCGTAACCTTTGCCATCGGCTCAGCGCTGGCGGCGATTGCCGGAGTGCTGCTCTGCTCCGCTTATCCTACTTTGATGCCCACTACCGGCTCAATGCCCGGCATTAAGGCCTTTACAGCCGCCGTGTTCGGCGGAATCGGCTCCATACCCGGTGCCATGATCGGCGGCATACTTTTGGGATTGATCGAGATATTCGGGAAGGCCTATATCTCCACCCAGCTCTCCGACGCCATAGTATTCGCCGTGCTGATCATTGTTCTGCTTGTAAAGCCCACAGGGCTTCTCGGCAAGCAGGTCCATGAGAAAGTTTGAGGCGGGTATTATGAAAAGAATTAGCAAGACCGCTCATTCCAATTTATATACATACGGCTTTGTCATCATCGCCTATGCCGTGCTGATGCTGATTACCGCTACCGGCGGTATCAGTTCCTCCCTTAAGGGACAACTTGTTCCTATCTGCGCCTATGTGGTCATGGCGGTGTCGCTGAACCTGACTGTGGGTGTATTGGGCGAGCTGTCTTTGGGCCACGCGGGCTTCATGAGCGTCGGCGCTTTTACCGGCGTTGTGGCTTGTATCAGCCTTGAGGCTTTAATACCTTTGGCTCCTTTGCGTATGGCCATATCCATGGTCATCGGAGCTCTTTGCGCCGGAATGGCGGGCGCACTCATCGGCATACCCGTGCTGCGTCTGCGCGGAGACTATTTGGCAATAGTCACTCTGGCCTTCGGAGAAATTATCAAAAACATTATAAACTGCCTGTATGTAGGCACGGACTCCCGCGGGCTTCACATAAGTTTCCTCACTAACTCCGACGCCCTTAACCTCGGCGAGGACGGCAGGGTCATTATCGACGGCCCCATGGGCATTTCCGGTATAACAAAAATCTCAACCTTCACTACAGGCATTATCCTGATACTGGTTACCTTATTCATTGTACTCAATTTGGTCAACAGCCGATCCGGCCGTGCAATCATGGCACTGCGCGACAACCGCATCGCCGCCGAGAGCGTGGGAATTCCCGTTACGAAGTATAAAATGATGGCTTTTGTCATTTCCGCTGCCCTGGCCGGCGCGGCAGGCACCTTGTACGCCATGAACTATTCAACCATCATTGCCACCAAGTTTAACTTCAACACATCGATACTCATTCTTGTTTTTGTTGTCCTTGGCGGCTTAGGCAATGTCTTGGGTTCGATTATCGCCGCCGCCGTACTCACTGTTATCCCGGAGCTGCTGCGCGAGTTTGACGACTACCGCATGCTTGTCTATGCCATCGTGCTTATACTCGTTATGATAGCCACCAATAACGCCGTATTCAAGAGCATGTTAAGACGGGTTTTGGGCAAGATACGCCCATCAATCACCAAAGATGTAAAGGAGGGGCCGTGAGATGGGCAGGTATAAAAGACCTGAGATAAAGCTGGTACCCGTACCTTCTCCGAACATCATCCCCGAGCGCGACGTAGACAAGTTCCCTGTGCTGGAAGCGCTCAATCTGGGTATCGACTTTGGCGGACTTACTGCTGTCGAAGAATTTAACATGGCCATCGGCTGCACCGAGATCGCCGGGCTGATAGGCCCCAACGGTGCTGGCAAGACTACCGTTTTCAATCTGCTCACCAAGGTGTATCAGCCGACTCGCGGCACTATACTCCTCAACGGACACGATACTTACAACATGAACACCGTACAGGTTAACAAGGCAGGTATCGCCCGCACGTTCCAGAACATCAGACTTTTCTCAAACCTGTCTGTTGAGGACAATGTCAAACTGGGTATGCACAACCATATCAAATACGGCATGTGGAGCGGCATACTCCGCCTGCCCGCTTACCGGAAAGGCGAGAAGCAGGCTCATGAGCGGGCCCTCGAACTGCTGTCCATCTTTGACATGCAGGACCTGGCATCTCAACGGGCGGGTTCTTTGCCCTACGGCGCGCAACGCAAGCTTGAGATAGTCCGCGCTCTGGCATCCGGCCCTTCTCTTTTGCTCCTGGATGAGCCCGCTGCCGGAATGAACCCCTCCGAGACGGACGAACTGATGGAAAACATCGTGAAGGTTCGCGACGCGTTTAAGATAGCCATCATGCTCATAGAGCACGACATGAACCTGGTCATGGGCATTTGCGAGGGGATATGCGTACTGAACTTCGGCAAGATAATAGCCAAAGGCACGCCCAGTCAGATCCAGAACAACCCTGAGGTCATCGAGGCTTATCTGGGCAAGAAGAAGGAGAACTGACCGCAATGCTGAAAGTAGATAATATAAACGTCTATTACGGCGCCATACACGCCATCAAAGGCGTGTCGCTGGAGGTCAACGAGGGTGAGATTGTAACCCTGATAGGGGCCAACGGCGCCGGAAAGAGCACCGTTTTGAAAACCATCTCCGGCCTGCTGCGTTCAAAGACAGGCGAGATCATTTTTCTGGATGAGAATATATGCTCTCTGGCCTCCCACAAGATCGTGGAGCGCGGTCTTGCCCAGGTCCCGGAAGGCCGCCGTGTCTTTCTTCAGATGACCGTTCAGGAAAATCTGGAAATGGGCGCCTACACCAGACGCGGCAATATAAAGGGTACAATGGAAAAGGTATACGCCCAGTTTCCACGCCTTCTGGAACGCCGAAAGCAGGTCGCGGGCACGCTCTCGGGCGGCGAGCAACAGATGCTGGTAATGGGACGCGCGCTTATGAGCCATCCCAAGCTTCTGATGCTGGACGAACCCTCAATGGGCCTCGCGCCGATACTGGTTGAGCAGATATTTGCCATCATACAGACACTGAATAAGGAAGGAACCAGCATCCTTCTGGTGGAGCAGAACGCGCAGATGGCGCTGTCCATTGCCGACAGAGCCTATGTGCTGGAGACCGGCAGCATTGCCGTTTCCGGAACCGGCCGGGAACTGATTGAAAGCGACAATATCCGCAAGGCCTATCTGGGAGGCTAAGCGGAAGCAAAGCCGGATGAAACAGAGAAAGTCATATTGCTTTTTTAGATCAGCATACAAAAGACCCTGATTGCTCAGAGCGTTTTGTATGCTGATTTTTGGTGCAGTTTTGTTGGTATACCCCCGTCCCCATGACATCTTTTATAGATAGCAATATTTTTCCGTCATTTTCTTGATACAGATAAAATATGCAGAATGCTGATTTTAGATTTATTTTTGCATAACTTGCTTGTCTGTATCTGCGCTTTCGGACTGTTTGACCGCCTGCGGTGATGGGTATCCGTTAGTGAGATACCGTTGTGATCTATAACCGGGAATTTGAACATAAAAATTTAAAAAGCTCCGGAATATTTTCCGGAGCTTTTTAAATTCATAGTGATCTTTCTTTGAAGGCAGCTATTTCATATTGTCTTCATAGGCCTGGATCATCTTTTTGACCATGTTTCCGCCTACGCTGCCTGCCTGCCTTGAAGTCAGGTCGCCGTTATATCCCTGTTTTAGATTGACTCCGACCTCACTGGCAGATTCCATCTTGAAACGATCGAGCGCTTCACGTGCATTCGGATTAAGAACCTGATTGGATCTAGCCATTATATTCATTCTCCTTGTTTGTGTGTTATCTGTTCGGGTGTTCCAATCATATCTTTGCCCCATTGCATTATTATATTCAGACAAATATTAAGCATTTTGTTTATCATTTGGATTCAAAACCGGAATTTTTGCGTATAATGGGCGAATTTTGTCCATTTTATTGCTGTTTATCCGCGGCGCAGTTATGTTCTTGCATGCATTTATTGTATCGGTTCGGAAACAATTAAAATATGAGGCGGTTCACCTGAAGACGAGGCGCTTTTCAGCCATTTGAGCAGCATGAGCATATCGCGCTTTGTGACCGCGACGCAGCCTGAGGTCGGTTCGGTTCCGCAGTGCAAAAAGATAGCCGAACCTTTTCCGGCAATTTTTTCCTGACCTGTATTATATTCAATTACGGCGGCATATGCGTAGGCATTTTTACTGTCGGACAGGCGCTCCGCGCTGTGCCAGTCTTTGTTTTCTTCGCCTTCAACCCATTGGTTATAGTATGCGGAATTCATATCGTCTATCCAATAGCTTTGCCCGGTCACCTTTCGATAGTCAAGCCCCGTTTCGGGCATTTCATTATTGCCGAAGGCATAACCGATGGCAAACAGACCGCCGGGCGTGCAGCCGTCGCCTTCCGTCTTATCAAAGCTCACGCCGTTTCTGCCCACATATCCCGTTATGGGGTTTAACTCTTCGCAAAAAACCCATGCTCCGGCGGCGTCTTTTTCAAGGGCTGTGACAACAGCCTCGCTGCCTGAGGCATAAACCAGAATAAGCTGAGAAAAGGCAAGGTTTTTTATGTTAAGCCCGGCATTACGCATAGCGGCGGCAACAAGCGGCTCCGCGTCCGGGGCCTCATTCGTATTCTCAGGTAATTTTATGTACGGCATCGCGTCACCTTCCAATATCCGGCCGCTCAGCTTAAGGATTTCCGACGGCGCGATGGGCTCAGCATAACCGCGCAGCGTCAGAACACATACGATAAGTATGATTTTCGTCAGCACATTATTCATATAGACTCCATTTTCATCAGCAAAGCTTTTAATACGTCTCGGGCCTCTGCCGCGAAGCAGCCTATAAAATCACTTATTTTATAGCGAAAGAATGTCTTTCACTGCACCATAAATGAACCGGAATCCGAACAGAACCAGAATGAAGCCGAGAGAGGCGATAATGATCCGATACGGCTTGTCCTTGATGAATTTTCTGGTTTTCCCGACAACCGTTGAGACGACCCCATACCACAGTAAATCCGCCGTAATGTGACCCAGATAAAAAACGACGGCGCCCAGATAGGCATATGATCCGATGGCCTGCAAAATAAACCCGAGCCCGATGATTGTCCACCAGATCAGAAAATACGGATTCGACGCGGAAATCAATATGCCCGACAAGACCATGCTGCCGGCACGCGTGCCTTTTTCTTCGGTACTGACGGATATGTTGTTTTTAATCGCGTTTTTGAGCATATCATAACCCATATAGGTCAAAAGAAGGCCGCCTGCCATACCAATGATGATTTGGGCGATAAGCGTTTGAAGAATCTTCCCGAATCCCAGCATAATGAGTGCAATCAAAGCGATCTCAAGAAGCGCATGCCCGGCCGTGATGATAAATCCGGCCTTCCACCCTTTGGCGAGCGCCTTTCTGATCGTATAGGTTAGCAGCGGCCCGGGCATCATGGCACCGGACAGGCCCAAAACAAACGCGGAACTATATAGCAAAACCATGGTATCCAGCTTTCTGATATAAATTATCCTATTCTGCATTTTTTAATGGAGAATAGTTTCGCACATCATCGATTTTTCCTGACTGTTTGCGCTGCCGCTTCGTGGCAACGTGGGGATTTGTATGAGTTAAATATTTATCTATTTTACCATTTTGACGCTGTTATCGCAACCGCAAAGTTATCGGTCTGTTACCTATTGCGGCAAATACAGCAAAAAAATAGTCTGCCGTTTACCGACAGACGGGAGTGCTTAAACGTCCTCAAAGCTGATGACCGAAACCTCATACGCAGTTTTTTCGATTCCTTCTCCGTTTTCAATTTTTATGTACTTCCTGCTTTGTATCCTTCCGATTAAACTGACTTCCTTGCCTACGCTCCAGGTTCCGGCTGTTTCCGCGTTTTGCCCCCAGGCGATACCGGGCAGATAATCCGAGCGGCCATATCTTCTGTTGACAGCCAGCATCAAATCGCATATTTCTCTGCCCATAGGCGTTCTTCGCAGGTTCGGCGGCTTACATAACGTACCGGTCAGCATAATACTGTTTTTTTCCTCTTCGTTTGTCAGGAAGATTTCGCGCGCAAAAACCGTTATGACAAGCTTGCTGCCTTTCCCGCTTTTGTTATTGAATGACCGCAGCTCACCGCGAACCTTGACATGCTCCTCGTTTGTCACTTCAATCCCCGAAAGCAGCTCCTGCGCGGCGGTAATGTTCACGGTATCGACAGTGCCGGACAATCTTTGGATTTCCAGGGGAAAAAGGTAATACTTCCTGTCTTTGCTCATATGCGAAAATTTCGGCCTGTTCCCCAGCACCCCGCATAACTCTACCACATTGTTTTTCCAGATGCCATCCACGCTAACCTCCGTTCCGCCTCGTCGCGGCAACACAACGACAACCTGTTTCGTTGTGTTGCCGCGACGAGTCTTTCGTTGTCCCATGTGACAGTATATTCGTGGATGTCCATTGATATAATCCCAATTCGCCATTTGGGCGAAATGTTTTATCGCTTTGACTGTGAAGGCTCAAATCGCCGGGAAAAACCGACGCACATGGCACAAAAACGGTTCTTCGGTTTTAATCGAAGAACCGTTTCAATACTTGATTAAATACTGATGGTATCCGGCGGCACGCCGATTAATAATAATGCGCTGATCACCACCATCATCTTTTCGGGCGGCGGCAACCGCAACGGCATTTTCGGCAGGTCCTGACGCTCCAGAATCTCGCCCGACAGCGTAACCAGCTCTCTTTGCAGCGTTATGACAATCCCGTCGTCGCTTATGCTGGAGGCTGTTACGGTATCTCTGGGCGACATGCCGTAGGTGATGACATAATCCGACTCGACGCCGTTCAGGCTATCAAGGAGCGTTCCGGGCAGGAGAATGCATTTTGCGCTCAAATCGGTTTTTTTCGTAAAATGCGCATTGGGCGATATGATCAAAAGATCAATATCGGATGTGTTTAAGAACCCAAATTTATCGCTGCAGGAAATCAGCACGGATGTATTGTGCCATTTGGCACTCTTCTTCATTAAGCGGGTGACCGCCTCTGCCAGCTTCTCGTCTTCACTTTCCAACACGGCCAGACAAAACAATCCGCTCACCCCTTTTGCTGCGATAAATGCACAACAACGATTTGCCGGGCAAATCGTTGTTGATTATATTTTTGCTGCCGCAGTATTTATATTGTTTTCAAATGTCTTTCATTTATTCCAGTTGAGCAGTTTTCGGTTCTTGATAAAATATTCGATGCCCGACCACAGCGTTGTGACAACCATTAAAAACACCGCAAGCCCATCAACGTTGAGCAGTCCGGAAATCAAAACCGCGTCATGAAAATCCGTCAGCATAAAGCATATCGCCACAATTGATACCACTGTCTTCACTTTTCCGGATGGGCCGGCATCTACGACCACGCCTTCGCCGACGGCAACCAGCCTGAGTCCGGAAACAGCAAATTCCCGGGCGATGATGATAACGGCTGCCCAGCTCGGAATCTGCCCCCACTGTACCAGAATGATCAAAGCGGCCGTCACCAGAAGCTTGTCGGCAATCGGGTCGATAAACTTGCCGAAATTGGTCACCTGATTATATTTTCGCGCAACATATCCGTCGACGCGGTCCGTTATCCCCGCAATAGCAAAAATAATCAACGCAACAACCCTGGAATACGGCAATTCGATAAGCATTGCGACCATAAATAAAGGGATCATTACAATTCTCACAAGTGTAATTTTGTTGGCTGTGTTCATATGAGCTCCATGCTCCGCTGCGTACATTCCGAAAAACACACTGTGCATATTCCGGAATATGACACGGATACCGCTTTACCGGCGAGCGGCCGGCCGTTCTTTTTGATTAACAGACTACGCTTTAATTTATGCCACGACGCTGCGCGGCATGCAATAGATGGTTTCGCTCACACTGCGCTCTTTTCTCCGATTAGATCGCCGTCCAGTATGTCGGTAATCTTAACCGATACGAATTCACCCGGAACGATCTTTTCTCCGAGGAAGAATACCTTTCCGTCGACATCCGGAGAATCCGCTTCGCTCCTGCCGTAATAATACTCGGCAATTCTGTCATAACCTTCGCAGAGTATTTTCAGTGTCTTTCCGACACGCGTCGCGTTGTATTCATCCATAATGCGGCTTTGCATGTCCGAAATCAGTTCCGCTCTGTGTTCGGCTACTTCCTGTGTAGGACGGCCGGGCATGCTTTCCGCGGGCGTTCCTTCCTCCGGCGAATACACAAAAACGCCGGCCCTCTCGATTTTCTGCTGGAGCAGAAACCGGCAAAGCGCCTCGAATTCTTCTTCACCTTCACCGGGCAAGCCCGTAATAATGCTGGTTCGCAGCACAAGGCCGGGGATTTTGTCCCGCAGCTTCATTAATAGCTCTCTGATCTGACGGCCTGTCCCGCGCCGGTTCATCGCGCTCAAAATGTTATCGCTGATATGCTGAATCGGAATATCCAGATACTTGACCACTTTTTCGTTTACGGCTATTTCATCGATCAGTTCATCGTCAATTTCGTCGGGATACAGATAATGCAGCCTTATCCAATCAATGCCGTCTATACCCTTAAGTCGCCGAAGAAGCTCCGCAAGCAGACGCTTCCCGGAGAAATCCGTGCCATATCTTGTCGTGTCCTGGGCTACCAAAATCAGTTCCTTTATGCCGGTAGCAGCCAGATGCTCCGCTTCCTCTATTATGCGATCAATCGGCCTGCTCCTGTATGCTCCGCGTAAAGACGGAATTACGCAGTACGCGCAGCGGTTGTCGCAGCCTTCCGCGATTTTCAGATAAGCCCAGCCCGGACCCGAGGACAGGATCCTTTCCGTTTCCGATACGGGCGCGCTGATATCCGAGAACAGGCACGGCTTTTCGCCGGCAAAAGCCCGGTCGAGCGCTATGATGATCTCGTCAAAGCTGCCGCAGCCGACAAGACCGTCGATCTCCGGAATCTCCTGCGGTATTTCGGATCCATACCTTTGGGCAAGGCATCCCGCTACGATGATTTTTTCCAGTTTGCCTTCATTTTTGAGCGCCGCAAACTCGAGGATTGTGTCAATTGCCTCGCTTTTCGCGCTTTCGATAAAACCGCAGGTATTGATCACCACTGCGTTTATGTCTGAAAGATCCGCGGTTATCTCGTACCCGGATTTTTTAATTAAAAAGAGCATCTGCTCGCTGTTTATCTGGTTTTTTGCGCATCCAAGCGATACCATGCCTACCTTAACCGCCATGAAGTCTCCATTTCATTTACTGATAACTGTTTTTGGGGAAAGCCTTTTGCCTATTCTTCCGTTTCTTCCTCATACCGCCGAAGAGCCTCTTTAATTTCGTCCCAGGAAAAACCCCGGCGATACAGGGCGTTTGCCGCCTTTCTTATTTCGGCGCTGTCCGGGTTTTTGTTCCTGAGCTTTGTTTTCAGATACTTTTCCGCCGCTTCATGGGTATCTTCCATATGCTCAAACGCCTCGTCCCAGTATTCGCGCGCAACAAACCTTTTGTACAGCTCGTCTTTGATTTTCGCTTTGCCGTAGCCTTTTCTCGAGTAATGCTGCGCAACCGTGCGCGCATAGTCCAGATCATCAAGCGCATGAATTTCCGTCAGCCATTTTACGGCCTCTGCCGCGTTTTCTTCGCTCTCGCCCTTTTGAACAAGCCGCTTTTCCAGCTCTCCCGCGGACATCGGCCGGGCGGAAAGGAGCGTCGCTGCCCGCTGCCGCGTCTTTGACAATGCGACGGCATTTTTCAGCCGCTCAAAGTCCTCTTCCGAGAGCTCGAGGCCCGGTCTTATGCCGAAATCCTCGATGTTCTTCAAAAAGCATCTGATCTTTATGTCATGATCAAAAAAAACGTCGAATGCGTGTTTACGACCGTGGACAGCTTCGATTTTTTCAATGCGCATGAGCGCTACCCGTCAAAATCATCGGCGCTGATATCCACGGCTCTGCCCGCCGCAATTGCCGCCGCCCTGGATTGCGGGCCCATCAGCTTTGACGAATTACTGATAATCGCTTCCTCGATTTGATCCGCTATGTCCTGGTTTTCCTTCAGGTACGCTTTCAGGCTGTCTCTGCCTTGCATACGCACGCCGTTAACGGTAAACCACGAGCCGCTCTTTTCCAAAAGATCCAGATTCAGTCCCATATCGATGATCTCGCCGATTTTTGAAATCCCTTCGCCGTAGATAATGTCAAAAACCGCTTCCCGGAATGGCGGGGCTACCTTGTTTTTCGTAACCTTGACCTTTGTGCGGTTACCGATCATTTCCGTACCGTTTTTCAGCGTCTCTATCCTGCGCACATCCAAACGAACGCTGGCGTAAAATTTCAAGGCCCTGCCGCCGGTGGTCGTTTCGGGATTGCCGTACATTACCCCTATTTTTTCCCGAAGCTGGTTGATGAATACGACGATTGAATTGGTCTTTGAAATAGAGCCCGCAAGCTTTCGAAGCGCCTGCGACATCAGCCGGGCATGCAGGCCGACGACCGAATCGCCCATTTCGGCCTCAATTTCGGAGCGCGGTACCAAAGCCGCGACCGAGTCCACGACAATGACATCGACCGCACCGGAACGCACCAGCGCGTCGGTAATCTCCAAAGCCTGTTCGCCGGTGTCGGGCTGAGAGATCAATAGGTTATCGATATCGACACCCAGCGCCCGCGCATAGGTCGGGTCCAGCGCATGCTCTGCGTCGACAAATGCGACTTCCCCGCCCTCTTTCTGGCTTGAGGCCAGAATATGAAGTGCCAGAGTGGTCTTTCCGGACGCTTCGGGTCCGTATATTTCAACAATCCTGCCCTTTGGTACGCCGCCGATGCCTAAAGCCATATCCAAGGACAAAGAACCCGTCGATACGGCCTGAACATTGATCCGGGCCGCTTCGCCGAGACGCATGATGGAGCCCTTGCCGTGATTTTTTTCAATCTGCATCATAGCCGTTTCAAGCGCCTTTTTCTTGTCCGGTGCGGGCGCGACGCGTTCAACGGGAGCATGCTTTTTCTTTTCAGCCATACTTATCTCCATTTCCTATATAATAATATAATGGCAGTCGTGGGTTTGCGGCGCGGGTAAAAAGTCTTTAAACCGTTTTATCTTATTGAAGCTTCAATAAGGTTTCTTTTGAAACACGATCGCCCTGTCAATCCCAAGCGTGTCCTTCACGGATTCAATAGGCGTCAAGCCGGCCTGCCTGCCGATTTCTTCAATTTCGCCGCTTTGCCCTATGCCGCATTCAAAAACCAGATACCCGAAATCGTTCAGGAGCTGCACCCATTCTTCGCATATGCGCCTGTAAAAAATAAGGCCGTTTTTACCGCCGTCCAGTGCGTTTCGCGGCTCATAATCCCGCACGGAACGCTACAGGCTTTCAAGCTCATCGGTTTTTATATAGGGCGGATTGCTGACAATCAGATCAAATGTGCCCAGTATGGCGGGCGGCGTGTCGAAAACATCGCAGCACAGGCAGCTCACGCGGGAAGCCAGTTTATTTAAAACCGCGTTGCTTCCGGAAAGCTTCACGGCCGGCTTTGAGTTGTCCGTCAGGGTAAGGCGTGCTTCGGGGATATTTTTCGCCAGCGCAAGTCCGATGCAGCCGCTGCCGCAGCACAGGTCGAGAATACGAAGGGCCTTTTTTTCACCGCCTGAGCGTAAACCGCCAAGCCTGATTGCCGTATCGACAACAATTTCCGTGTCCGTTCTCGGGATTAAGACATCATTTGTTATCTTAAGCGGAAGCCCATAAAACACCCAGTATCCGGTCAGATAGGCAATCGGTTCTCCGTCTGACCGGCGTTTGATCATTTCACCGGATTTTTCGGCATATTCTTCAGAAACATAAAGCCGGAGATCCCTTAAAAATTCTGCAGGCGTTTTATCTGCCAGATGCGCAAGAAGCAGCCTTGCCTCCAGAGAATACTCGCCGATTCCCGCCGCTTTGAAGCGCCCTTTTGCTTCCATGTAAATATCGTTATAGGTCTTTGCCATAATGAAAACTCCATATCCCGGCGGCTGCAAAGCCGAGTTTTACCATTCGTCGGCGCCTTTTTTCTCCGGGATAACCAGCTTGAGACCCGCTATCGCAACCTCAATCATATTGTCGTCCGGCTCATAAACCGTCAACCTCTGAAGCGCGAGGCCGGGGGCCGCCAGTATTCGCGTAAACCGGTTGTCATGCCGTCCGATAAGCCGGTTAATCTCATAACTGAATGCGACGACAACCGGTATCAAAAGGATTCTGATCAGAATCCTGAGTAAGGGATTTGACCAGCTGACCACCGAAAACACCAGAGAGCTGATGATGACCACAACGAACAAAAAGCTGGTGCCGCAGCGCGGATGCTGCCTCGGCTGCACACGGACATTCTCAACGGTCAGCGCCAGGCCCTTTTCATAGCAGTGAATGGATTTATGCTCGCCGCCGTGATACTCAAAGACGCGGTGAATATCCTTCATTCTGGTGGAAAACCATAGGTAGATTAAAAATATCGCAATGCGAAAAGCGCCTTCGATCAGGTTTTTTAAAAGGCCGGAGGGAACAATATTTTTGAAAAGCCCCGCCAATAAAGTCGGCAACAGGATAAAAAGACCGACAGACAATGCGATGCCGATCACTGCCGCTACGGTCATGATAATTTTATCCGCTTTTTCGCCGCCGAATTTCTTTTCGATCCAGATATCAATTTTTGATTTTTCCTCTTCCTGTTCTTCAAGAGGAAGACAGGACGCCGAGAACATCAGCGCTCTAAACCCGTTAACCATCGAGCTTCCGAAGTTTACGATGCCTCTGACAAGCGGCCAGCCTAAAATCGGGTATTTATCTTTAATGAACTTCAGGTCTTCTTCCTTGACCACAAACCCGTCTTTTGTACTGACAACGATGGCCTGTTTTGAAGGCCCCCGCATCATGATCCCCTCAATCAGTGCCTGCCCTCCGATTGTTGTGCGAAAGCCCTCTTTTTTTTGTTTCATATTCTGAGGCTGTCCTTTCATGCGCCCTTGGTCGGAAGCATAATCGTGACCAGAACGCCACCTTCCGCCGCGTTTTCAATATTCAGTATCCCGCCGTGACGTTTGATGATCTCATCGCAGACCGCCAGTCCGATTCCGCTCCCCCGCTCCTTGGAGCTGCCTTTGTAGAACTTGTATTTAACATGGGGGATCTCGTCGGGCGGTATGCCGGGTCCGAAATCACGGATGGTTATTCTTACGTAATCTTTCCCCGTATTGCCGTAATCCTTTATCAAAGCGGTCGTAACCGTGATACGGCCCCCGTCTTTCCCGTATTTGGCGGCATTATCCAGAACATTCAAAAAAACCTGTTTCATCCGTTCAGGGTCGCCCGGTATCGTCGGCAGCATATCGTCGGAGGACACATATTCCAGCGTAATATTGTCCTGCCTGAACAGCTCGCCGTATGTGATAAGCGCGTCCTCCAGCTCCGCCTCAATGTCGGTAGGCTCTATACGCACGGTAAAGCGCCCGTCCTCGATTCGCGTAAAGTCAAGAAGCTCTTCCACCATTGTCGCCAGCCTCTTGGCTTCCTTGAGTATGATCGCCACGCCGCGCTGGGAATCCGGGCTCATGTCCTCGTCATACATCAACGTTTCGCCCCAGCCTGCGATTGCGGTCAGCGGGGTTCGGAGCTCATGGGAGACGGAAGAGATGAATTCCGTTTTCATCTTTTCCGACTGGCTGATTTTCATCGACATTTCATTGATGGCATGGACCATTTCACCCAGCTCATCGTCATATTGGTTTTCGATTTGACCGCCGTATCCGCCCTCGGCGATATGCCTGGTCATTTTCGTCACTTCCATGACAGGTGTAATGATCGACCGGATAAAATACGTATTGACCAAAATTACGATCATAATGATCACAATACCCAAAATGGCGGCCACGACGATGTTCAGCGTAACCTGTCTGTCCACGGTTCTCAGGCTGGATATATAGCGCATGACGCCGACCACCTGCCCGGTTGAATAGATCATCGGGCTGGATACCGCGATGATCCGTTCGCCTGTCGCAGGATTCTTTCCGCGCCAGGCGGTCAGTTTCTTTGTGCGGATCGCCTCACTGATATCCGGAGTCCCGGGCATCGTTCCGGCCGTTATCCCATAGGTGGAGACCTCAACTCTTCCGTAGGCGTTGATAAACTGCAGCTCCAGCTTGTCCCTGTCGTCAAACCGCTCGGTATATTTATACGCGCTCAGATAATATTCGGCGGAGGTTTTCGTGATATAGCTGGCAAAAAAGTCGGTGGCTGTTTTCGCCGTCGTTTCCATGCTTGTCTGCATTCCGGTATAATAGTAGCTGTGTATGGCTATGGCATAAGCGCTGACGCCGACGATGACAATCAACAGCGTTACAACCATGCTGTTAACGACCCATTTGCGCCTTATGCCGCGAAAACGTAACCGCAGTACCGCCAACTCAATATCCCCATTTATATCCATATCCCCACACCGTCGTGATATACGTGGGGTTCGTTGCGTCGTCCTCTATTTTTATCCTCAGTCTTCTGATGTTAACGTCGACGATTTTGAGCTCGCCGAAATAATCCTTGCCCCATACGTTGTTGAGGATTTCTTCTCTGGAAAGCGCTTTGCCGGTATTATCCATAAACAATCTGATGATCGAATACTCAACCTGAGTCAGCTTGATTCGCTCGCCGTTTTTTTCCAGCGTCCTGTTTCTGGTATTGAGCTTAAACGGGCCTCTGACCAGTTCGCCCGTCTCCTCCTCGTCGCCGCCGCCGACCCGCCTGTATAAAGCGTCGATGCGGGCGGTCAATTCAGCCGGTGAAAAGGGCTTTGTCACATAATCGTCGGCCCCGGTCATCAGGCCCGTGACCTTATCCATCTCCTGTGTCCGCGCCGTCAGCATGATGATGCCCATTTTAGGATCGGCCGCCCTTAGCCTGCGGCAGACCTCAAACCCGTCCGTATCCGGCAGCATAATGTCCAGAATCGCAACCTTGATATCCGGGTTCAGCCTGACCTGCTCATACGCCTGTTCGCCGGTTGCCGCTTCTATGGGTTCATAACCCGATCGTTTGAGATTGATCACAACAAAGCTTCTTATGCTGGATTCGTCTTCCAATACCAAAACCTTTTTCACAAAGCCCCTCCATAGGCTAACACGCAAATGTACGTGAAGCCCTTTCCCGTGTTTTCGATTGTAACGGCTGCAATAAACCGCTGCCGCAAAATGTCGCTTTCATCGCCTTATTGGATCAGTCCGGTAATCCACTCGGAATAGATGAGTGAAAAACTGTCCTTCAGATATTGTTCGTCGGGTGCGTATGCCCAGTCTTTTGATCCTTCAAGCAATTCGGCGACATAGATTATCTCACCCTCGCGTCTGAGAATAATCCTGTTGTTCTCTTTCGTTTTCGCTTCACGGTTTTCACCTGTCAGCGTAATCATCTTTAAAAAATCAACCGGTGCCGCTTCCGGCCCGTTCCAGATCGAGAAAATGACCGCTCTTTCGCCGGAAACGGAATCGTCGCGGCGTATCGTTATGTCAACGCTCCATTCGGGCGGTAAAACCAGATACCAACTGTCCGTGTTGTTGTGATACGTCGTCAGCGAAACGCTTCTGAATCCCCATTTGTTGTAGCAGTACCAGTCCAGCACCCTGTAGGCGGTCTCGGACTGCGTCGGCAGTTCACGCGGGATTGGGATTTCCATAACGCCGTCGTTGTTGATATCCCGGCAGTACACGCGAGTGCTTCTGGCCATATGCGCGCTGACGCCGTCATCATTCATCGAGATGCATTTCAGCTTACCGTTTTCAAGGATGAACACATCCGTAATCATGCCGTCTTTCTTATAGCCGCCCTCGACGAACAGTGCTCTTGACTTATCCGACAACTGCCCGGTGGTCAGCTTTAAAATGCTCTCAATGCCGTTGGACAGGCGCTCGCTGACTTTCACCGTCTCCCCCGCCTCGTCGATGCTCAATATATCGACAGAGCCGGTATTGTCCGTACTGCTGTGCCGGGCCGCAATCACATCGTCCCTGCCGTTCATATCGATATCGGCGATTGTGTAGGCGGTATAATCCGTTGTGGCGATGGTCGCCGCCTGATAATCCTTCAGGGAGTAAATTTTCAGCATCTTGAGGTCCGGGATTTTCCACCCCACAATGACCTCGCTCCACCCGTCGGAATCCATGTCGGTATAGGCAATGCTTTCTATGCCGGTCCCGCTGCCTTCTATGACGGCCGCCGTTTTGTATTTTCCGTCGATGTTTTGAAAAATGTAAATTTTCAGCGGGTTTTCGCCATAGTCATTAAAAAAAGCGATCGCCTCATTCACCCCGTCACCGCTGATGTCGCGCAATTGGACCGACTGTCTGTAGGAGCCGGCCGAGGGGGCTGAATATACCGCGCCTGCCTGTCTGATTTCGTCAATTATCTTTTGAAGCTCGATGTATTCCCTTGAGGGTTCCGGAAGCCGGAACAGGTCGTCCATGTTTTCCCGAATACAACCCGAGCATATGGCAACTATCAACAGCATGATCGCCAAAACGATCAGTTTTTTTAATCGGTTTATCATCGTCACGCATGGGACCTTTCGGAATATTCACGATAACGGTAAAATCACCGTACCATATTTTCTTTTTACAGCACATGCCATTGTATCACAAAAGAGATTTTCTGTGTAGCCCTTTCGGTAAACATTCTGTTAAAACGTCAGAAATTGTGCTTGAATTTCACTTATACCTATTGTATACTCTTTAGGCGGATATGCCGGTGTGATGGAATAGGTAGACGTGCTGGACTCAAAATCCTGTGGTGGCAACACCGTACCGGTTCGACTCCGGTCACCGGCACCATCCCCATGGATGCAAGCATCCATGGGGACCCCTTTTTATTTATCATCCTCGGGCGAAATGAATTCGCCCTGCGGGAACTCGGCTACGCCGAGATTCACGGCGGACTCCCGCCGTGCGCCGGAAGGCGCGTATGGTTGCCAAGGGGACGGGGGTTTGACAACCACGCTATGCCTTCTGCACTAATTCCTCTGTTGATCCTAGTCAGTCTTTCGATTTGCCTGACGGACAACCCCCTTTGCTTTGGTTCAGACAGAAATCTGTTTCTTATATCGTATTGTCTTTAAAAACACGCCTTAGTCCTCATCGTCCTCAAAGATAACCTGATGGTTTATCTCTCTCAACATTATGTGATATATTCCGCTTTCACTTTTCTTCCTGGCTTTCTTTGGCGTTCGCATTACCTCGGACTTAAAGTATCTCAGTACTTTTATGATGTCAAACCCCCGTCCCCGTGACAATGTCTTTTGGGAGTTATTGTATCTTATTTACCGCCTCGAGTGTAGGTACTGACTTATTTGACGCTTACTGGAAAAATAGATGCCATCATAACAAAGAGCGTGTCCAGATTTGGTTGCAACACCGTGGACACGCTCA
>JAAYJC010000075.1 GCA_012523085.1 Clostridiales bacterium
AATACGGTCTATGATAACATTTACAATATTGCTTATAAAAGACGGTGTTAACAATATTTACTGTTGCCGTCAGATACGCAGTATAGCAGTCGCTGTCGCAAAAAATCAGGGAGGTGAGGGGTCAAAGCGTTTTCCCTTACCCCGGTCAAACCACAGGTTAAGCTCCGGACATGTTGATCTATACCGGCTCGCCTGCGCGTACCGGGCATATTCTAATGAAAGCATACCAATTTACTAAAGTGGAGGATTTAAGGTACATGAAAAAGACTCTGGCATTATTGCTTGCGCTTACGCTGCTTGCCGCATTTTTTGCAGCTTGCGGCCCGAAAGACCCGGGCGTAACGCAGCCCTCGGATCAGCCGACGGCAAGCGCCCCCGAGCAATCGGGCGAGCCGCAAACTTCGGATGAGCCGGTAGACGAAGGCCCTTACAACCTTGCGGTCGGAAAGTACGAAACAGATGCAAACGGCGTACCGCTGACAAGGTATCAATATGAACTCCCGCTTTCCACAACGGACGAAGTTTTTACCTATCTGACCTCTCCGATGATTGTTGAAGCGGTACCGGAATCCGGTTACGAGGATCTGGCATATCCCGCCATGCTGGCCGAAAAGACCGGTGTTAACATCGAGTACATACTGATCCCCTTTGGCAACAGATGGGACAATATGTCCATTCTGGTGGCCAGTGACGATATTCCCAACCTGAGCACAAACATCGACTGGTTTTTCCCGGGCCCCCTACAGCAGGCGATTGATGACGAGTACATCGTTAACCTGTACGATTATAAAGAGTATATGCCGAACTATTTCTATGAGATTAACAGCCATCCCGATGACATCAACGTAATGGCAAAAATCATGCCCGTTCCGGAAACGATTTACGCCTTTTACTGCTTTGAGTCCGAGTATGTCACCCGCAACAGCGGAGCCGCGCGCGGCGACTGGCTGGAGAAACTCGGTATGACGAATGAAGACGTCGTTACGATTGACGATCTGCACAACCTGCTCAAGCTCTTCCAGACCGAGTGCGGAGCGGAAACCCCCTATCTGCTGCTTTCCGGGCTTGACTCCCACGGCATCTTCAGCCCCGCTTTCGACACGAATTTCGTCGTCGATTCGATGAACAACAAGGTGGCCCCGCCCGTAGTCGTTGACGGCCAGGTGCAGTTCTGCAATTCAAGACCCGAAGACAAGGAAGCCATGACGCTGGTCAACCAGTGGTGGAATGAGGGCCTCATTCAGCCCAACTGGATGTCAACCACAGCAATCGGCGATTATATGCCGCTGATTCTGGACGGAACCCTCGGCGTAATTGGCCTGATCCCCGGCGAGGCCAACGACTATTCCGGTATCAACAATCAAGATCCCAATGCCTACTGGGTGCCCATTCAGAAGGTGGTCAAGGAAGAGGGACAAGTATTCCATCTCGGCGACGGACGCACATGGATAACGGCAGGCAACTGGGCAATCAGCCCGAAATGCGATAACATCCCGCTGCTTGTTACCTACTGCGACTGGTTTTACAGCGAAGAAGGCATATTCCTGTCTAACTGGGGTGTGGAAGGCGAGGCATTCTATTATGATGAAAACGGCAAGCCGATGCTGACCGACTTCCTGATTAATCATCCAAGCGGAATGTCCTGGGCGCTGCTTCAGTACACGATGAATGATATCTGCGAAGGCGGAATCATTATGCGAAGCAAAACATACGCCATCCCCGGCGGTGAGCAGTTTGCCGAGTTCCATACGTTCTGGGATTCACACTTCAATTGCGACAGATCCATGCAATGGCCAAGCGCGGTTACCTTCACAGCAGAGCAGGATGGACAACTTGCCAATCTCGGTATTGATATCCAGACCTATATAGCTGAAAACTTCCTGCTGTTCGTGGACGGTTCCACGCCGCTCAGCGAGTGGGATTCCTATGTCGCCGGTCTCGATCAGCTCGGATGGGCTGAATGCCGGCAGATTTATCAGGATGCCTACGACGCGTTTATGGAAAAGTATTAATAATAACCCTTCTGCCCTCCGCGGCGAATGCCGGCGGAGGGCAGTCAGCTTTCATTACCCGGGTTTCCTCAAAAGCTAAAAATGCCAAAACTGAAAGGAGAATCTGAAATGCCAAGCGAATACCTTATTGATTTAAACAATAACCCAGAAGCTTGGAAAGACACGGCAAAAAGCAAGAAACCCGACGGAACGGTAACATCGGAGGTGGCTTCGATTGTCCCGGGCGAAGGCCCAAGAAACATGTTCTGGATGCTTGACACACTCATGTATGCGATGCCCGAGGGCACAGACCCCGATCTGGATCATATGCCGCATGAGCACCGGCTCGGCTATGAGACCTTTTTTGTTGACAGCGGCAAGATGTGGCTGTATATTGATGGTAAGAAATGCATGCTCACAAAGGGTGATATTCTGCATCTGCAGGCAGGCCAGATTCACGGCATGGCCTTTATCGAGGATGTTAAGTATCGCGGAACCTACCATGATTATATATACAGTCCCGATCTCGGACCGTTCGGAAAAGCAAAGGCCTATTCCCCGAACGATCCGGAGTTGGATAAGCTTATGCCATCTATGGATTACATAAGGCATGAGCCCATGCTGTTTAAGGAAGTATCCGCGGATCAATGCTCGGCTGTCAGAAACCCCAAACGTCCTCTTGCGGAATACAGGCTGGACGGCGTGACGATGAAAATACTGGTTCAGCGCTGGGAAAACGCAGGTATTACCGAGCTTTGCTGCGCGGAGATGGAACCCGGCTTTACGGCCGAATGGGTGAAATATCCGAAAGAACGCGATCTTTTATACGTGAGAAACGGTGAGGTCAAGTTCACTGTCTATGATGAAACGTTTATCGCACCGCCCGAAAGCATTATCAACATCCCAAAATTCGCACCCCACAGCCTCGAGGCTCTGACCACAGCCGAGGTCTATGACCTTGGCGGACAGACCCTCTGGGCTTCATTCCTGCATGACTATATGTCGATTAAAACCTACGACCCCGAACGTTTTGAAAAAACCGAAACGATCGCCAACCTGAAAGCCGGCTTCAACTGTCAGATTGAGCGCGTCGGCATGAAGGCTGGAAGGTGACTTGCCGCAAAAAGGCAATCGGCCGGTTTATTGATGCGGTCATAACTCACATAT
>JAAYJC010000076.1 GCA_012523085.1 Clostridiales bacterium
AAAATTGTTTTGGGTGTGGAAGAGAGCGAATACCGCTTTGTCCCGGGCGCGCCTGTTTATCAGGTGGAAAACCCGACGGTCATTCGTGATTACAAGCTGCCTATAGAGGACCTCAAAACCGACTGGAACGACAACTATTTTCTGAAACTGAATGATGACGGCATGATTGAGGAAATGTACGTGTTCAAGCAGGGGGGTGAGGGCGAAAATCCGCTGCTTAGTGAAATCAAAAAGTTTAAAATTGCGCAAAGCGCGCTTGAGTATACCTATTATCAGCCCCCGTCGAAACAGGGCGTTAAATATCCTCTGTTCGTCTGGTTTCACGGCCTGCACGGCGGAACGTCTGTATGGACGAGCCACTTTGAGTTTAATCCCATTGCAAATTGGGCAAGCGACGGCTTTCAAAGCAGGTTTAAGGCGGGCGGGGCGTACATCATGGTGCCGAGGGCCTATGAGGATCTGCGCGACGGGCACGGCATCTCATGGAATCCGTGGCATGTCGGATTGTTTTTGTCTACGCTGGATGATTTTTTTAAGGCGCACCCGGACTGCGACAGGGAGCGTGTGTATATCGCCGGTTACTCCATGGGCGGCTATATGACCTGGCTTGCGGCCAAAAACCATCCGGAGCGTTTTGCGGCGGCTGTGCCGTGCTGCTCCAGCGGGCAAGTGATTAAAGGCGAGCAGCTTAAACGGGTCGCGAAACTGCCGTTTTGGGCGATCCATTGTCAAGGCGATATGATGCCTCTGGAGTCTGTTACACGGCCAATGCAGGCGCTGATGGATCTTAATCCCCTCTCGAGGCTGTTGGTTTTACCGTCAGGCTTTAAGTTTCCCGACGGTTCCCCGACAATTCATAACCATCTTGTGTGGATTCCCGTCTTAAATGATCTCTTATATAACGACAATACGCCATACTCGGACAATAACGGCGTTCCTGTTGCGTCTACACTGATTGAATGGCTCAATGCGGTAAAGTAAACGGCTTAAAAATTTTACGGCAGACGCGCGGTTTTTTTACCGCATGTCTGCCGTAAATATTTCATTCATCGTAAACCGTCAGCGGGAATCGCGTAAAGCATCATGTATGCTGCAGCTTGATGAGGATATCGGCAATAATTTCACGTGCCGACGCCTCAAATTTCTTTGCCGCTAAAATCTGCTCCGCAATTGCCCTGCGGATGTCCGGCTTGAGGAGCTGTTTCGCCCGGCTTTCATATTCGCAGAAATCTCCGATGATCGTATTGATCTTGTGATAAGCTGCCGCGGATGCCTTTAAAAACAACTCAGCCGCGCTTTTGCATTTTTCCTGTACATCAGGATGCCGGACTCCGACAGTTTCCAGATACCTGGCCGCATAATACCGGCCCTCCCCGATCATGCACTGCGCATCGTTTAAGCACATGAGGCGTTCAATCAGCAAGGGCATTATCATGTCTTTTGAGAATTCACCATCGTCTGATATTTTCTCCGCCAGACGGTCAAAAGCGGCCTGCGCTCCGGTCACAACGCCTGTGCTGCCGGGAAAACGGATTTCCTCTTTGGTCAGGATGGCCAGCGCATTTTGCAGGATATCACGATCTAAGGCTGGCGGGCCTTCTGCCTCGCCAATGGATATCAGCAGCCGGGTGCTTTCATTTTCCCACCAGCCGTCGGTGATAAAATAGCCGTTTTCATCAAATGTAACGCCTTTCGCGTATTCCGACCGGTCCTGAAAAAAGTTCCAGCCAAGCATACTTTCTCCGTTTTGCTTATATCCGGTGATGATGCAGGTTTCCGGAGGACCGATGATTCCTGTTGCGATAACAGGCCGGCCGGCATCGATTTCGTTTCTGATGAACGTTATAAAGCCTTCTTTACCGGAATTTTCCCGCATTAGAAAGCGATGCTTCCGGCCGGCGGCTTGAAATGAACGCTCAAACGCTTCAAGACCGTTTTCATAAATATTCATGATATCCACGTTGCCGCCGTCCCAGAATCCGGTATGCCACCGCAGCCGGAATGCCGCACCGGAAGCCGCCATGATATAAGCGTAGTCGATGTCCTGCCCCATATAATTCAGGCATGCCTTCAGGCAGGCCGGGAACGGTGTTGCGCTGTCCTCTTTGTACTCCACCTTCGGAACACCGAGTAGAATGCAGCTGCCGTCGCTTTTGCGCATATTGTCGGTCATATTGTTAACCTCCGTTAAATCAATTTTTGTCGAGCGGACATTATCTGTGAGTATCGCGGGCGCGTAGATCCCGATGGTCAGAATGCGCCTACCGACGCGGCATCTGTTTTGCCGGAATGAGGACGGCGTGAAACCCGTCTCGCGCTTGAACGCGCGAATAAAGGAGCCGTATTGTTCAAATCCAAAATCCATCGCAATGTCTGTCAAAGCCCGGTCAGAATGGATCATTTCAAAAGCGGCATTCGCAATACGGCGTTTTAACACATACCTTGCCAGGGACATATTTGTCTGTTCCTTAAAAATTTCCCTGATATGCCGGTAGGAAAAGCCGATCCGGTTTTCCAGATCCCGATAAGACAGGTCTGATTTTAAATGCTTCTCAATCAGAATGCATACTGACGCGATCATCAGGTAATAGTCCATGCACATACCTCGTTTACTTCCGGAAGTAGCGTTATTATATCACGGCAATTAAAGGGGTGCTTTACATTATTGACCTTTGATAACGATACATGGTAAAATATATTATCGGTTTCATATTCTGTTGCTATTTGGGGGAAATAGGATTAATATGGTATTTGCAGATATAAGAGCCGGACGATAGAGCAGAGGTTGCAGGTATGACGAATGACATCTCGACTAGTATTTTATTTCAGCGGCTTAAGGAAGCCGGCAGCTTTGAACAGTATCAGCAGGAGAACAGGATTTCGCCGTTTAGCTCACCGTTTCACATTTATCTTTCGGATTTATGTGCGGCTAAGAGCATGATTCCCGAGCGGGTTATCAAGATGGCGTTAATTGACCGAACCTATGGGCATCAATTGTTTAATGGGACAAGAAAGCCCTCCAGAGACAAGGCCATACAGCTGGCGTTCGGTCTTGGGCTTGACATCGACGGCGCGCAGAAACTGCTGGAGAGGGCCCAGAAAAGCAAGCTTTATCCGAAAATCAAACGCGATGCCGCCATTTTGTATTGCCTTTATCATAAAATAAACCTGATCGAAGTGCAGGATATGTTATCGGAGCTCGGATTAACGGTTCTCGGAGGATATTGATGGACCGGACATATACAAAGGATTTTTTAAGAGAGTTTGACGACAGCGCGTATCCCGATTCGTTTCTTTACTCATATGAAGTCATGGAATGCCTGGCAAAAAACTTGAATGTCGATACGTTTTTGGTAAGGCATAGGCAAACCGGCGAATTCCGGATTGCAAAATGCAGCGGCGATCCGATGC
>JAAYJC010000077.1 GCA_012523085.1 Clostridiales bacterium
AAATTTTCGTATTTCAAGACGGACACATTATCGAGCAAGGCAGCTTTGATGAACTGATTGAAAAACGACAATACTTCCACGACCTGTATTATAGAGCAACGGCATTAATGTTTTAAGCAAAGCAAAACGGATACCTCACTCGGGGGTATCCGTTTCCGTTTTGAAATCGTTTGGAAAATGCATTCTCAATGAAAGTCACACTCTCTGCAATCTCAGTTAAATCCTCATAATCATAAATCTGCATATGAATAAATAGCATAGCAGGCTCTAATCCTTCTTTTGCCTAGAATGCATACCACAAATATCTTTCTCCATCATATTGAGCGCTTTCTTCATCATATATGCTCTGGGAATACTTCACCGCCACGCAAGGCGCACCGGAGGAAACAAAAATAAACTCGGTCATAAACAATAGCAGGTTTTCAAACTGCGTCACACCGATGAGCTTGCCATTTTCAGAAGTTCCGACCTTTCCGGTAAAACATAACCCATGTGTTCAAGACTGAAAAGACCCCTCGGTGTCATCCTGAGCGCAGCGAAGGATCTTTATTTTGCTTGTAATTTCGGAGAGTAACATGATTCTCCACCGGACTTTTCACTTGATTATTAACAGCATATTTGGTATTATATAGATTATTATGTAATATTAGTTAGATTTTTCCTGTAAAGTGCCAAGTAATTCGTGACTTTTTGCCATCTTCTCGTTGCTGCGGAACCACCGGAGCTTATAGAAAGGGATTTCAATGCCAAATCAAGACGAATGGTTTGATAAACTATACATTCAAAACTCTCCTCGGATGATTAAGCTGGCTGCTTATTTATTAAGAAATCAGCAAATTGCGGAAGAGCTGGTGAACGAGGCGTTTTTAATTCTCCTATATAAAAGAGACAAACTGATACAACACCCGAATGTGCAAGGCTGGTTAAGCCAAACACTTAAAAACCTTATAGCAGACGAAATAAAGTCGGCAAAACACCGGCTTGAGCTACCATTGAAAGAAGATATTATCATATATAATGACGATCTGTTTGCGCATTCATTTTCCGAGCTTCTACCGAAAGGCTTGACTCAGAAAGAACGGGAAGTTTTGATTTTGTACTATGAAAACCAGTTTACATATGAACAGATTGCAGAAAAACTGCATATATCGGTGCTTAACAGCAGGACAAGACTGTTTCGGGCAAAAAAGCATTATAAAGAACTTATGAACAAAGCAAATAAAACATGATCATTTTGTAATGAAACGCCTTGCTCAATCAATATTGAATAAGGGAGGTGTCGGGATGGCTGTGAACCGGTATACTTCGCCAAATGGCGAGTATGGCGAGGTTGCCGCTCAAATCTGCAAGCATCTGAACAGCAAGACCCCGGATGAACTGGTAGATGAAATGGCGGATAAATGGGATGCGATGGATGAAAATGACTTTGATCCCCACCTAATTGATAAATATTTAACAATATTGGACGAAAAAGACACGTCAGCAGCTGATTATGATGCTACAGCTTCTCTGGCGGTATTCCGGGAAAAACACTCTCATTTCTTTTTGCAATTGGAATCTGAAGTACATTCGGAATCGGCAAATCATCGCAGACCGCTTTGTCTCCATTGGCGGGCTGTTTCGCTGGTTGGCATTGCGGTAATATTGTTATTTGGCTGTATGATCACCGCACAAGCCCTTGGATTGAATATATTTGGCGCTATGGCTCGTTGGACGGACGATATATTCAGATTTGGTTCTCCTGATCAAACAGCCAATATCCAAATCAGTTCAGAATCTACCGGTTCGGATATGGAGTATTCGAGCTTGGCCGATGCCTTACAAGCATACGGTATATCGGAGCCGATCACACCGAACTGGTATCCGCTTGAATTCAGTTTAACAGATATAAAAGCAATGCCTTCATCAGAGGTAATTAAATTTCAGGCTAACTACGAAACGGACAACAGATTCTACGCCATTACGATAAGGCAATATTCATCAATAGAAGACACAGACAGCGGGACATTTGAGAAAGACAATTCGTCGGTTATTGTTTATGAACGAAATGGAATTAATCACTATTTGATGACAAATAACGGACAAATACGGGCTGTATGGATTAATCAGAGTATCATGTGTTCCATTTCCGGCGATTTGTCCGAGGACGAATTAAAACGTATGATTGACTCCATTTACGAAGGGTGATTGATTATGTACAACAAAAGAAGAATCAGGTTTACTGCAGCTTTATTCGCTGTATTGCTTTGCACTTCCTTTATTGGTAATGTCTATGCGGTTAACGATACGGTCTATTCCGAAAGAGCAAGTTATTACCTGGATTATTATGATGCCTGGGCTACTGCATCATCAAGGCATACTGTTGTAATCAGCTTTGATGTTGATGCCACCGGGATTATGGATGTTGTTGGAGCCAGCTATATTGTGATCCAGGAAAACAATAATGGTGTATGGAGCGGCGTAGCGTCATTTTTCGGCTCATCAACCATCGGAATGCTGGCATATAATACGAATTCTCACACCGGTTCTGTTTCCTGCACAGGAACAGTCGGAAAACAGTATCGTGCGCTTGTAACTATTTACGCTGAAGACGACTCCGGCAGCGATTCCCGTACGGTAACGACAAGCACGGTGACCGCAAGCTAAACCTATGAAACCACTGACAAACGAATGTCAGTGGTTTATTTTATTATGCGTATCATTGATCATGAACCCATATATACATCGTCTATTCAATTCTTTAGTAGAATAATTTTACATAATTTATTATTATTGTAATATATGGAAGCATGGCTATCGTCAATATCACCGGCAATAGCGCAGGAACTCATCTTAATATTCAAGCATGGGATCCATATACGGGAATAACACTAGGTTACGATGATCTGATCACAGGAATAAATTATTGGTTTAGCTCTAACACTTTATATTATGTACTCTATATACATAATTATGGAGAATCGGGCACTTCAGTTACTCTGTCAACATCAGTTTATCCATGAAGGCATTATAGAGATTGAGGGGTGCACACCTCTATCTCTTGTTTACTTGGATATATATCTTGATCATAGCTTAGGGGGTTGGGAATATTGAAAAAAGCACGTCGCATTTCAGCTTACGTAATAATGATTTTCATATTGAATCTGTTTTCAGGTTGTAAAAACATCGGGGAAAACGATTTCGGAAGCAATAAAAACCCAATGAATATTGTATCAGGTTCTATATCGTATACGTCCGTTGAACTCGATGCCCCAATGCGGGACTTACACTGGGAGAGCATCGATTCTTCCAACGGTTCTGTATATTTCCTGAAGGAGAACACGATTTACAAATCGATATCCGGCTCAGATACTTCAAAAGCAGATATCCTATACGCATCCGAAAGCGACATAGCATCGATATGCGCCTGTACCGAGGGTATATGGATTATAGAAAATGAAGACGGTACCTATCGGGCCAAACGTCTTGATATAAACGGTATTGAGCAAACATCCGCCGATATTACGTCATATTTACCGGAGGGCAATATATTATTCATGGCAAGCACGGACAAAGACGGAAGCTTGTATATTGCCGCAAGCGGAACTGACCAATGTATTCTACACATGATAAATCAGGAAGGAAGCTTCATAGCTTCATCAAAAACTTCCGGTTTTATACTGGATATCGCCACAGGCGGAGACGGATCAATATACGTGCTTTTTCTCAACAGTCAGGGATTGATGATCCGGTCGCTGAATTCTGCGGGAGGCTGGGACAACACATTAACTGTAGCTCTCGATATAAAAAGCCTTGAAGACGGTGATGAAAAATATACGATATATTGCGGTGACAATCTTGGTTTTTATGGTGTAAACGCAGCAAAAAACGAAGCGACGCGGTTGTTTTACTGGACCGATGTGAATTTGGGCGGCAAGCTTCCTGCTGCGGCTATATCGATGCGCGATTCGAGTTTTCTTTTCTATACCGATACCCTTCTTTATCAGGTGACTCCTGCAGAAGAATCTGATGCAAGAACCATCCTAAAGCTGGCTTCATATAATCCGAACAGCGATATTGTCAAGCTGGTCAATGATTACAACGCCGCAAATACCGAATATCGAATAGAAATAACCGATTATAAGCAGTACAATACAAGCCCGAATGGAAAAGAAGGTTTGCAAAGACTGCAAACCGAAATTACTGCAGGTCAATTACCGGATATCTTTGATCTGAGCAGTTATTATCTTCCTACACAGTTATATATAAAAAAGGGAATTTTGCTGGATCTATATCCTTATTTAGACAACGATCCGGACCTAAACCGGGACTGTATATTTGAAGGAATACTATCGGCTTATGAAAGAAACGGCGCGCTTTATGAAGCGCCATCGTCATTTACCCTAACTTGCTTTATCGGTATAAAAGAGGTTGTTGGAGAAACACCGGGTTGGCAAATGGACGATATGCTTTCTCTTCTTGAAAGCATGCCCTCAGAAACCGAGGGCATATTGGGTCAGAACAAAGAACAAATGCTTGTGTTGCTCAGTCTTTTTGCGTTTGATGACTATATAGACTGGGATACGGGCGTATGTACGTTTGAAAGCGAATCGTTTATTTCCCTGCTGAAATATCTAGCAGTGGTTCCCGACATTTCCTCTGACTATGATCCTGAGAGATTAAAGAATAAAGAAGCTTTGCTTCTAACGAACGGAATCAGCAGCATCTTCTCCATATCGGCATTTCGTGCTTTTTTCGGGGATTCTTATGTAATCAAGGGATTCCCTGTTCAGAATGGATCCGGAAACTATTTTACGAAAGGCGGCTCGGTGCTTGGCATATCAAGTACATGCAAAAACAAGGATGCGGCCTGGTCCTTCGTTCGAAACATGTTCACCGAAGAATTTGAAAATAACCAAAGAATGATCGGTTTACCTGTGAGCATTGCGGCATTCGAAAAGCTTGCAGAACGAAAGCTCAGTTTCTTTCAAAATGATCAGGCGCATGAAGAAACCGTTTTGCTTGGCAATCAGCAAGTAATCATAAAAAAACCGGCAGAAGACGATATCACATTATTGGTAGATTTGATCAATTCATGCGACAGGGCGATGAACAACAATGAAGTCGTTGCTTCCATTGTAAAAGAAGAATGCGGTGCGTATTTTGCCGGCGACAAATCCGCCGAGGAAACGGCAAGGGTCATCCAAAGCCGTGTGAATACGTATATCAATGAACAAAGATAATAAGAGTGGTAAATAAAAGAGTCAGCTTGTTTGTTTTGTGGCGGTAAATTCATCTTTGATAGACATAGGCGGAAGTCGGGGGGACAGCTCTGTTCCCTGTTTGTTTTGCTGTATAAAGCCTCTCCCTCAGTCGCCTACGGCAACAGTTCCCTCTCAGAGGGAGCCTGTTTATCCACTGTCTATACCCTGTCTGCTTATTCTATTTTTGATATGCTTTCCTAAATATATCGTAGGTTTCCTTAAACGCTTCCCCAAACGGGGTGTAGGCGAAATCTATTGCCTTGGTTATTCTGCCGCCGTCGCAGAGCTCGTCGTACAAGAGCGGGAACGGCAGCGGAATTTTTTGTTCGGCAGCATCGCGCACCGTGACGGGCCTTGTTTTCAGCGGCGCGCCGTGCGCTTCCTCAAGCGCCTTCATAAAGCCCTGATAATCGAGTACCTCGGGGCCTGCAAGATTGAATATCCGGTCATAGACCCGCTCGTTTCCGATAGCGCCCATCAGAGCCCTTGCGATATCCTTGACATAGACGAATTGGAATTTTGCCTCAGCGTCCGTCGGAACCGGAATTTCCTTGCCGTCTAGCAGCAATGTGAAATAAAACGGTTCTCTCGGGGCGTAGTTGAACGGCCCGAAAATAAAAGTCGGACGCAAAATGGTATACGCGATCGCCTTGTTTTTACAAGCTTCTTTGCATTCGTCTTCCAGAATGAGCTTTTTTTGAACATATCGGGCGTTTTCGTCCGTCCCGAAACGGGTTGTCAACGGAGAATCCTCCGTTACCGGCGGTAAAATCCCCACTTCATAAACGCTTGAGGTGCTGATGAAGATATACTGTTTTACGCTTCCGGGCAGATTTTCAAGCCACAGCGCAATGTCGCCCGGTTCATACGCGCAAAAATCAATGACCGCATCGTAGTCCTTCGCGGGAAGCTCTTTGATTTTCTCCGCGTCGTGCCTGTCAAAATGGGTCTGGGAAACACCGTCGAGGTTCAGCTCGTACCGGCCGCGGTTAATAACGGTTATGTTAAAGCTTCCTGTCCTGGAAGCCAGGATATTGAAAACCCGCCCGACAAAATAGGATCCTCCGATAACAAGCAATTCTTTCTTCATGCTTCCTCTCCGTTCCGCCGTTTATCGGCCGCTTTTTTTATTCCATTATTGCACAGACATCTGTTTCGGTCAATTAAATCAGCGATAATCATTTGCATTTATTGCTGACTTCCCTCGAACAAATTTATGCAAATATGCAAAGAATATGATATAATTACTCCGGTGCTTGTGCGGGTATGATATGGGCACGATGCATCCTGCATAGCGTAAAAGTGCGTATATCCGGCAAAGTTACCTTTTGGCGTTCAAACGAAATCCTGCTGATCGCAGGCTTGGGGGTTACCTTATGAATTTGGGTAAATATGGTATGATTAGGGCAGCGGCAGCGGTTCCGAGGGTAAGTGTCGCGGATCCGGTCCGAAATACCGACGACATTGCCGAGCTGATAGCGGACGGGTATGACCGATACGGGATTCAAGTCATGGTGTTTCCCGAGCTGTCCGTTACCGGCTACACCTGCGCCGACCTGTTTCACCAAAAGGTTCTGGTCTCCGCTGCACTGGAGTCGCTTAAGGTGCTTTTAGATAGGACAAGCCGGTACGATATGCTAGTCGCTGTCGGAATGCCCGTGGAGGCGGACAATCAGCTGTTCAACTGCGCGGTCGTTTTTCATTCCGGCGAAATCATTGGTGTTGTTCCGAAAACATCCCTGCCGAATTATAACGAATTTTATGAAAAAAGATGGTTTGCTTCTTCTGCTGACAGAATCAGCGATACGGTCAGGCTGTTCGGCAAAGAGGTACCGTTTGGGGAAAACCTTCTGTTTGAGCTGCGCAGCCTGCCTGTCTGTGTCGGGATAGAAATTTGCGAGGATCTCTGGATGCCGATACCACGCAGTTCATACCATGCACTTCACGGGGCGAATCTGATTTTGAATCTGTCAGCGAGCAACGAGACCGTGACAAAGTCCGACTACAGGCGCGCGCTGGTAAAACAGCAGGCGGCAAGGTGCATTTCCGGTTATGTGTTCAGCTCCGCCGGTCAAGGGGAGTCGACAACAGACGTCGTTTTCAACGGACACGCGATGATTGCCTTTAATGACAGCATTTTGGAAGAAATGACATACCCCAAACAATCGGCTTTCATCTATTCCGATCTTGATATAGAGAAGCTGATGAACGATAGAAAAAAGTTCAACAGCTTTATGAGCAGTCCGGATAATCTCAATTACCGCATTGTCTCCTTTGATATGAACTGCGATCGCGATGTCAAAGAAAGTTTTACGGTGAACCCCCATCCGTTCATACCGGAGGACCACAAGGAAAAATTCGTCAGATGCAAAGAGATATTTACGATGCAGTCGGTGGGTCTTGCGGAAAGGATGCGGAAAACGGGGATCAAAAAGGCGGTTATCGCTCTGTCCGGCGGCCTTGATTCCACGCTGGCTCTGCTGGTTACCGCGGAAGCCATGCGGACGTTGCAGCTTCCGATGACAAACATAATCGGCATAACGATGCCCGGCTTCGGCACCACTTCCCGCACCTATCAAAACGCGCTGACCTTGATGCATGAATTGGGAATCACCGCGCGGGAAATACCGATTACGGAGGCCTGTCTGCAGCATTTTAGGGATATCGGCCACGCGCCCGATATCCACGACGTGACATTTGAAAATGTTCAGGCAAGAGAACGGTTTCAGATTCTGTTCGATGTTGCCAATATGGAGAGCGGCCTTGTCATCGGAACCGGGGACTTGTCCGAGCTGGCGCTTGGCTGGTGTACCTACAACGGGGATCACATGAGTCACTACGGCGTCAATTCAGGCGTACCCAAATCCTTGGTCAGGCATCTTGTGTTTTGGTATGCAAAGAAAACGGACAACCAAAATGCGGCGGAAGCCCTTCTGGATATTTTAAACACCCCGATCAGCCCGGAGCTGCTTCCGGCAAACGATGACGGCGAAATCGAACAGAAAACGGAAGATGTCATCGGACCGTACACTTTGCATGATTTCTTCCTTTATCATATGATACGCAACGGGTTTTCCCCTAAGAAAATATTAAAGCTGGCTACGCTCGCTTTTGAGGGGAAATACGAGCCGGAAACCATACTGAAATGGCTGCGGGTTTTTTACCGGCGGTTTCTTACGCAGCAGTTCAAACGCTCCTGTCTGCCTGACGGTGTTAAGGTCGGTTCCGTCTGTCTGTCACCGCGCGGAGACTGGCGTATGCCGTCGGATGCATCCAAAGAGCTGTTTATGCGCAAATTGGATGAGGCGGCAGCGGAGCTTCAAAACGGCACACTGTAAGGCATGACAGATGATGAATATAACCCGCCGGACTGTTTACCTGCCTGAGAGTTTTCAATAACGTCAAATGCCGCAGCGTAATACCGCGCACGCGGCCGATTTCGGAGGCAAGCTTATGCGTATCCATGCGGTGGTTTGCGATGATGAAGCGCCCGAGCGCGAATATCTTCGCAGCCTGACGGAAAAGTGGGCACAGGACAAGGCGCATTCGGTCAAAATTTCGTGTTTTGACAGCGCCGAGGCGTTTTTGTTTGCTTATGACCAGGACAAGTCCTTTGATATTCTGCTGCTTGATATCCAAATGAAGGCCGTCGACGGCTTGACGCTGGCCAGACGTCTGCGCGCGGAAGGCAGCGGGCTGCAGATCGTGTTCATTACCGGCTATCCGGATTTTATGGCTGAGGGTTACGATGTGTCGGCGCTGCATTATCTGATAAAGCCGGTTTCGGAGCAAAATCTCTTTGCGGTACTCGACAGGGCTGCCGGACAAATCAGGGTTTCCATCCGTACCGTTTTGCTTCCCTTACATGAGGGAAATCTCCGGTTCCCGGTGGATGAAATCGTTTATGCTGAGGCATTTTCCCATTCAATCGAGATAAATACCACATCGCAGACATTTAAACTAAAAACCACGCTGAGAGATTTGGAGCGTCTTCTGGGCGAGGGCTTCTTTCGCTGTCACAGATCGTATATCGTCGGGCTTTCACATGTGCGCATGATCACCCGCGCGACTATGGTTCTGACCGGTAATAGGGTTCTGCCATTATCCCGCAAGCTCTACGACGCCGCAAATCAGGCGTTTATCCGATTTAACTGAGGTGACAGCATGCCGGTATATGCATGGATCGGCGTTATCGCCATAGCGCTGCTTGTCCTTACCGGGTCGGGTCTTGCGCTGCGCGCATACCTTTACCGGCTTGTGGACAGGCGCATCGCCTCTTTTCAAAGCGACCTTGTCACAAAGCACTGCGACGAGGTTTTGAACATATACCGTGAAATGCGCGGCTGGCGGCACGATTACCACAATCATATCCAGACCATGAAGGCGTACCGGTATCTTGAGCAAAACGACAGGCTGGACGATTATCTTATAAGCCTGGATCAGGACCTGACCGACGTCGATAATCTTATAAAATCCGGCAATGTCATGGTCGATGCGATTTTAAATTCCAAGCTTTCACTGGCTAAGAGCCGGAGAATCAATATCAACGCCAAAGCGGTTGTCCCGGGGGAATTATCTTTGTCGGAAACAGATCTGTGCGTAATCATCGGTAATCTGCTGGATAATGCCATGGAGGCCTGTGCGCGGATTGAAAACGAGACCGAACGATTCATCCGCATTTACATCGATATTAAGCGCGACCAGTTGTACATATCGGTCACGAACACTTCGGGCGGGCAGATAAAAAAGCAAAGCGGCCGTTATCTGAGCAGTAAGCCGGGCTATCACGGATTCGGCCTCATGCGGATAGACAGGCTGATTGAAAAGTACGGCGGGTATGTGAAGCGCCGCGATGAGGAAAGCGCGTTTACCACCGAGATCCTTCTTCCCTTGAAATAAACTGACGGCGGACATAATCTCTGCCGTCTTTTGCCATTGTACGCGAAAATCAGCGTTTCGTGCGCAATATCAGGCATTTCGCGCTCAAACTGCCTCGCCGGCTGTTTTTTATATTATACTGATCAAAAGGAAACCGATAGATCCGGCAAACGCGCCCTTTACGAATCATCGATTTTTCCTGATTATTTTCGCTGCCATGAAGCGGTGGAACGGGAGGTCAATATGGAGAAAAGCAAAGCATCTTTTTTGCTGCCTTCAAACATTGCCTATTCTTTCCGGTTATATTGGGCTGAACGAAAATCCCTGATTATCTTTGCGTTCATCGGCCTGTTTCTGCGCGTCGCGCTGCCTTTCGCGGGTATTTTAATGCCGAAGCTTGTGATTGACGAGCTTACCAATCAGGCGAGCGCGTCTCATTTCCTGTCGACAGTCGGCGGGTTGGCCGCGCTGATGGTAATTTTGAGCTTTTTGAAAAACTACACCGATACGAAAATTGACGAGAATTTCGGAAACGTGGGCAGCGTGGCCTACGCGCTCCGTTCCGGCGAAAAAATCGTATGTATGGATTATGAGCTGCTGGAGGATCCGGAGGTAAAAAAGCTTCAGGACAAAGCGGATACGGTAACACAGAGCAATCACACGCTTGTCTGCAACCTGCTTCGAATCGTAACCGACCTTATGGTCAATCTGTTCGGGTTTTTGCTCTACGGCAGTCTCATTTTGCTGATTCATCCACTGATCATTTTTCTTCTGGCCGTATCGGCCGCCATCAACTGGCTAATGCTCTCAAGATCCCGCAAAGTCGAAAAAATGACCCGGGAAGACAGGTCAAAAGTCGATCAGAAACTAAGATATGTGTATACCAGCCTGTGTAACCGGAAAATGGCTAAGGACATTCGTATGTATTCCATGCTCGGCTGGCTGAAAAATCTCTTTTCCACATCATTGAAAGACAAGGAAGAAAGAGAAGGTAAGGTCGCTGATCATAAAATGCTGTCAGGTCTGACCGACGGGCTGCTGATTTTTGTCCGCGACGGGGCCGCTTATGCTTTTCTTGTTTATCTGCTGATACAAAACAAGCTTACTCTGGGTGATTTTGTTTTGATTTTTGCTGCGATCGGAACCTTTTCCGGCTGGGTTTCCGGCATCATCCTTCAGTCAAGCGATCTTTTGCGCGCGTCCAGCGAGCTGTCGGATTACCGGACCTTTATCGATCTTCCAGATAAATCCAATACCGGTCCCGGCGCGCCAATGCCGCCGAAGGACAAAGCACCCGACATAACGCTGTCTCATGTCGGCTATACCTATCCCGGATCGGACACCCCGGCTCTGGAGGAAATTAACCTGCATATTAAAAGCGGGGAACGTATCGCCTTGGTGGGCGCAAACGGCGCCGGCAAGACTACGCTCGTTAAGTTAGTCTGCGGGCTCTACCGGCCAAAAACCGGAAATATAACGCTGGGCGGAACCGACATATCCGCGTTTAACCGCGATGATTACTTCTCTTTGCTGTCGGCGGTCTTTCAGGACATTCACCTGCTGGCGGCCTCGATTGCCGAAAACGTCTCGCAGCAGACGCCGGAAATGACAGACCGCGACAAGGCACTACATTGCCTGAAGCTGTCAGGATTGTACGAGAAGATATCCTCACTGCCGGACGGTATCGACACGCTGCTGGTCCGAGAAGTCAACGAAAATGCGATTGAACTGTCCGGCGGAGAAAAGCAGAAACTGGCGCTGGCAAGAGCGCTGTATAAAAACGCGCCGGTCATCATTTTGGATGAACCCACCGCCGCGCTGGATCCCATCGCCGAAAACGAGGTGTATCGCAAGTATGCGGATTTGACAAAAGGCAAAACCTCCATTTACATATCCCACAGATTGGCCAGCACGCGCTTTTGCGACAGAGTGCTTTTCCTCAGCGATCACAAAATTACGGAAGAGGGCACGCATGAAGAACTGATACACAGGGGCGGCAAGTACGCCGAAATGTACGAGATTCAGGCGAGCTATTATTCCGACCGGGAGGTGGTTATAAAGCATGAATGAAATAAAGCAAAGAAAAATGTCGCTGAAGCGGGGTGTTTCGCTTACCCTTCGCGGATTTGGTATCATCCGAAAGCTGTTTCCCGGTTATATGACGCTGGCATTTATATCATCATTTTTAAAAGCAGTGCAGCCGCTTGTTGTGATCTACTTTTCCGCGCGTGTGATCGACGAACTTGCGGGTGCGCGCGGTATCGCCCAAATTGCCGTTAACGCGGGTATTGTCGTTGGCGCGGCGTTTCTGGTAAAGGTTATCGTCAGCCTGATTACCCGCAGACTGGATGTCTTTGAAAGCACGTTATGGTATATCATGCAGTATTTTAAAGGCGAGCGGTACGCCTGCATGGATTTTAAGTATGTTGAAGACAGCCGCATTAATGAGATGCTTGCCGATATCAGGGCAAAAGAGCAGGCGACAGGGCTTGGTATTATGCGGCTTTATTGGTTGTTCCCAAGACTTATTGAAAACCTTATCGGCGTCCTTGCTTCTGCTGCGCTTATGGCGGGCATGTTCAGCGCCTCGGTTTCCGGTTCGGGCGGGAATCTTTTTACCTCCAAGTGGGGGACAATTATTCTGGTTGCTTTGATTGCGCTCCCCATTTTGCTTCGGGTTGTTTTAATGAAACGGTCGGGCCGGATTTTTGCTCAGCTTTATGAGCTTATTCCGAAAACTAACACAATATTCGCGTATTATTACCGATATATCGATGTTGACGGCGCCGGAAAGGATATCAGAATCTACAACCAGCAGCAGACGATTCTTGCTTTGCTCAAGCAGCAGTGCTATTCCTGGCTCAACGGTCTGAGCAGAGTCACCAGCGAAACGGCGGGTATAACGGCGGCGGCTAATGCCGTTGTAAGCGGTTTTGCCTACATTCTGATCGGTTTGCGCGCGCTTTACGGCATGTACGGCATCGGACCGGTCACGCAGTATGTCGGCGCGGTGACGTCCTTCTCCGGAAGCCTGACCGGCCTGATCTCCACTATGGCTATGATGTGGGAAAGTGCCGTTTATCTGCCGGTGTTGTATGAATTTCTGGACCTTCCCGATTTCAGCTATCCGGGCACCCTGACAACCGAGAAGCGGACGGACGGCGAATATGAAATTGAATTTCATAATGTATCCTTCAAGTATCCCGGCTCGGAGCAATACGCGCTGAAAAACTTGAATCTGAAACTTAATATCGGTAAACGCCTTGCGGTGGTTGGCATGAACGGAAGCGGCAAGACAACGATGATCAAGTTACTGTGCCGTTTGTACGATCCGACAGCGGGTTATATTACGCTCAACGGCATCGATATTAAAAAATATGACTACAACGAGTATACGGGAATCTTCTCGGTCGTTTTTCAGGATTTTGAACTTCTGGCCTTCTCTCTGGCACAGAATGTTGCGGCCGCTGTCGATTACGATGAAGAGCGTGTAAAGCTGTCGTTGAATAAAGTGGGCTTCAACTGGCGCGCGCCAACCCTGCAAAAAGGCCTTGATACTGTTTTGTATAAAAGTTATGAGGAAAGCGGTGTTACGATTTCGGGCGGCGAAGCGCAAAAAATCGCACTGGCCCGTGCGATCTATAAAAATGCTCCGTTTATTGTGCTGGACGAACCCACCGCAGCGCTGGATCCCATTGCGGAATTTGAAATCTACTCAAAGTTTGATAGCATCGTCGGCGGCAAAACGGCGATCTATATCTCGCATCGGCTGTCCTCCTGCCGTTTCTGCGACGATATTGCGGTATTCCACGAAGGTAAACTGATCCAGCGCGGTAGTCACGAACAATTGCTTAGCATAACAGATGGTAAGTATTTCGAGCTCTGGAATGCTCAGGCTCAGCACTACGCAGCGACCGGTACGCCGTAGCGGGTTAGTTGAACCGTCCGGTACAAAAAAACGAGGCTGCCCTATAGACCATTCGGGGCAACCTCGTTTTTCTTATTTTTGTTCGTTGACATAGATATTGATTCTGCTTTGAATAACATTGGCCGTTTCGGCGGCGCTCTTCTGACCGGCGAAAAAGGCTTCGGTTTCCGTGGTGATGATATCCAGCATAGCCTGATCGTAATACATGGTTTTGTCTGTGTTATCAAGCAGGTTCAGGATCTGATCGACCTGTTCCTGTGTCGAAGCATAAATCTCGACCGTCAGGTCATTGAAGCCATAGGTACTCTTCGGCACTTCTGTTTCCACACCGTTTTCATCGGTTCTGTACCTTTTTTCCATGGCTTCCTCAACCATCGCATCAAAGCATGCCCGGTTTGTCGGGAACTGCCATCGTTCATTTTTTTGGTATTCTTCTGTAAGCAGCGTACGCATAAACGCCCAGGCGCCTTCTTTATCTGAGCATTTTGTGGACATCGAAATCCCTGTATTGAATGTATACACATTGCCGACTCCGCTTTCGCACGGAAAACCCTTAAAGGTTATGTCGCCGCCGAACATGGCCTGATACAATTGAAGCTCATCAAATCCGCTGAGATACATGGTCTGCAGCAGAACCTTACCCTCCCGGATCAGGTCCGTTTCACTTTCGCGCTCCCCGCTCTCCCAGTTGATTTCCCTCGGAAACCCGGCCGCAAATTCCAAAAGCCTGATAAATCCCTCGCTGTCAAAGCTGCACTTGCCGGTGTTCCAGTCAACATATTCATCCATATTGAAAGCGCAAAGATCATACAGAATGCGTGACGATGTGACATTCGCAAATGCCTGTGTGTCCTCCGGGAAGGTTTCCAGCAAAGCGTTCAATTCATCAATGGTCCATCCCATTTCGGTTCCGACAACCTGTGCGCTCCCAACAATGGCACTGAGCCCGAAAGTCGGAGATATCTGATACAGTTTCCCATCTGTTTCAAGAGCTTTGAAGAAACCCTGCATTAACGCATCCCGGCCACCCAACTCCGTATCCGTGTCAATATAGGGATACAGGTCTTCAAGCAGCCCTTTGGCCGTATATTGTCTCATGGGCAGCATTGTGCTTACACTGAGCAGATCCGGTGCGTTACCGGTTATGATCTCTGTATTCAATTTCAATAAGCCTGCGTCATAATCATCCTCGGTATTGTATTCCGAGTAATCTTTAACCTCAATGCGGTACTTGTCGTTTTTCTTGTTAAAATCAATGATTGCGGCTCTGATGTTGTAATCTGTATACAGCGTAGCCATCGTAAGGACTGTCTTCTGCGGCACCTCGGAAGCCGGCTTTTCGATGATCAGTGCCAGCTCCAGACTTTGTTCATACATTTCTCCGGTATAATTTGAACTTCTTAGAACACAAAGGATTCTTCCGTCAGGCAGAACCGAAAGTCCGGTTATATTATCACTGTTGATATCGCAGTTGATCCAGTTGATAAGCTTCGTGCTTTCCTTTGTTTCCATGCTATAACCGATCAGGTAGGATGAATCGCTGTAATACAGATCGTAATCACCGCTGCCCGAATATGCCATGTCCGCATACATGGGCAGAGAAATGCTCTCGCCCCAGCTTTTTGCGACTGGGTCAACGATTTTTACAACTCGGCCGCCTTCATAAGCCATTGCTGCGACTCTGCCGTCCTTCAGTGTGATGAGATTGTCGATCCAATTCATTACGCTCAGGTCTACTAGCTTGTCCCCTTCTTTGCTGAGCACCGTTACCTTTTGGTCTCCGTCGGTGAGATAAATTCTGCCCTCGCCGTCCGTTGCGATGCTACGGATATAAACCGATTCCAAATCCGAAAGAATCTCTGTCAGATCAAGTCTCAGCAACTCCGCACCGGCTTCATCCAGCTTGCGCAGATACACAGTCTGGCCGTCATCAATGTAGTTTCCATATTCGTCAACATGATAAAACCCGCCGGTTTCGATTACATAGAGACTGCCCTCTTTGTCGACGCAGAAAGCGGATATATTCATATTCCCCTGCCGGTCATCGGGGATTTCAACCGGTAAGTATCCCTCAAGCTTCTTATAGCCGGTGCCGTCCGTTCTTATCTGACATAATATGGGACCATAGATTTCGCGCGAAATAACATCTTCCACATCGGCTTCCGCATCGGCTTCTGTGTCTACATCATCTGCTGCGACCGTTTCGGCTCCGATCATCCCATAGGACGTAAAATATAACATATCATCATAAAAACAAGCATTACTCATGCTCGTGATATCTTCCGGTAAGCTGTAATAATTCGGGACAAAAACCGTCCCCTCGGCGGTTACATGGGTGTCGTCAGTTTTTTCCGACCCGTTCTCACTGACTTTTACTCCGCACGCTGATAAAACAGCTATTAGCATTGACACCGCCAACAGGATTGCAGCGGCTCTCCGTTTCGTCCATTTAACCATATTGATCTCCGTTTCTTTATGATATAAAACTGATGAAAAGCTGAGTGAAGGTATGCGCTTAGATTATTTAAGACGCAGGCAGAGGAAATAAGTTCCTTTAAAATGTATCTTGCCCCATTAATGTCAGCAGAAAAGCAAGTATGAGCGTGAAGCATGTCGCGCTGATACTATTTCAGATTTTAACGGAGCATAGTAGCAAAAGCCTGCTTTGTGCTAAAACAAGCTTTATTGACAATTTTCTTTTGGTTGAATATAATTTTTCTTGTCCGTTTTCCCTCGCAAAGAGCAGCCGTGCATAAAATGTGTCCGGCAGTTTCAGATGAATAAATATCGTATAAAATCACTTTGTCTATCCATCATTTCCGTCTTCATGATTCTTCACTTTTTGCCCGAACTCCTGATTCTATGGGCGCAGCTTACTGTCATTGACAGGCTGCTGAAAATTTGCGCCCAAAATGACTAAACGGGGGTATTATACCTTTGATAAGCATTGTTGATTTTGTCGATAGCCATATTGAGAAAGCGATGAACATCGCACTGGAGCGTTACAACCTTGAACGAAAGCGTGTCCCGGCACTGCCGAAAATCGACGCCATACCCGATCTGACTCCGTTTGCGGAATTCGGGCTCGGCGTTGCGGCTTTTCATGGAGATGAAATGGTCGGTTTTTTGTGCAGTGTACCGGCTTTTCCGAATGTCTTCCGGTCCACCGACGCGATCGGTGTATTTTCACCGATGCACGCTAACGGGGCGACAGGAATTAATCGGGCGCTGATTTACGATCTGATGTATCAGGCAGCCGGTAAAAGATGGGCGGCTGCGGGCGCTTCCAGCCACGCAATATGCCTGTATGCCCATGACCGGGAGGTACAGGAGCGCCTTTTTCTTCGCGGCTTTGGTTTGAGGTGTCTGGACGCAATACGTCTGGCGGAAGGATTATCATTATCCCCGGTTTCCGGTTTTGAGTTTTGTGAGCTTTCGCCGGATGAACTGCCATCAATTCTCTCGTTAAACCACAAGCTGGATGAGCATATGGCTTCCTCTCCGACGTTTATTTTGCGGCCGTCCGATTCCATAGAAGCGTTTTGCGAGAAGGCGGAGCAAAGCCATGCGCGTTTTTTTGCTGCGAAAACGGAAGGCGAAACGGTTGCCTTTATCAAAGCAGAGCAAGACGGGGAGACTTTTATCTGCAGCCTGCCAGGTTATCTTCATATCACGGGCGCTTATTGCCTGCCGGAATACCGTGGAACCGGCGTATATCAAAACCTTTTAGATTTCCTGATCGGAATACTGAAAACCGAAGGCTATGCCCTTCTGGGCGTGGATTTTGAAAGCATCAATCCGACAGCTTATGGTTTCTGGCTGAAATATTTTGATGCCTACACCCACAGCGTCACGCGGCGCATCGACGAACATGCCATACAAAAATCGTGACTTTCGTCACTTTGTACTTTTTTACGCTTTCTTTTTCTGCGAATGATGTCAGAACACATAAAGGTAAAAATAAACATATATATTTTCATCGTTTTTTTGAACATTTGCTTTGATTTTTCCTTTAACATAAGTTAAACTGTGATAGATAATGTTGACGGTCCAACATTAGGAATTAATTGGGAGTGATTTTTTACACATGGAAGATCTCTACTTGGTAAGCCTGGCGGCCAGTGTAATTGCACTTATCTTTGTGCTGATTCAAAGCAAAAAGGTACTTGCTTTTTCCGAAGGCAACGAATTGATGCAGAAAATTTCTAAAGCAATTCGTACCGGCGCCGCTGCGTTTCTGAAGCGACAGTACAAGACTGTCTCTATTTTTTTCTTATGCCTTTTTGTTGTTCTCTGTGTCATGGCGATGTTTGATCTCCTCACGTGGTATGTGCCGTTTGCCTTTATTTCCGGCGGATTTTTCTCCGGGCTTTCCGGTTACATCGGCATGAGCATAGCTACCCGTGCCAATGCCCGTACCGCTGCCGCTGCACAGGAAGGCCTGAACCGGGGCCTCCGCATTGCGTTTTCAGCCGGTACTGTCATGGGGTTTACCGTCGTCGGTCTGGGACTGCTCGATATTTCATTGTGGTACGGCATCATGAAGCTTGTGTTCAATGAATCGCTTGAAACAATAACCTCGGCTATAATCACCTTCGGCATGGGTGCATCCTCGATGGCACTCTTTGCCCGTGTAGGCGGCGGCATCTTTACCAAGGGCGCCGACGTCGGCGCCGACCTGGTCGGAAAGGTCGAAGCGGGAATCCCTGAGGATGACCCGCGCAACCCCGCCACCATCGCGGATAACGTCGGTGATAATGTCGGCGATGTGGCCGGTATGGGCGCGGACCTTTACGAGTCTTATGTCGGTTCTATCGTCAGCACATGTGCGCTTGGCGTTCTTGCCTTCAATAAAATCCCCGCAGTCGACCGCGTATACGCGGTTGCGATACCGCTCATTATTGCATCGATTGGTGTCCTTTTCTCGATAGTCGGAACATTTCTTGTGAAAACGAAGGAAAATGCCAGCCAAAAATATCTGCTGGGTGCTTTGCGCCGGGGCACAAATTTCTCCGCGATAGCAATCGCCGTAATTTCTTTCTTTGTCGTATGGCTGTTACTCGGAATTGAGTTCTACGGTATCTGGCTTGCCATCATTGCCGGACTTTTTGCCGGCGTTATGATCGGCCTTTGCACCGAGTACTTTACCTCCGACACATATAAACCGACCAAAAAGCTAGCCAAGTCTTCCGAGACCGGTTCCGCAACCATTATCATCAATGGCATTGGCCTTGGAATGCTGTCAACCATCCTTCCCGTCGTTATTGTCGGCATTGCCATTCTGGTGGCATATCTCTGCTCTACCATCGGCTACGCCGGCAATACCGAGCTTGGCCTTTACGGCATTGCGCTTGCCGCAGTCGGTATGCTCTCAACGCTCGGCATAACGCTTTCTACCGATGCTTACGGACCTGTCGCCGATAACGCCGGCGGAATTGCCCAAATGGCTAATCTCCCTGCCGAGGTCCGCGAACGCACAGACGCGCTCGACTCTCTCGGTAATACGACAGCAGCAACAGGAAAAGGTTTTGCTATTGGTTCGGCAGCCTTGACGGCTCTTGCGCTTATTGCCAACTTTGTTGAGAAGATGGACGCCAACGGCGGCGAATACGTACTCTCATTGATGGACCCGAGGGTTCTCGTCGGAATCCTTATAGGCGCCTGTTTGCCGTTTATATTCTCTGCCCTCACCATGAATGCCGTCGGCCGCGCAGCCCAGAGCGTCGTTGTTGAGGTAAGAAGGCAGTTTAGCAAAATAACAGGCCTTATGGAAGGGAAATCCGATGCGGATTATGCCAAATGCGTCGACATCTGCTCAAAGGCCAGCCTTAAGGAAATGGTTATTCCCACCCTCCTTGCCATTGCCTCTCCCATCGTTGTCGGTTTAGTGCTCGGTGGTTCAGGCGTCATAGGGCTTCTTTGCGGCTCTCTCGTATCCGGTTTTATTCTTGCGATCTTCATGGCAAACTCAGGCGGCGCCTGGGACAATGCCAAGAAGTATATTGAGGCAGGCAATTATGGCGGAAAGGGCTCTGATCAGCATAAAGCGGCTGTCGTGGGTGATACGGTTGGCGATCCGTTCAAAGACACCGCAGGACCGTCAATCAACATACTTATTAAGCTCCTTTCCATGGTTTCGATTGTATTTTCGGGCCTCTTTGCCAAGTTCAGCATATTCTAATCAAGCAGCATTCATGCACCAAATTAAAAGGGACGGTACTGTACAAAATACGGTACCGTCCTTTTCACACTAACTGCCCGTTGTGCCGCTTTACACACGGCTTCTAAACATTTTTGATACTAACCACCCATGTCCATGTCCGGAATCTGCCGGTTTATCATCAGAACCTTTCTTTTCGTCAGCCAAGTGCAGCGAGTTTCTTTCCCCCGAATGTAAACAGATAGACATAGCACAGCGCGGTAAGCGCCGCCACCGCCAGCGTTGTGACCGGCAAAACCATATTGCTCTCGAGCGTAATCATGAAATACAGCGGTATCCCGGATGCGATAAAACCGGCCACCATTGTCAGCATCACCGCAGCGCTTTGCTTGATTACAGCCGCCTCGTTTTTCCACTCAAGCTTCGGCGAAAACAGGTTTATGATCAGGCCGAGGGCTGAAATAAACAAGCAGTAAACAAAAGGCAAAATAAACATAAACAGCGCTATATCCGACGACGGTTTAAGGACAAGCGAAAATACCAAAGCGCTCAGGCATACGACCGGCACCGTAACAGTCAGGTTTACCCCCATTTTTGCGATAAACACCTGGGATGAGGAGACCGGCAAAGTCCGGATGATCCAGAATTTTTTCCCCTCCATTGAGATCGAACTGCAGGAGGTAGAACTCATACAAACAATCAGAGAAACCCCAAGTGGAAGGATCGGTGCAATTTGATCGGAAGATATCGGTACCTTTAACAATTCCACAACCTTATCTAACCCAATGATCAAAAGGGCAGCCGAAGCGATCAACAGAATTATCATGCCGAATGCCGTATTGAGCACATAAAGCGCCGAGTTAAAATAGGTTTTGATTTCCTTGTAAAACAGTGCTGCCTGCGCGCTTGATGTCCTGACCTCAGTCAGCTTGAAGTTCCTTCTGGTAAAAACCGCCGTCACAACTGCGTTGAGTTTCTTGAAATATTTCCCCACGAACAATGAAAACAGCAAAAACAGCAAAACAGATATCACAACAAAGGCGACAAATGCTGCGATATCCCCACCTATTCCCATTGAAAACAACCTGACAGGGGGATATTTGGCGGCGAGCGAATCCATCAGGCTTTCAACTATGCCGGCAGCTTCCGGGCTGATGTTGTTGTTCATGGAAAAACTCAGCGCCATAATCGCCAGTGTAAACAACAGCAAAACAATAATTCTTACTGCGTTCGTTTTTCGAAACCGCGAGGCAATCAGTGCCAGCAGCATTCCGAAAAAAGCGCCTATTATAATCGGTATTACAGGTATTAATATAACGGAAATGAGAGCCAACAGATAAAACAACGCATCGGGTTTGGCCAGATAAGCATAAACGGCCAGCGACGGCAGCATAATCAAAAGCGTGTATGTCAATTCGTATATATACAAAATGACTATCCTGCCGGCCACGATCTTCCCGGTGGAAATCGGCAAAGACATCTGGATATCAAAATCCTTAAAACCGAAAAGGATGCCTTTGGTGGTAAACAGCACGGATATCAGAACGATCACACTGGTAACGGTCATGAAAACCGCAGGCAGAATATCTAACGCACCGATGGCCATCAGTGCCGATCCCATGAAATAACTATAACTTCCTATCGAAAAAAGCATCGCAGCGGAGACAAAAAGCATCATGACAAAGAAGCCCCGCATCTTCATGCGATTCGGTCCGCGCGAGAACTCATTGAGCTTCAGCGTGTTGATAAAATATATCTTAATCAGTTTACCCATTGTCGGTCAGCTCCAAAAAAACATGCTCGAGGCTTGTATCTCCCTTTATCGTTTCCATATCGCCCTCCGCAACCAACCGGCCCTCTTTTATGATAGCTATTCGGTTGCACAGCTTCTCTGCCGTTTCGAGGACATGCGTCGAGAAGAATACGGCGCTTCCTTCGGCGCAAAGCTCGGCAATAATCTGCTTTAATGTAAATGCCGCCTTCGGATCAAGCCCGACAAACGGTTCGTCCAGCAGTAAGAGCTTCGGCTTATGGATAAGCGCGGATATGACGGTGAGTTTCTGCTTCATCCCATGCGAATATGACGATATCAGATCGCCCAGATTGGGTGTAAGCTCAAATGCGTCACCGTATTTTGAAATTCCGGTTTGCCTGTCGCTTTTGGAAACACCGTAAACGTCACCGATAAACTTAATGAACTGAATTCCGGTCAGGTTTTCGTACAACTCGGGGTTGTCCGGAATATATGCCATCACTTTTTTACAGGCAAGCGGATCTGCTTTAATCGATATCCTATCGATCAAAATATCGCCGGTATCAAAGTCAAGCGCGCCCGCAACTGCACGAAGCGTTGTTGTCTTACCGGCTCCGTTATGTCCGATAAAACCGCAAATGTCGCCGGGTCTGATTTCCAGAGTCAGATTGTCTACCGCGCGCTTTCCGTTTTTGTATGTCTTGGAATAATTCTGGATCTTTAGCATCGGTGCCTCCATTCCGCCGATCTGCGGCAGCTCATGCAGGAATGCAAAATTGAAGTTCGGGAAGTGTTTCGGATTTTATTTATTGTACCATAAAGCATGGTATATTACCATAGAAACCCTGCCAAAACTGTCGATTCTTATCTCATGTTGGTTTGGCTGTTAGGCTTTGTCGGTGCTTATTAAACAGCGTTGAAAACACGTTCATTTTATGCTATATTTATCATATATTTTACATTAAGGGTATATTTATGGGAAGTTATGTAGCGAGACAGCCGATTTTTACGAAAAATCTTAACATATACGGTTATGAGCTTCTCTATCGCATCGATATCGGCAGCACCTCTTTTTATGATGAAGTGGATCCCGATACGGCAACCTCCGAAGCCATCATGAACACCTTTCATGAAATAGGCATTGACCGCATAACGAACGGAAAGCGGGCGTTTGTTAATTTTACAAAAAAGCTGTTACTGGATCAAGTCGCGACCATATTGCCGCACAGAATTTTGGTCATTGAGATTTTGGAAAATATCCTTCCCACGCCCGATGTCCTTGAAGCCTGCCGTCTTCTAAAAAAGAAAGGTTATATTCTGGCTCTGGATGATTTTAATATGGCGCCGGAAAACATGCCCTTTTTAGACGTCGCGGATATTGTCAAAATTGATTTTCTGGCGACGCCGCCGGAGAGAATCAAACCGTTCATCGCCTCGGTAAGAAAGAAGTCGATAAAGTTCCTTGCCGAAAAGCTGGAAACATATGATGATTTCGAAATGGCAAAGAGCCTTGGCTTTACACTTTTTCAAGGTTATTTCTTCTGTAAACCCGTTATTGTTTCCGCCGAAACGAAGCTGACACCCATGCAGCTTCACCGTATGCAGCTCATTGCCCTTTCGTTTGATCCCAATATAAACTATACGAAAATCATGAGCGTCATTAAGCAGGATATCGCACTTTCTTTTCGGCTGTTTCGTGTCGTAAATTCAGCATACTTCGGCCTGAAGTACACGGTACATAACATTCGTCAGGCCCTTGCGATCCTCGGGATGGATGAGATTAAAAAGTGGATCACGCTAATCTCCATGTCGGAACTCAAGGATGATAAGCCCAATGAGCTTATCACGATGTCGCTGGTCCGGGCGAGATTCATGGAG
>JAAYJC010000078.1 GCA_012523085.1 Clostridiales bacterium
AACTGTTCCGGCAGAGACTGCATGGCCACGACAACATATTCGATTGTTACACCTGTTCTGTTTCTCAGCTCCGCAGGATAGGGCAATGTGGAATAGCCTTCTTCGGGAATATAATCTGGTAGGAATGAAGTATACAGGTATGTGTATACTTCGTCCGAATTCGTCATAGGCAGGGGATAGACATAGGGCGTTGTAGGAACGCCTTTTTCATCTACCTCATATTTTCCTGCCGGTAGGTTGTAAAAGACACCCCCGGGTTCCTCGGGCGGCTGCGTTTCCGGCGCCCTGGTAGTCGACTGCGTTGGCGCCCCTGTAGAATCACCTTCTGTTGCCGTCTTGTTTGTGCACGCACCTGAGAAGAGTGCGAACAGGAAACATATAGCAAGCAAAATTAACATCGTTCTTTTCATTTGAAATCTCCTTTCATCCTCCTACAATATAAATTACGGGACAGGCACGGCAGCCAGCCGTGTCTGTTTCGCTTTTGTTGCCAAGGCTGTACAATGAGAGAGCTTCGGTATGACTTTTTATTCCGAGGATTAACCACGTCCGTATTGGAGTCCGTCAGCCGTCTCTCTCGTTGACAGCAGTTCGATTTGAGCAGGTAGTCCCGCCCATTTTGGGTGTGTTCGCGTCACCAAGGAGATTGAATAGGCAATAAGAGAACGGTACCGCCGATTGCGAATCCAAATCATCAGGAGGTCTTCATGAACATAGCCGTTGGTATTGATGTTTCTAAGGGGAAAAGCGTGGTCGCTGCGATGCGTCCGTTTGGCGAGGTCGCCCTGCCGCCGCGCGAGTTCCTTCATACAAGTGCAGATTTGTCAGCTTTGACGGAATCACTACGCTTGATTGATGGGAATACCCGTGTTATCCTTGAGGCAACAGGACGCTATCACGAGCCTATTGTCGTGGTGCTGCGTGACGCCGGAATCTTTGTGAGCATTGTCAATCCGAAGCTTATCAAGGATTTTGGCAACAATTCGCTCCGAAAGGTCAAGACCGACAAGGCCGACGCGGTGAAGACTGCGCGGTACGGTCTTGAGTATTGGGAAGAAATGCGGGAGCACACCGAAACCGATACAGTACGGCAGCAGCTCAAGCTGTTTTTGAGGCAGTACAACCTGCACATGAAAACCGTTGTTGCGCTGCAAAACAACCTCATCTTGCTTCTTGATTCCGTGTTTCCGGAGGTAAACGAGCTGTTCAAAAGCCCGGTTCGCGATGACGGACATCATAAATGGGTGGATTTCGTCTGCACATTTTACCACCGTGACTGCGTATCCGGTGTGAGCGTTTCTGCCTTCTCAGAGCGTTACCATAAATGGTGTAAGCGAAAGGGCTACAATTTCAGCACAGCCAAGGCCGCCGAGCTTCATGCCGCGAGCCGCGAGATGGTCGTCACGATGCCGAAGAACGCACTCACAAAGGCGCTCATCACATCCGCTGCTGGGCAGTTAATCGCCGCCACAACGGCGCTTGCTACTCTCAAATCCGAGTTTATTCGCCTTGCCGCCACTTTGCCCGAATATGAAATTGTGAACTCCATGTACGGCGTGGGCGACATCACCGGCGCACAGCTCATGGCCGAGATTGGCGATGTCCGTCGCTTTGCAAACCGTGGTGCCCTCATTGCCTTCGCCGGCGTGGATCCCGGCGTGAATGAATCCGGCAAGCATAGCGCTCAGAGTGTTCGAACCACGAAGCGAGGTTCGCCGCATCTACGAAAGACACTGTTTCAAATCGTCAGTACGCACCTAAAAAATTCACCAGAGGAAGAGCCGGTTTACCAATTTATTGACCGCAAACGCGCCGAGGGCAAGCCTTATCTCGTTTACATGACGGCCGCCGCAAACAAGTTCCTACGCATTTATCACGCTAAAGTCAAGGAGTATTTGAACGGGTTGGATAGCGTGGAACGTAATACATAACAAATTTCTTCAAACTGTCTGCATATCGGTGAGCGCGTGTCGCGGTCACCTTTTTATTCTGCTCATTTCCAATTGTGCAAAAATTTTCGTGCTTTTTTCGTTTTATCTATTGACTTTGGTTAGCAGGACTCCAATCAAATTTTGGTACAGCAGTAGTTCCGATCGGCTTCATACCGGAGCTGGGCGTCCTTCATGTCTTCATATGCATGAAAATGTACTAAACTCACAACACCACCTTAAATATTAAATAAATATTTAGCTACTATTAATAAATATAGCATGTGACCAATCATGTTTCAAGGTGATATTTGGGCGTAATGAGTGCGTGACCGCAGGTTATTGGTCATAGGTTGGTGAAATCAATGGCTTATTCGGTTGAATATATTAATAAAAAGAAAAAATACAATTGATATATTAAGTCTTATTATACGATTTATGGTAATTGAACAACAAAATCACCGATATAGCAAAAAGAAAGACAGTTTTTGATGCTCAATAATTGGGCATTTCAACCGGCATTTCACTGTTTTTTACGCGTTAAACTTGTGTAAAGAAAATCTATGATAATGAATAATATGACTCGATAAACATTTTTATTTGATATTGATTTATTTTGCCGTACGAATCTGCAAACTGTAGCTGTACGAATTTGCAAAAGCAATTGACTTTCAGAAGTGGATTCTGTATACTTGGCACAATAATATACGAACTGGGAGGATTTATTATGGACCTCGCAAAAAAATACGGGCCGATAGCCGGCAAACTGTCAATCGGTCAGTACTGCCCGCCCCGCTGCTTTGAGCTTGCCGGAAAGCGTTTTGATCTTGTAATGGATACAGGTGAGGATACCGGCGATGCATTTTTGAATTTTATCGATGAAACGCAGGTCGAATGGAGTATTCGAGGCGGCAGCAGACAAAAGACGGATAAATATGAATGCCGCAAAGCGGACGATTGGACTTATCTGGTTACATATTGTCTGGAAGGCGTTACGCCGCGAGAGAATCACACCTGGGTTATTGACAAAGAGCAGAATCTTGTTACATTTCTGCGTTGCCCGCTCGGAGAAAATCCTTATTGGCCGTACCTGATTGAAAGCCATTTTGCCTTCGGTTATATCAAAGAAGAGGGCAAGGAGCATACCGACCTCAGACGCCACGGTTTTACCGACGATGTTTGCGGAACGGGTGTAAAATGGACGTACGGCCATGAGCTTGCCACGGTGCATGTATATCACAGCACGAACTGGTACCGCATTGCTTATTCAAAAGAAAAGGCAAAAACCGAACAAGGCGAGGAGCAGAACAAACAGTTGAGAAATCTACTGAGGGATTTGCCCAGTTCGGATGAACCTGCGTTCTATGTCAAGATAAAAGATGGGATGTACTTTGTCAGTGTAACCGAACAGAACATGGAAAAAATTCTGGGAGACAAGGTCGGTTTCCGCAGCGATACACTGTGTTTCCTGGATAACTGGAACCGCATGTACAGCGTTGGCCGCGGCTTTGGCACTTCGACAGCAAACGGCAAGGACGGAGAAATATATGTCATAATCGGCAAATACGGCGCACCCACGGAAGTAGACGAGAATTTATTTACCGATCCAATCCCCTATTTGGTATAATAGGTTAGCGCAGGTATATTAAAAATCTAAAAACTCAGGGTCCGGAGTTAACTCCGGACCCTGAGTTATGGTTATTTATGAACATAAAAACGGCAGAAAATAAGGGAAAGGGACAAAAAACACGGTTCAAGCTACGAGATTTACTGTCAACGAATAGTGTTTATTCATATTTATAGCGAGACCCCTAATCATTTTGCAGCCAAGGAAATCAACTTAATGGCGTTTTGCCGTACTTCGTAGTCCCTCCAAGCTTCTGGTGGAGCATTCTTCTTCGGTTTTTGTTCGGATGGAGCATGGATGAATATCAATTGGTATTCCGACAGCGCGTCCGTCTCCGCCAGTTTCGGCTAATGCAGACAACATCTGCAGGTAAAGCTAACCCTATATGAAATCTGGTTATAGCCAAAATCGAGAGCAAGGGCTCTGCCCTTGCTGGTTCAGCCAATTTAAGCATTATCCGGGATTTTATAACCCCAGATATGCTTTTTTTACGTAATCGTTATCGATCAGGTCGCAGCAGTTGCCGTCCAGGGCAACGCTGCCGTTCTCCAGTACGTAGGCGCGGTCGGCAGTTTCCATGGCCTGCTTGACGTTTTGTTCCACAAGGAGAACCGTAATGCCCTGCTCTCGAAGAGATTTGACGATATTGAAAACCTCCGTCACCATAATCGGCGCCAGTCCGTAGGAGAGCTCGTCAAAAAGGCAGAGCTTCGGATTGGACATCAAACCCCGCGCCATGGCCAGCATCTGCTTCTCACCGCCGCTGAGGGTTGAGGCCATTTGTTTCTGCCGTTCCTTCAGCTTCGGGAACAACCCAAACATACGGTCTATCCCCGCTTTTCTTGTCTTCCACAACCCCTTCGGATAAACACCCATTTCAAGGTTTTCTCTGATGGACATATCCGGGAACACTCGCCCGCCTTCGGGCAGATAGGCGATACCCTTCTCCATGACGCTGTGGCTCGGTACGCCGTCCAGCGATTGCTCCATAAAGAATACATGCCCTGAGGACTTCTTCACAAGTCCCGTGATTGTGTTGAGCAGCGTCGATTTTCCGGCGCCGTTGGCACCCAAAAGCGCGACGATTTCCGCTTCTTCAACTTTCAGGGAGACATCCCACAGTGCCTGTACGTTGCCGTAAAAGCAGTTGATGTTTTGTACTTCAAGCATCGTCATATCAGCACTCTCCTAAGTATACTTCGATGACCGTCTTGCTGGTGGATATCTCTTGGGGCGTACCCTCGGCAATCTTGGCCCCGTGATGAAGTACGACGATACGGTCGCATATGTTCATAATCGCCTTCATGACATGCTCAATCATGATAATTGTGATGCCGGATTTTTGGATTTTCGTAACAAGCTCCATGGCCTCACTTACCTCTGAGGGGTTGAGACCGGCCATCATCTCGTCCAGCATCAGCAGTTTGGGCTGGGTGGCCAGAGCCCGAGCCACCTCAAGGCGCTTTTGGTACGCCAGTGGAATATCGGGCACCATTTTGTCGCGAAGTTCGGATAAGCCGACAAAATCCAACACCTCATCCACGATTTGTCCCGCCTGCGCATTTGAGCGTCCCTTTTTACCGAAGAGCGCGCCCATCAAAACATTTTGGTGTACCGGCATACCGGCGAAGTTTTTCGCCGTCTGGAAGGAACGCCCGAGACCGAACCGGCAGATCTGGTTGGGCTTTTTGCCGCTAATCTTGGTTCCGTCAAACATCACCGTACCGGAATCCATTTGAATCGCACCGGAGATCATATTAAAAAGCGTTGTTTTTCCGGCGCCGTTGGGTCCGATGAGTCCTAAAATCCCACCCTTGTCGACGTGAATGTCGACATTCGAAACGGCTTTAAGGCCTCCGAACGCCTTGCTTACACCCTTTGCTTCAAGCATTGGCATCGTCGGCAACCTCCTTCCTTATGGAATTGCGATCTTTTAACGAGTTTCTAATTCTCTCGTAAACGCCTACAATTCCCGTGGGCATAAACAGGATTGCCAAAATCATGATTCCGCCGAAAATAATCATATAAATCTGCGGCATCTTCATGACAAGATTATACTGCAGTGACGCAAATACGATTGCGCCGATAATCGGCCCTAAGAAAGTTTTCATGCCACCGAATACACACATCAAAACGGGCAGGAACGAAAACATCATGTTAAATGCGCTGCCGGGGTCAATAAAGTTCAGCATCGTTGCCCGCACAGCGCCTACGGTACCCATAAAAAAGGCGGAAATCGCAAAACCAAATACCTTCGTTCTGGTTGTACCGATGCCAATGTGTGAAGCTGCGTCTTCGGACTCTCCGATGCCGGTAAGCGCCATTCCAAACCGTGTTCGCTTAACGACAATGACAACAATCAGAGCAATCGCAACCATGACGAGCATTGCGTAAAACGCCGTATCCGAGCCAAAATTTCTAACGCTCAGACCGCGCTTTCTAACTACCATTATCTCATACCATGTCATAATGGCCTTTACAAGCTCCACAAGGCAGAAGGTGAAGATCGTAAAGTATACGCCTCGAAGACGGAGTGTAATGGAGCCCATTAACGCCGCAAGCGCAAAACTGACCAAACCTCCAAAAAGCATGAGCACCGGAAGCGGGTAATGGTTGCTCATAAATCCGGAAGCGTAAAACCCCAAGCCGACAAACGCCCCGGACGCCAATGAAATATACCCCGTAGGCCCTGAAAACATGTTCCAGGATGCCGCCATGACGATATACATCATTATTGTGGTGGACATGGTAATAATGGCTGTCGAACCGAATAGCGGAACAAACGCAAAGAAAATGACAGCAACGAAAACGACAATATATTGAAGTTCTTTTTTTACGTTATATTTCTTAATCATCGCTACCTCCCTAAAAGACCCTTTGGCCTCAGTAAAAGCAAAATGATTATCATCAGGTAATATGCCACGGTGACGAGGCTTGTGTCGAAAAAGCTGACAGCTTGCCCCACAAGGCCAATGAGTACGCCTCCGAGAACCGCACCGGGTATGCTGCCCATTCCGCCCAACACAACAACAATCAAAGCGATAACAGTGTTTGAAAGACCAATTTGTGCTGTCGGCGCGAAGGACATACTTATCAAAACGCCGGCTGCCGCAGCCAAAAGACCGCCCACACCAAAACAGATTGCCATTGTCCTGTTTATCTTGACTCCCATCATGGCAGCTCCCGTAGCACTCTGGCTGGTAGCTCTAATTGATTTGCCCATTCTTGTTTTGTTTAAGAAAAAGAAAAATGCTACAATAAAAACCATAGCAATTCCTAAGCTGATAAGCCTGTTAACGGCAATGGTTGCGCCAAATATTTTTACCGGGTAGCTGAAAAACTGATAACTCAATGACAATGTACCCCATATCTTTAAACCGATGTTGGACAAAATAAAATAAAGTCCAAACGACATGAGCATGGCGTTGGACTCATAAGTCGCGTCATCTTTTGAGACTTTTCTTAGGTATCTGTATATCGTTATATTGAGAATAAATCCGATAATGAATGCGGCGGGCAGACAGATCACAAAGGACAAAAGCGGATGAAGCCCCGCTTTTACCAGCACACATGACGTCATAGCCGAGAGCATTAAAAACTCACCGTGTGAAACGTTGAGAATCTTTCCTACTCCGTATTGTAATGTCAGTCCCATGGCAATCAGCCCGTATATGCCGCCCATAATTATGCCATAGATCACTATGTTAACTACAGTTGACATGCTGTAAAAGCTCCTATCTGTAGAAATCGGGATGTTTTTAAGAAAGGCAGACTGTCTAATCCCTGTTAAAGGCTCAGTCAGCCTGCTCTTTCACAAAAATTACACTAAACTAAGTTTTCCGCTGATTTATGCGGCGGGCCAATCAGGCTTCGGATAGATGGGTTCAGCCGTCCTCTTCGCGCCCACATCAATAACTTCGGCAACACCGTCAATGTACTGACCAATCATCCCGGCCCAGGAATCAATCGTCAGCTCATGATTTTCAAACTTCATCGGGCCCAAGGAGGTTTCAAACGTGTTGTTGTGCAGATAATCTGCAATAACAGCGTTATCAAGGGTTCCTGTCTCTTCGATAGCAATCTGGAACATCTCCATCGCGCCCCAGTATCCGGCAGTACCCCACCACTCCGGTGCCCAGTTGGGGTCATCAGCGTAGTAAGCTGCAATCTTTTCAGCAAAGTCTGCGAAAGCTGGCCCGCTGTTGACTGACCACGCACCTTCAAACATCAGGCCGTTAATAGCTGCGCCGCCTGATGCCTCATAGAAAGACTGCTGACTGCCGCCGGGTCCGACGAGAAACGCTTTCGGGTTGTAGCCCATTGAAATGGAGGTGCCAATGAAGCTCGCATTCCAGGGGGGATAGCAGTATGCTATGAACGCATCCGCTCCGGAATCCATTGCCTGCGTGATAATCGGAGTAACATCGGCAAAATCCCACGGAGCGGCTACCGCTTCAAACTCAATGCCATATTTCGGGAACTCTTCCTCTGTGGTTTCCAGATACTCAAGGCCATGGGCATCCTGCATGTATGTAATAAAGACTTTCTTTATGCCAAGCTCATTGAAGAGTTCTGCCATAGCCGGAACCTGATGTACGGAAAAGGATGTTGTAAAGAATATGTCCTCGTATTGATCATAAAGCGGCCTTGTATCGGTGCCGCCGCCTTCAGCACCGAGCATCAGATAACCGTACTGGTCAAATATGGGGATTGCAGCCTGAAGGTTTGCCGTTGAGCAGGGTGAAAGTACGAAGTCCACTTTGTCTTCAGTCATGGTTTTAATAAGGAGGTCAACCATGAGTCCCACATCGGAAGTGTCATCGTAAACCTTTAAATCAATTGTCAGTTTACGGTTGCCGTATTCTTTAACTCTGATACCGCCTGCTGCGTTGACCTCTTCAACCCACATTTTGTATATGGGGCCAAAGTTATTTTGCTCAAATGAAACATTGGCGCCGGAAATCGGACGAACAGCGCTGATTGTAATCGTTGTTTTGCTTGGATCCTTGTCGGGATATTGCTCATCACCTGACGAATCCTCTGACGGAGCTACTGATGTATTGGGCGGTGTCGCCGTCTTCTCGGCACAGCCAGCTAAAAGGCCCAATACCAAAACCCACGTGATAAGTACTGCGAGTAAAGATTTTTTCTTCATAATTTAAATTCCTCCTTTATTGCCAATTCCATCTGGTCTAGCAACAGGCGTTCACGCATTCCGCCACATCACTCCCCTCAACATTTCGACGATGCAAGCCTTATCGTTTACATACACCAAGAAAGATCCTCTGTATGTGAAACGCGAGTATTAATAAAGGCAGCCAAAACAGCCTGCCAAAAAGTTGTGATAATACCCCTCTTATTTGTTGATAATAACAAACCTGCGGCAGGTTTTCAATAGCAAATGATTAATTTGTGTAATATTTGCGTAATACCATGCTAAAACCCATTAAAGATCTTGACACGGAATATTTACGATCGTTGCGATACACTTGGAAAAATCGGATTTAACCATTCATTCTCTTGATTACAAGCCGATACCGGGCTATAATGAACCTGCGATGTACATTGCATCATCTCTGATGCTCTTACGGGCATTGTGAAAGGAGTTGGTGGTATTGATCACAGCACTTTACGAGGTGGCGGCGGCCTGAATAAGGTATGCGACCCGTAAACTCTGCCATGCCCGGCCAAATGCCGCCGGCAAAGTCAGAGGCATATACCGGAGGGGAAAGCGGTAAACTGCTTTCCCTGTCCGGCTGTGTATACGCCATTGTCCTGTCCCGCCGCCCCTGCAGATTGATTTGAGTATTATTTTGTTTGCAGGAGGAATTATGCCATATCACAATGCCGAAAAACTTTTACCGCGCAGACTGCTGCGGGAAGTTCAAGCTTACGCGGGCGGTACGCTGCTCTACATTCCGATCGGCGGAGGAACGAAAAATAAATGGGGTAGCCGAAATGGCGCAAAACTGCGCTATACAAAGAGAAATGCCGAGATCCGCTTGCGCTTTAAAAGCGGTGAAACATACGAAGCACTTGCCGACATTTACGGGCTGTCGGAAGATAGTATTCGAAAAATTGTCAGGCAGCAGGAAAACGCATAAGCAATAAAATAAAACGAACGACCAAAGGAATGATCTGAAAATGATGCTCTCTTTTGGTCGTTCGTTATGTTGTGTATGGCCCATTTATAGTGGGTTTCGACAAGTGATTCTATGTGATTTTTTGAGCCGCTTCAAGGGCAGAGCGCTCAGCTGCTGCCATGTCAAACAAAAGCTCCGCTTGTTTTTCGCGCATTTGCTTTGTCCAGAAGCACCGTGCCTCAGCGCCGTTGAGCACTTTCCCGCTATCCAGCATTTTGTGTATCTGCCCGGCGTTTTCGTAAACGGATTTAAACATGGTTATGATATGATTCATTTCGTCTTTTTTGTCGGGAACAAGCTCTTTACTATCAATCAAGTACGCATATGCCGCTTTTCTTGCGTCAAACAAAGCCAGCGTGCAAAACTGATTCACCGAGAATCGGCGTGCAAGCTGTTCATCATCGCTTGCCTGATACCATTCTTCGTCCAAAAGGTCGGTTTTCCACACATCGTAGGCCTGAAGACCCATCATGTAGCATCTGTTGTTTTTTTGCTTTGTGCAGTCCGAAAATACACGCAGGGAGTTTAGAAGGTTATCCCGGGCTGAGGGCGGCATCGTCTCCGAATCGAAATAAGCAATGATAAACGGCCAGTTGTCCACCAGAAGATAATTATGCGGGTTGTATGTTTTTTCATTCCATTGAAAATCCGGTGCGCTTAGCGTCTCACTGTCATATTTCGTCCGGCAGAACAGGTCTGCGCCGTTGTTCCGGTAACCGCATATGACGCCCCATTCGGCGGACACACGCAAATTGATGCCCAGAACGGGCATATTGCAGCGAATCTGTTCCAGCATGTATCTGCGCTCATCGGCCCTGTTTTCTTTGTCAACCCTGTCTGAGAATTTCGGTGCATACCCGAATGCCATATACCCGGGTGTCGCGTAATCGTATGCGACAAGCCCATCCGCCGAACTGAAATCCCACATAGGCGAGCAAAACGCAAGACGGTAGCATGCGCCGGAAACCCCCATGACATGTTCGTAAGAGGTTTGAACACCCATAACCGTCAGAGCCGCCGTCAGCGCGGCTGCCCAGGAGCACTCCATGCCTTTTCCGAACTCCGGTAGTTCCGGGACATCCGGAATAAAGTGTTCGTGTATGGCCTGTTTTCTATGAAGCTCGGTTTTGTTGGCAGCATATGCGATGCTTTCACCCTCTTCACAGGTAACCATATGAATGCCTGCCTTGTTGAGGTATACAAATGTCAGGTAATCCTTTCCGTCATTCATCGGGTCGCTTGGAAATTTTTCATGGTCAGCGCGATATTCATTCCAGTTGAAAACCTTGTAATGCTCGATCTTATTCATCACATCATACTTTGCATACTCCGTGCCATAGGTTGCCGCAATGATTTTTGCCTTTTCGGTATTTGCGTATCCCTTGCTGTACTGATCAAGTGAAAGCTGCTTTCCGTCCTCCACATAATCAAAATAGTTGTCCTGACCGATCCGGTATTTCATGATCAGGAATTTTGGGCGGCTGTTCCGGACAGGACAGGCCAGAGATTGTGAATTCACGGTAACAACCAATGTGTCGTTTGCGATAAGCCTGTTTAACCGGTTCGCTACGCTGAAGCTTTCTATTCCGTCTCCGTAGAATGCCGAAAGGATCTGCAGCTTGCTATCTAAAAGCAGACTGTCGATACTGGTATCCAGAGCCCTGGCCAGGCCCGGAAGCAAAGCGGTTTCGGGCAAAGCATGCCCGTTTTCCCATTTGGATACAGCCTGCGGACTGATGCCTAAGATTTCGGCAAGGTTTTCCTGTGTTAACCCAAGTTCTTTCCGAAGTGTGCATATTTTCTTGCTTATGCTGCTCATTTCCATGTTGACTGCTCCTTTTTTGCATGATATTCGGGCGATAATTTATTATAAGCATCATAAATGGGCAGCGGAATGGATAGCAGTTTATGTCATAAAATAATCATCTCAACCACTGGTTTAGTCAGTTCTTCTTTTTTCTTGTGGCTACTCGTCTTTTTTGTAGGCAGGAACCTGAGTCTGCTCATCATAAATTGGGTTGTAGGTGTTCAGCCTGAATACCTGCATGAAGGTTTCATCGGGCGCTTCCTCCGGAAAAGCTCTGGTTACAGCGGCCGCATGCGCTTCCCAGCCGGGTTTCCATTCCGAATGTGACAGGATAAACAAGTCGCCGCGTTCTATGCCGCGCAGGACGCGTTCGCCGGCTTCATCGGCGCTTCTCTCAAGCTTGCTGAAGTCGATTTTCGACATGTCCAGGTCGGGTTTGGGCATCGGCGCTGCAGGCTTAAACGGTGCGCCCAATACCTTTGTGCGTAATTCATTTGTTGTCGTGTTCAGGTTCGTCTTAAACGGTCCCGGGCAAAACACGCTTGCTCCGACACCCGTACCTTTAAGGTCGATGGCCAGAGTCTCCATGATTGCCATGACAGCCCGTTTTGTCGAATTATACAGTACCATACCGGGCAGAGGAATAAGTCCGTTCTTTGAGGATGTCGTGACAACGTGACCGCCCTCGCCATGGCTTAAGATACGCGGTACGATTGTCTTGATACCGTTCAAAACGCTTTTGTAGTTGATATCTATCGCAAAATCCATGTCATCATAGCTTGCTTCCCAGATCTTGCCTTCCCTGAGCCCGATGCCGGCATTGTTTACCAGTACATGAATTTTCCCAAATACAGCTTCCGCTTCGTCGGCTGCCTTTGCGAATGCGAAACGGTCCGTGACATCCAGCAGGACGCCAAGCACAGGCCACCCTTTTTCTTTGAAAATCGGCAGCGCTTCGTCGATGGCTTCCTGACGGAAGTCGGCAATCACGGTATTCATTTGTCTCTTTGCGCAAGCTTTTGCGATGCCAAGCCCGATACCACTGGCTCCGCCTGTTATAAATGCGGTTTTTCCTTTAAAGTCCTTCATTATTTTTCATCCCTTCGTTTTATGACGGCAACAATCCGCTTTATGGGTATTATATCATTTTTCACGGAGAGTGCATAACGAAATAGTAATTTATTCATGGGATTTATCAGCTTATTTTCGAAAGTTTTGCAGAACACAACTTATGGGCAAAATGCAGACTGTACTATATAGGATCAAATCGGCCGATGTATTTGGCGGTGGTGTATGCCGTACTGGTTGCGGCCAGAATATTGGCGACCTTACGGCACTCACCGATCATATGGAAGGTAGGCGCACATTTATCAAAACGAACAGCTTGTTCCCAAAGCGCTGTCATACCGACGGCAAGGATCACGGTATTCGCATCGAAGAAGACTTCTCCCTTCGGGTCCAGACATTTAACGCCCTGATCGGTGATCTGGACAGCCTTTGTGTTGAAATGGATCGGGATCTTTTTTTGGATGATCATGTCGTTCACGGCCATTTTATGATGATCGTTACCGCCGTCGCTGATTGTGTCCAACATCTCAACAACTTGAACATCCTGATCCGAAAGACCCTTTAGATAGATGGCAAGCTCCGTGCCGACGAAGCCCGCGCCAAGGATTACGACCTTGCCCTTTGCAAGAGAAGGATCCTTATATACATCGACTGCCTGATAAACATTGGTTCCATGAACGCCCGGAATATCCGGTACAGCGGGAATGGAGCCGACTGCTGCGATAATCACATCCGGCTTTTCCCGCATGGCATATTCGGGTGTAACCTCGGTATTCATCCGTATATCAATGCAGGCATTATCGATAAACCTCTTTTGCTGCTCTATGTACTCGTGCAGGCGCTTTTTGAATGGAACATCCTTTTCACAGAGGATGCCGCCGCCCAATTCATCGCTCTTTTCGCATAAAATCACATCATGCCCGTTTTGCGAAGCGGTCAGCGCCGCTTCCATACCTGCGATTCCTCCGCCGATGACCAGTACCCTTTGCTTTTGAGGTGAGGGCAGAGCGTAATAGTTTTCTCTGTCACGGCTGGTTTCGGGATTGATGGCACAATGAAAATCGCCTTTCAGCATGCATTCGCTAAAACACATCAGGCAGCGCATGCATTTGCGCACATCTTCAACCTGGCCGTGCCGAACCTTATTCGGCATATCCGGGTCGCATATGAGCTCTCGCGCCATATAAACGATATCGGCTTTCCTGGAGGCCAGAATATCTTCCATAAAGAAAGGGTCACTTAGGCCGCCGACGGTTGCGACAAGTGATCTTTTCACATGCTTTTTTATCTCAGCGGCATATTCCACATTGCGGCCCTGGGGATAGAACATGCTGACATGGGTTCTGGCGGAGGATTCGGGAGAATGGTTCAGGCTGCCGACAGATACATGAATGATATCTGCATGGCCGTCCAGCTGCTTCGCAATTCGACAGGCCTCATCGACGCCATAACCTTCCGGGGTGACTTCGGTGCCGCTGATGCGGATCTCGACCGGGAAGTCATTGCCGCATACCCTATGTATCTCATCAATTGCCATAACCGCGAGTCTGCAACGGTTCTGAGTGTTGCCACCCCATTTGTCGGTACGGGTGTTCATTGTCGGGGACATGAATTGCTGCAATCCCCAGCCATGCGCGCCGTGCAGCGTCACCATGCCGAAACCGTGCTTCTTCGCAGCCAGAGCGGATTTTCCGAAGCCGTCGATGACCTCCTGGAGTCTCTCCTCGGTCATGGCACGGACTTTGAATCCGCGCATTTCCATGTCTACAGGACCCCAGGCGGGGTCATCCCGTTTCGGCCCTCTGAAACGAGACATCACGCCGGTAAACTGAAGCTCTACGCAGGGTATGGCGCCGTGCCTCGAGACCATGCTGGCAAGACGCGGATAGTTGTAGTTCCCGCCTTTTAATATGTCCCTTGGCCATTTGCCGTCGTTGCGTTCATCCGGATCGACGTTGACCTCACCGCAGGTGACGGTTGCGGCACCGCCCATGGCTTTCCTTTCAAAAAGCATAATGGCCTCGATGCTGGGCTGACCTCCTGCGGCGATGTCCGTATGGCCAGTTGGAGCGCAGAACATCTTGTTGCGGAATATGACACTGCCGACTTTTAAAGGGGAAAGAAGGTGCGGGAAAGTCTCAAACGCGTTTACCATAGAATATACTCCTTTCTTTCGTCTACACCAAATAGCATTCCACCCGGAAGATATATGGAAGGATACAATGAAGATACCACATAAAGGGAAAAAGGGAAAAAGGGAAAGATGGAACAGGTACAGTTACAACTTCTCCTGTCAAAAACAGGTGAATACCCGGTTGTGTATACATTATCATCGGTTAATTGCATAAGACACCTGAGACATAAGAAAAGACATGTCTCAGGTGTCTTACAGCCAAACGTTTATTGTGCAGTGACGGCTATATTGAGAAGTTCAATGTATCGGCTATGTAGTCTGAAAATAATTCCGGGGACGGTATAACTTTTTTACTGTTTAGAACATCGATTCGTCTATTACATACCATTTGCCCTTTATTTTGATGACGAATATTTCGAAGCTTACTTCCATTTCATCTTCATCCGGATAGAAATCTGCATCTTCCATTGCCGAAGGATCAAACTTTACCGTTACATCAACCTCAAGACGGTATCCCTCCGAGATGTCCAGGTTATATTCATCATACCAGTCCTCCAGGTCTCTGATTTCACTGCGGTTCATGCTTTTTTCATCGGTTATCTTATGCTTTACGGATTTGATCATGTGAAAATAAGAGACTTCGTAATCTTCTCGCATGTCTTCTTCCACATCCTCCCGCACCGTAGGCGGATAACAGGACAGCATTTTATCAAGATTACCGGCGGTAAAGGAATTGTAATATTTGTTCACGACACCTTTGTATCCGCCACCTCCGGCGCTTACTGTGATAATAATAACTACGATTATAGCTACTGCGGCTATTGCCAAGCCCAATATCAATCCCTTAGAGGGTTTATTTCTTACAGAATATCCGGTGCCTGCATATGCCTGAGGTGCCGCCTGGGGAGCATAGTTGGGATAGCCATAGCTTTGCGGAGGATTTGGGTTTTGCTGCTGCTGAGGGTTTTCGTTCTGCGCTGCCGGCGTGCCGCAGCTTTGACAAAAAGCCGTGTTTTCTGGTATTATAGAACCGCAGTTACTGCAAAATAGTGACATGTAAGTCTCCTTTTATCTTCGCATATTTCTATATTCGACATACAGTTTATCTGTTTTAACGCTATTTACCTGAGTAGTAAAGATTAGTTTCATTTTGAGTGCAGAAAATCGCAGCACGCCAGATCATTAGTTTAGGACCATAAACAAAAAAGTCAGGGCTGCAAGAACCAATTCGGCCTAAACAGTAGACAATTTTAAACAGCATCGTTTGAGCCCTATATAAACCTGTGTAATCGGTTATTTTCGGGAATATAATGTTGCTATTTAAAAATCCATCCATTTGATGTTACGGGAAAAAGGAGCTGTTGCGAAACGCGTTTATGCATCTCGCAACAGCACCTTTGGGAAATTCCAGAGCGGAAGCAAGTTTATTCAAGCATTCATGGTGTGGAAACGCCGATATAGTTATTTAATGCATCGGCTATGTAAACTGAATATAATTCCGTGACGGCATAACTCTTTTACTGTTTAGAATACCGTTTCGTCTATTACATACCATTTGCCTTTTATTTTGATGACAATTAGTTCGATGCTTTGTTCCATATCATCTTCATCCGGGTAGAAATCTTCATCTTCCATTGCAGAAGGGTCAAATCTTACTGTGAGATCTACTTCCAGATTGTATCCCTCCGAGATATCTAGGTCATATTCATCATACCAGTCCTCCAGGTCTCTGATTTCACTGCGCTTCAAACTTTCTGTATCGGTTATCTTGTGCTTTATGGATTTGATCATGGACATAGCGTATTCGATGTCATCTCCGTAATACTCCAGGTCTTCCCGGAACGCAGGCGGGAAACAAGACACCATTTTGTCAAAATTACCGGAGGAAAAGGAACCAAAGTATTTGTTCACGACACCTTTGTATCCGCCGCCTCCGGCGCTTACAATGACAATAATGATCACTATAATGGCCACTGCTGCTATTGCCAGACCCACCATCAAACCCTTGGTGTTTTTCTTTCTTGCAGAATAACCGCTTCCCGCATACGCTTGGGGAATCGCTTGAGGCGCCGCCTGGGGGGCATAGTTGGGATAATTGTAGCTCTGCTGAGGGTTAATACTTTGTTGCTGCTGAGGGTTTACATTCTGCGCTGTCGGCGTGCCGCAGCTTTGACAAAAAGCTGCGTTTTCCGGTATTTGAGAGCCGCAGTTACTGCAAAATTGTGACATGTAAAATCTCCTTTTATCATCACTTATTTTCTTATTCGGAATACTCTTTTATCTATTTTAACGATATTTGCATAAGAAGTAAAGCATAGTTTTCACTTTGATCATAAAAATATGAACAAGGCATGACAGATATTGATATATAATGGATTAATATGGACAGCCTGATAGAAATGAGGTTGCCTGATCAGAAAATAGATAGCGAATTAAACCAAATTTTATACCGGCATCTATTATACTAAATATAATATTTTAAATGTAATGAAAGGATGATAAAATGTCTTCTAAGTATCCGCATGTATTTGACCCCTTCGTCATTCGTGGTGTTTTGTTTAAAAACCGCATGGCGCAGGCTCCTCCGGGATGTTTCTTCTCCGCTGATGATAACGGTTTTGTCACGGATGATTTTGTCAGTTATTACCGCCAATATGCGCGGGGCGGTGTAGCCATCTGTACGGTAGGTAACTGTACCATCGACATCAGCGAGAGTTGCGATGAACCGCGGCAGCTTCAGCTGCATGATCCTCAATGCGTACAGCCATTGAAAAATTTTGCAGAGATGTGCGAGAGCTACGGTGCCCAAGGCTCGCTGGAGCTCACCCATAACGGAAAGGATACCGCGCCTGAGGCGATCGGGCATCCGCCGTTCAGCGCTTCCGCTTTCGTTACCGTCGCCGAACAACGGCGGGCAGCCAGGCTTGGCCGCGAACCCGTTTCTACAATAGAGATGTCAAGGGAAAAAATACGTGAAACTGTGGAAAAATACGCAACAGCAGCATTGTATTGCAAGCAAGCGGGTATGAAGATTTGTATGATTCACGGCGCGCATGGCAATTTGATTGCGCAGTTTGCCAGCCCTTACTTTAATAAACGGACAGACGAATACGGCGGCTCTCTTGAAAATCGCGCCCGGTTCGCCTGCGAGATTTTAGATGCCGTACGCCAGAAGGTCGGCGAGGATTTTGTGATCGAATACCGTATCTCCGCAGATGAATTTCATCCTGAACAGATGCGTTTTCCCGAAACGCTGGAGTTTATCAAATATATTAAAGATAAGGTGGATATTCTTCACGTTTCTGCCGGGATTCATGATCTATGGGGCGAGCCGTATTATATGCGCTATCTGCTTCAGAACTATACGATGGATCAGATGTACAATGTATGGTTTGCGGCAGAAGTCAAGAAAGCGTATCCGGATCTGATTGTCGCAACTGTCGGCTCCATTAAGAATATAGCCATGGCGGAGGAAATCATTGCCTCCGGGAAAGCAGATATTGTAGCGATGAACCGCGCGCTTCACGCCGACTACGACATGCCCAAAAAGTTCGCCGAAGGCCGCGAATGGGAACACATGCCTTGTCTTCGTTGCAGTTGCTTCCGTATGGCCAGCCCGCATACCAGCAAGTTGTGTTCTGTCAATGTCATGTGGGGAAGGTTCAGAGAATACCCCGAGGGCAGGCTGCAAAAAGCAGCAATCAAAAAGAAAGCTGCCGTAATCGGCGGAGGCCCGGCGGGCATCGAAGCCATGAAGTGGCTTTTGCAGCGCGGCCACGAGGTAACGCTTTATGAAAAAAGCGATAAGCTCGGGGGACATGTGAGAGATGCCGTTGCAGCACCGTTCAAGCAGGATCTGAGAGATTATCTCGGATATTTGGAAGCATTTGCGCAAAACTGCGGCGCGCGCGTGCTTTTAAACACCGAGGCAACGCCTGAACTGCTGGACGCTGAAAAATACGATATCATTATCGCCGCCCTCGGCGCGGAACCTATTATGCCGAAGATACCGGGCTGCGACAAACCTCACGTCCACTGGGCGCCGGATGCGGAAACAGGGGTTGTTTCATGCGGTGAAAACGTGGTGATCATTGGCGGAGCCTCCGTCGGTACCGAAGCGTCCATCAATCTTGCCATGCAAGGAAAGAAAGTCATTGTTCTGGACATGGATAAGAAGGTTAACTTGATGAAGACCGGAGCAATGGCCGATCTGCTTGAAATGTCCGACAAAAACGGCGTGAAGCGCTATCTGGGCTGGAAGCTGACGACAATTCTCGATAAGAGTGTAATTGCCGTAAATACGGAAACCGGAGAAGAGAGGACATTTGCGGCCGACACGGTGCTGATGGCTGTCGGATTGAAACCACGCCGGGACAAGGCGCTTGCCTTCTGCCATAGCTGTCCGGAGACGAGCTTTTACATCATCGGCGACTGCCGCGAATCCGGCGATATTCGCGATGCGGTTTTCAGCGCATTTGAAGCGACCAGGTATCTCTAAAAATTATCTTCTAGTTAAAAAACGCAATAGCAAAGGAGCAATACAAATGGAAAGCAAATCGTACAGTTATCTTTCACCGAAACGCGGATGGTCCTGGGAGACCCCGCCTGATCCGGTTCCGGAAGAACAAATCGTGGAAACGCTCACTGCCGATGTCGTGATTATCGGCGGCGGAATTTCCGGCTTGGCTGCAGGGGCCAGGTGTACCCAGAGGGGTATGAGCGTTATTATCGTTGACAGATTTCGTGAAATGCTCGGACGAGCGGCCCACGTCGGTGTCCTGGATTCCAAGATCATGCGAAAGCTGGGCATTTCCATCGACAAGAAAAAGTTTGCACGCGACTGGATGAAGATATCCGGTAGCCGCGTGAATGAAGAGCTTTTATGGATCTACATCAACCGAAGCGGGGAAGCCTTCGATTGGCTGATGGATCAAGGCGGGGAAGCGGTGGATGCAACGATCTATACGGGCTATTATAAAGGGCCCGTCTTCAACGAATATCCCGGCACACATATCGTGTTCCAGAAGGAAGGGCATGACAAGTATCGGTACAAAATGGGCGGTATGCTGGTCACGGAGATTCTTCAGAACACAGTCCTTCAGGGCGGAAACAAGATATTCCGCAATGTCCGCGCCGAGCAGCTTGAAAAAGACGAAAACGGCCGCGTCGTTTCCTTTATTGCAAAAAGCGAGGAAGACGGAAAATACCGCCGCTATGCGGGAAAAAAGGGCGTTATCATTGCATCCGGTGATATTGAGGGCGACCGGGAGATGCTGGAGGCATTTTGCCCAATAGCGCTGGCGCCAACTATCCAAAGATACTGGCCGGTCGGCAACAATTCCGGCGACGGACACAAGATGGCCTACTGGGCCGGCGCAGCTTTCGATCTGCCCGGTTGGGCGGCGTCCCTGCATGGTAGGCGAGACGATGAAGCCTCCTACTACTCTTTCTATTTCCTGTTTGTCAACTCAAGAGGGAAACGGTTCATGAACGAAGATACCTGGACACAGGCAAAATCCATGCGCGTTCTTACTCAACCCGGCGGCGATATTGCCTATACGATTATGGACGCCAAGTGGATTGAGGATTTCGGCGAGCGGTTTGAGATTACCGGAGGCCAGGCTGTTACACCGCTGAATATTGCAAACTGGGGAGACAAATGGTCACCGGACTGCGGCTTGAAAGAATCGGTCGATACTATGATCGACAAGGGCAAGTGCGCCTGGAAGGCCGATACGCTGGAAGAACTGGCTGAGAAAATCGGTGTACCTGCCGATAACCTGATTAAAACGGTTAAACGGTATAATGAGCTGTATGAGATGGGTGACGATGTTGATTTTGGAAAGCGTTCAGAGCTTTTAACCAGTATAGTGAAACCACCGTTTTATGCGCTCAAGTGGGGCACGGCGTTGCTGGATGTGTACGGTGGTGCGCTGACAGATGGCAATATGCGTGTTCTTGACCCGTTCCATCAACCCATTTTGGGTTTGTACGCCGTGGGAAACGCAGCGGGAGGTATTTGCGGGGTCGATTATCCGCTGCTTTTGAACGGTAACAGCTTCGGTCGGGCCCTGACCACCGGCTTGACCGTTACGGAAGGCATTGAAGAAGATAACCGATAAAATCAAAGGAAAACAGCACATGAAATAATACGACGGCTCATCAGCTTATATTTATAAAAGCACTGATTTGCCGAAAGAATAGTATAAACGCAAAAAAAGGGGCTGTCAAAAATGCAATCGATGCATTTTTCGACAGCCCCTTTTTTTGGTTCATGATAACAGTCCGCGATAAATATCTTCGTCTGTCTGTGTAAATACATTGAATACAACGCGCTCAATACTTGAATTATTATCCAGATAGTCTTTTACCGCCTTAACTGCGATTTGCGCTGCTTTGTCTTGCGGGAAACGGAATACGCCGGTGGATATGCAGCAAAATGCGACTGAACGGCAGCTGCTTTGCGCCGCAAGCGTTAAGCAGGAAGTGTAACAGGAGGTCAGAAGCCGGCAGTCGTTATCGGTTAATGCATTATTAATAATCGGACCGACCGTGTGTAAGATATATTTAGCGGGAAGGTTGAAGCCGGGTGTAATTTTAGCCTCTCCCGTTGGTTCTTCAAAACCCTGCTTGACCATCAGTTCATGGCACATAAGGCGAAGCTGAATACCGCTGAAGGTGTGGATGCAGTTGTCAATACAGTCATGACAGGGCAAAAAACAACCCTCCATTTTGCTGTTGGCGGCGTTCACGATCGCATCAATTTTCAACGCCGTTATATCGCCCCGCCAGATCATGAGCCTTGGATCGGTGGAGAGCGCGGGAAGCTCATCTGCATCAACAATACCTCGTTTGTTTATCAGCCCCGTAAGGTATTCGTCCTGTATCGAAAGAAATTCCGCATCTGCTTTCATAGCCGGGCGGACATTCATCAATGCCCGTAAAAGCTGCCATTGTTCATCCCGGTTATGTGGTATCTCGAAATTCCCGTAACGCGTTTGCTCGGCCAGCAGAGCCTTAATCAGGTAAAGGCTTCTTTGATCCTGCGTCATAACGGGTTTCCTTCTTTTGCTAAAGGCAGCTCGTCATGCAGCCATTCGATGACGTCCTTTGCGTCATAAGGCATAGGCGTTGCTTTGCCTGATAGCTCCTTTGGAACCATCGGGAAACCGCCGTGACCGGGCCATTCTTTATATTCTTTATTTACACGAAACAAATGCGCGTTGTCATGCGCATAGGTCAGGCGTTCAAAGGGCCAGCGGATTACCACGGGCGTGTTAAAGCCGATACCCAACTCTAGAATACATAGCTTATGATCATTGGTACTCATCAGCCAGTCCACATACCTCTCTTGCTCCTCTTTGTAACCGGCAAAGGATCGGACCGCTGCGAAAAGGCCAGCGCCGCAGTACGGGCAGCTGGGAAGCGCGCTCTCATCGGAAACAAGGAAGGTTTCGGGATCGATCAATGGGAGCAGACGATCGATAAAGGGTTTTATTTCCCATGTTTCTCCGGTGGAAACTGATTCTGCACAACCGGCAGAGCATCTGAGCTTGTCGTAGCTACCCTGGGCTTCAAATACGCGTTGCATCGGAAAGCCCGTGCGCAGGAACTGCCGGTCACAATTTGAAGTCACAACAAAGAAATCCTTGCTTTGGACAATAGTCAACAGTTTTTTATAAAGCTCGGAGGGGGGAAATACATAACGCACATAATTGATATGCCTGATATTATACGCCCATTCCCTGGCCGGCGGCCAGTTTTCTTTATGGCGTTCAAACAGCTCATAAGGGTAATGGTAACCTCTTGCCGCCATTTCCGGCTGAAACTGTTTAAACAGCTCCTCGTCCAGATAACTCAAACCGGCTGCTGCGGAAAGCCCCGCACCCGCACCAATCAGGATTTTATCGGACGAATCCAGCCACTGTTTCAGTTCACCGACTGCCTGAATAAATTGTTCATTGTTTTTTATACTTTTCTCTATCATATATCATCCATTCCCCATAAATGATTTGTTTACATTTTAATAATAATCATATCACGGACCTGATGCGATGTAAATAAACCGAACAGACGAAGTTTGGTGATGTATCAGCAGACCTCATACTTTATGGCATTGCCGAATCGGGTATTTAATACTGTTCTCCTACATTTAAATCGAGAATAGTATAGCATAAAAGGAAGCAACGTAAGGTTTAAAACCTTTTCAGAGCTTCCTTTTTTATTTTATAAAAATCTTTTGGTTGAAATAAGACATCGCAGTTATTAGCCAAAGGTAAAGGCAAAATGCTTAACATGTGTTCGTCTAAGGGATAATATTGAAATCAGTATAAAAGAATGAAAAGCGCTCATACAGGTTCTTCATAAACCGCGAATCCGACAGCTTGTCTGGGTCTTGTATTTTCAGGGTGTTGATTTCCTCCAGGAGATCCTGCAGCAAAGCGCCGCAGTCCAAATCATACATCCGGGCGTCTTCAAGCGCTTCAAAAGAAAACGGGCGATACGGCGGGATTCGAATAAGGCTTTGGCTTTCGGCGGTGAATTCGACGGTTTTGTCATGTGCTTCCCAGACATTAAAGGCTACCTTGCCGCCGGTAACATAAAACATATGATATTCCGGACGATTTTTCTGCCATTTTGCATATGCGCCTTTTTTCATGCAAAGCGCCCAGATTTCCTTTTCCCCATGGGTTTCCCAGCGGCCCACCTTGAGCTGCAGTGTCGTTAAATCACAAGTATGCGTAATGAGTCCCTCTCCGTCACGTCGAAGCTCGCGGACTTCTTCTTCCGGAACATAGCCGCCCGCAGGGAAAGTACGGGGAATTCTTCCGTAATGCACATCCAGCACTTTCTGAGTTTCTGGTGACTCGAAAACACCCGGGAAATTCTGCTGCATGAACAGCCTTGATGCCGTGGTGTTTGCCATATCCATGGTCTGGAAAAGAATGTTCAACTTGGTGTCGGGTGCGGCAGGCTTGAAGCTGTGGCCCATATAAGGTTGGATATGAAGCAAGTCTCCCGGACACATGTAAAAACGTCGGCCGAGAACACAGCACTCCATCCGTCCCTGGCTTATAAAGAAGGTTTCGCAACCCCAGCTGTGTTCATGGTAGCCTACATCCTTGGTTTCCGGAACACTGAAATGCATACAGTCCATTTCGTCCTTCTGTATGCCCTCTACCGGATGGTAGAAATCGTAATGTGCAAGTCCGCCTACATTGGTATAGTCGATGCAGTCTTCGATCACGTTCATACGAATCATGTATGGATTTTTCATATCGGCCTCCTTAAAGATAGTTAAATAAATAGGAGCAAGATGTAAGTAAGTTACATTATACATAATATATTACTGAATTACCGATATCAAGCCATTTGGCGCAAACTTTGTGTTTACGGTAAAACGCAACGCCCCCTTTCCGAAAATTGTCGGAAAGGGGTAACGTTTTAAAGCAGAGCTGACTAAGCAAATGCCAATTATTTACTTGCGGAGCGGGTTAATGGGCGTGGAGTGGTCCTCAAGAACCCAGTCCCAGGGACGACCGCCCTTCCAGACCTCAGCATTCATCTCATTGCTGAGCATTTCGAGGCTGCTGCCCGGAAACCTCTTGACCATATTATAAAAGAAATTGGCGGGATCCTTCGTGGCTACAAGCTCTTCCTCAGTTGCGATCAGATAATCCTTTGTATATTTAAATGTACTGCCGTCAAACAGGCAACCCTCTTTTTGATGGCCGGGAATAACGACCTCGGCACCCATTTTCTCAAGCAGCTCGATGTCCGCAATCCATTGCGCACGCTGCTCGGCGGTAACCTCGCAGGTGAAAGGATGGGCTTCGTTGAACAGCACATCGCTGCCGTAAAGCGTCTTGATGGACGGAATCCAAACGACAGAATTCCATCTGTAATCGCCCATAACATGATCAATGACCTCTATACGCTCACCTTCCAGCTCGATAAACCCCGTGGTTAGCGCAATGATGTTTTCCGCCTGTTTGCGGCAGAGATTGTTTTTGCCCATCACCGGTTCCCATTCATCCAGCTTCGCCTGATACTGATTGTTGTAAAGGTCAAGATCCTCAGGGAGCATATAGCATTTCGCATTTGGAAATGCCTGTTGGATGACGCCCATGCCCCAGTAATGATCGGGGTGTGAATGTGTGGCAAAGATGGCTTTAAGATCAAGCTGGGTATCGATAATCTCGGCGATAACCCTGTGTGCATTGGCGAGTGTCCACTGACAATCAAGAAGGACGCATTCTTTTTTGCCCATAACGATAACCGAAGCGACGTTAAAGCCGAACTCGTCACTGAAGCATGTCTTTGTCGAGAGCTTGCCCTCGCCATGTCTGTTGATGATTATTTCCATAATGCCCTCCATAATATCGATAAAAGAAGTCTAAATAATAATACTATTATATATGAAAATACAAAAATAACAATATCTATTTTGAC
>JAAYJC010000009.1 GCA_012523085.1 Clostridiales bacterium
TCAAAATCGGCTGAACCGCCTTCATAAACGTAAAACGAGTTAATTCCGCCCCGGATCTCACCGGAGGTCGCATAGAGGTTACCGTTTTCGTCTCTTGTCAGGATATTCACATGCTCAAGCGTAATGTCCTGTTTATACGGGTTCAGGTAATCATTTACAACCTTAAGCCACTCGTCCACTATTATACTGCAGTAAGACAGGCCTTTGACCGAATCGTTATAATTTTCAGGCAGCGTATGAAAGGTGATATCCTCGTCCTTTAAACCCAGAAATTCCTGACCGTACCAGATAATATTACCGAGTGTCAGGTCGGTTTCGACATTATCAGAAAATATCTTGGCGAATTCTTTCACCTTTGTCAAATTACCGATATTCAGCATTTTCTTAGCGAGTGTTTTTAAAAATGCCTGCTGCGTCTCAATACGCCCAATATCAGCGCTGGCGTAACCCGATCGGAATCGGAATACCTTCAATGCGTCTTCGCCGTTGAGATATCGCATCCCCGCGTTCAGATGAATGTACAAGTCCTGTCCCGGATCTTCATAATGCATATCAACCGGTATGTCAAATTCCACGCCGCCGACAGCGTCCACAAGCTGCTTGAAGGCGTCGAGATCGACAATGATGTAGCTGTCCACGGTAAACCCAACCATATCTCTGATACCGGCCTTCAGTCCCTCCTCACCGCCTCCGAAAGCCAGCAATGTATTGACCTTCTTAACGTTCCACGGAACATTGACCATCGTATCCCTAGGAATATTGACTATATTCAGTTTTTTGTTCTTGGCGTCAAAGGCGCCGAGCATCATCGTATCGGTGTTGCCGTTACCCTGGTCGTTGCCGACGATGATAAATGTATAAAACCCGTCCTTTCGGTTCGTTACCTCAATCGGCGGGGTATCGTTATCTTGCGGAGAAGGCACAATTTCGTTCCCGTTACCGGGCTTTCTGGTGTGCTGCAAGGGAGGATCCGCCGTTTCCGGCGGCTTGACGACAATCTTGTATGCCGTAAAAGCGGATGCGACCAGAACCAGTATTACACACAATGCAATGATGCGTTTTCTTTTTTTCTTCTTTTGGTATTTTGCGATCATCTCATCGATTTTCTTTTTTTCTTCCGGTGACCGCTCTGTTTTATCCGTTTGGGATCGAACGGGGATTATTTCTTTATTTTTGTTCTTTTTTTTACTGGTGTTGCCGAACAGTTTCATAGTCAATCCATTCTTTCTAAGGTTTAAAACATGGTGAACACGCGGAACCATTAACTTGAAAACGTCGGAGTCTACGCGTCGTCAAGAAACCTGAGCGCCTCTGATGATCGGGGATGAGGAACGATGCCGCGGCTTTCCATTTCCAGAATACTCATGGATAGAGCAAGCTTCAGCGCTTTGTTAAGGTCCCGGTAACAAAGATCCCGCAGCCTATCAATTCCGTCAAATTCCCGAGTCGGTTCTATATAGTCTGCCAAGTACAAAATCTTTTCGAGAAGGCTCATATCGGCCTTCCCGGTAGTATGCCAAAAAATTGCATCATAAACATTTTGGGATATGCCAAACTCCTCATATGCGACGCGAGCGCCCGTCTTTGCATGCAGAAGTTTCTCTGTTTTTATTTCGACACTGTCGATTATAATACCATATTTTTCGCACAATAGCAACTGCTCGTCCTGTTTAAGATTTTTCGTGATATCATGCAAAATAGCTGCCGTTCTGGCCTCGTCCGGGTCACCGCCCCATCTTTCCGCCAGTTTCACGGCTTCCTGCTCGGTACCGAGAACATGCGGAATTCTTTTTGCATCATGCCTTTTAAGAGACATGCTCAATAGCCAGCGGAAATCCGGTTTCACACCATAAAGCCGGTTTGAAACAATATAAGCGTAGATATCGGGCTGTAGAAATTCAAGCCCCTCACGTGCTTTAAGCATGCGCCTTAATTCGGTTGAAGATATGTCCAAGGGTTTAGTACGGATATACACGGTTTTCGCGCCGTATTCCAGCCCGAGCTTTTTCATATGTGCTTTGATCTTCTCTTTTTCCTGCGCGCGCGCAAAAACGGCTATGGTCGAATGCCGAAAAATGTAGTCCACACGGTACCACTGCTCAATGCTCAAAAACATATCGCCGCCCATGATCAGCCAGTATTGTGTATCCGGATATTTTTCGCGCAGCTCATGTAATGTATCTGCCGTGTAACTTATTTTCCCGCGAGCTGTTTCCATATCTGAAACGACTGTTTCCGAAAGCGCCCGGGATGCCAGTTTCAGCATAGATAACCTTTGTTCCGGTTCCGGTGAGTCCTCCGGCAGCGGTTTATGGGGCGGATGGCCTGTGGGTATCAAATACAGCAAATCCAAATCCAATTGCTGCTTCGCGGCCATTACCGATTCGATATGTCCGATATGGGGCGGATTGAATGTACCGCCGAAAATTCCCGCTTTTTTCATTTTACCAATACGATTTTTGCATCTTCAGGATTCCTTTTATATAAAACAAAACGTGACCCGATTACCTGAATCTGCTCGGATTGGGTCAGCTCAGACATTTTTTCGCAAGCTTCTCTCGCACTCAGCGGTGAATTTTCCTGAACCTTGCATTTAACGATCTCTCTGGCTTTCAATGCGTCTTGAGCTTGCTTAACGATATTCTCCGTAATGCCGCTCTTACCGATATACACAATGGTGTCTTCATTGTTTGCCATTGCGCGAAGCTGAGCTCTTTGTTTGCTGGTCAGCATGGTTATCTCCTTTGGTTATCATTATCCTATCATATTCAGATATTCGATAAGTTTTTTGCGAAAGGCCGCCAGAGCAATCGCTCTGTGCGATATTTTGTTTTTTTGTGCCGGACTCAGTTCAGCCATTGTCGCATTGTATTCCGGAACGAAAAAAATGGGATCATAACCAAACCCGCCGTTTCCGCGAGGAAAACGGCTGATCTCTCCGCATATTTCACCGCGTGAAGTTATAATGTCTCCATTTGGAAAAACGCAAGCAATACAAGAGACGAATTTCGCATCCCGTTGTTCCTTATTATGCATATTACGCAAAAGAAGCTCGACCCTGTCTTTATCATTTGCGCATTTATCGCCGCCGTATCTGGCCGAGTATACGCCCGGTTCTCCGCCCAGCGCCTTTACCTCCAAACCCGAATCGTCCGCAACGGTGGGCATCGCACACAGCTTCATGATGATTTCCGCCTTGATCCTTGCGTTTTCCTCAAAAGTATTGCCGGTTTCATCGGGCGAAAACGTTATGCCGGCCTCGGCCTGGGAAATGATGTTAACACCGTTTAGTGAAAGGATATCTGTCATCTCTATAAGCTTTTTCGGGTTATTGCTTGCCGCTACAATGGTAATTTCATTCATCATCGCATCTCGCTTTATGGCATGCTTCTATTTTAGGGGCTTACTTATGTCAACAATGCTCTGACAAACTCCTCCGGGTCAAAATCCAGCAGATCGTCTGCCTTTTCACCGACGCCGATTAACTTAACGGGAATATTCAGTTCACTTGCAACGGCAAAAACAATGCCGCCTTTTGCCGTGCCGTCCAGCTTAGTGAGTACTATGCCGGATACCTTTGCCGCTTCGCTAAACGCCCTTGCCTGGATTAGCCCGTTTTGTCCGGTCGTAGCGTCTATCACCAGAAGCGTCTCTTTGGAGGCTTCCGGGAGTTCTCTGTCTATGATCCGGCTTATCTTTGAAAGCTCATTCATCAGGTTTTGCTTATTATGCAGCCTTCCCGCCGTATCGGCGATAATAATGTCCGCGCCCCTGGCTTTTGCGGCTTGAATGCCGTCATAAATCACGGCGCCGGGATCAGAGCCTTCCGAATGCTTTACCATATCAACCTTTGCTCTGTCGGCCCATATGGCAAGCTGTTCTGCCGCAGCCGCCCTGAAGGTATCTCCCGCGCAGAGCAGTACCTTTTTGTTTTGGTCGCTCAACCGTGAAGCAAGTTTACCGATAGTCGTCGTTTTTCCGACGCCGTTAACGCCGATAACCAAAATGACAGAAGGCTTTGTGTCCAGATTCAAAGCCGGCGCCTTATCCGCAAATACATCGGTCAAAATGTTCTGCAGCTCTCTCTTGAGCTCTTCGCTGCCTTGCAGCTTCTTCTCTTTTACCCGTTTTCTGAGCGTTTCCACAGATTGGGATGCTAATTCGACACCTGCGTCGGCGAGAATTAAGGCTTCCTCAAGCTCATCGAAAAAAGCGTTGTTTGCACCGGTAAAGCCATCGAATATACCGCCCAGCTGCGCTGCGATATTGTTTTTGGTTTTGGCGAGACCCTGTTTGATTTTATCGAAAAATCCCATCAGTTATCCATTCCCAGGCAGAGCCTGTAAACATAATATTATGCAAGCGCGTCCTCCAGATCAATGTACAGAACCTTTGAAATGCCATGCTGCATCGTTACGCCGTAAAGCACGTCCGCTTCCTCCATGGTACCGCGTCTGTGCGTAATAATCAAAAACTGTGTTTTGTCCGCCATCTTTCGCATGTATTTTGCAAAACGATCCACATTTTTCTCATCCAGAGCTGTTTCAATCTCATCGAGGACACAGAAGGGTGTCGGCCGTACCTTCAAAATCGCAAAATGAAGGGCAATGGCGACAAAGGCGCGCTCGCCGCCCGAGAGCAAAGAGAGTGTCCGAAGCGTCTTTCCCGGCGGTTGGACCTTGATCTCAATTCCGCAGTTCAGGATATCGTTTTCATCCTCCAGCAACAGTTCAGCCCGTCCGCCCTCAAACAGCTCGGTAAAGGTTTCTCTAAAGCTCTGATTGACGATCTGAAACTCACGCGCAAAGATCGTGCGCATTTCACCGGTGATCTCACGAATGATCCGTTCCAGATCGGTCTTGGCTTTTTGTATGTCATCCCTCTGCTCAGAAAGGTATGTATATCTGCTGTTAACGCGCTCAAATTCCTCGATGGCGCCAAGATTCGGCGTACCGAGCTTTGCGATATCCCGTTTGAGATCTGCGATTCGTTTCTGCGCTTTACTTATGCTGTCAAGGGGCTGTCTGATTCGCTGAGCAGCCGATCGGCTCAATTCATATATATCCCATAGCTTGTCCACAATCTGTTTTTCTTCCAGCTCGGCTGCCAGTTTCTTCTGTTCCAATCTGGAAAATTCCCGCTCAAGCTCCATGATTTCTTTGCTTTTTTCCTGCGTCAGCTTTTCCGTTTTATTTCTGCCCGCTTCCAGTTCAAGCTTCTCCCCGACTGTTTGAGAAAGCCTTTCCTTTTCCAGGTTCGCTTCTGCCTTTATTTGGTATATCAAGCGCTCTTTTTCCGATATCTCGGCTTCTATTTCTTCATTTTTTGCCATCAAAGACCGCATCGATATATTTTTGCGCTCTTTTTCCTGCATAAAGTCCTCAGATAGGCGTGAAAGCTCTTCCATTGCCTCGCAGTTGGCTTCCCGTTCGGCGTTTTTTGATGCTTCCTCCTGTCTGAGCGCCGATAGACGGTCGGCAATATCCGATAGTTTTTTGTGTAGCGCTTCATGGCCCTGCGTAAGGCCGGCCGCTTTGGCTTTGAGATCCTCGGCATTTTTCATGTTGAGCCGCATTTTTTCTTCAGCCGCAGCAATTTCATGCATGCTGCTGTCTATGCGCGCTTTGATTTCTTCGTCTACGGCCCTGTAAGAGGCGCAGTTTTCTTTCAGCGATTCGATCAGAATGCCTCGCTGCGCCATCTCGGACTCCAGCTTTAGTATCTCATCTCGCAGCGAGCGGTATTCCTCATTCATCGCTTCCAGCTCAAAAGCAGCCGAATTCAAATCTCTTTGCGCGTCCAGATACTTTAGGTTCAGTTTTTTATTTTCCTCATTGAGTGACGTTAAACGTTCCTGTAAACGGACGATTTCATTCGTCCTGGATAGTATACCGGCGTTTCCCACAGCGCTTCCGCCGGTCATGGATCCGCCCGGATTGATGACCTGTCCGTCAAGCGTTACCATTCTGAGCCGTCCGGAGTGCTTTCTGGAAATCCTGATCGCGTTATCCAATGTGTCGACTATTAGTGTTCTCCCGAGAAGGTTCATGAAGATGCCGTCGTATTTGTGATCATAATCGACGAGCTTTACCGCGATACCTTCCACGCCCTTTTCATCGTTAAGGCTTCTGATATCCAGGGTTCTTCCGGATATAGCTGATATAGGCAGAAAAGTGGCACGTCCGCCGTCACGGCGTTTAAGCATGGTTATGGCCGATTTCCCGTCTTCTTCTCTGTCAACGACTATGCTCTGCATAGATGAGCCAAGCGCTGTCTCTATCGCAACGGTATACCTGTCCGAGGTCTTTACCAGTTCCGCAACCGTTCCTTTGATGTTTTTCAGTGTTCCCTTGTTTTTTTCCTCCATCACAAGCCTAACCGCTTTTGAAAAACCTTCGTAATCTCTTTTCATGTCATTGAGCAGAGAAATCCTGTCGCTGAGTGCATTTTGCTCCATTTGCCCTTTCCGGCAAGCTTCGTTGATCTCTGCCGCCCTTTTTCTGCGGCCTTCGGTTTTTATCTCCTGGCCCTTTATTCGGTTTTGCGCGGATTCCGATTCTTCTTTGAGCCTGCTTAGTTCATTTGTCCGATTCAGAAAGAGCTCTTGTTCGTCACGCAATCTTTCTTCCGCTTTTTTAAGCTCTGCGCTGTTGCTTTCGGATCTCTGCCTGATTTCCGCAAGGCTTTTTCTATGCGCATCGCATCTTGCCGCGAAAGCAGCGGCGTCGCTTTCGGAAACGGCGGAAGCGGAAATAAGCTCATTTATTTCCTTTTCCCGACGGCCGGCATGACCGCTGACCTCTTCATTTTCCAGAAGAATACCGGACTTTTGCTCGGTTATAAAAGCAATCGCTTTCTCGATTTCATTTATCTTCTGCCTGCGTAACGCAATCTGGTTTTTGAGATTTTGATCTTTAATATCCCGCTCAGCCAGTTCCGTATTCAGCTGTTTCATGCTTTCCTGATTGTTGCGAAGATTCGCCTTAAGCACAGCTATTTCATTGTCGCAGTCGGCGTTTTTGGCGTCAATGGCAGATATTTCTACCCGGATTTTCTCAACTTCGAGATCCTTGTCTTTTATCCGTTCGGAATACTCGCCTGTTTTTTCATAAAGCGCTTCCAGATTCCGCTTTTGCTCGTCAAGCTGCCGGCTTGTGAAATCATAATCAACGCCAATTTTCGTCGTTTGACTCCGGAGCTTGTCCAATGCCTCCATCCAGAGCGATATTTCAAGACCTCTCAGCTCGTCCCTGTACACAAGGTATTTTTTTGCTGTCTCAGCCTGTGCTTTCAGCGGTCCAATCTGCAGCTCCAGCTCCGCTATCTTGTCATTAATCCGCAGCAGGTTTTCATCGGTTTTCAGCAGCTTTCTTTCGGATTCTTCTTTCCTGTATCTGATTTTGGATATTCCTGCCGCCTCTTCAAAAACCTCGCGTCTGTCCTCGCTTTTTGCCGCAAGGATCGCATCAACCTTTCCTTGTCCGATCACAGAATAACCATCGCGTCCCAGGCCTGTGTCCATCAGCATTTCGTTAATGTCCTTCAGACGTACCGAGGTCTTGTTGATAAAATATTCGCTTTCCCCGCTTCTATAATACCGCCTGGTGATCATCAGTTCCGGCGTATCCACATTAAAGATTCCCGCGGAATTGTCAATAACAAGCGAAACCTGAGCAAATCCGAGCTGACTTCTCAGTTCGGCGCCGCCGAAAATAACATCCTCCATTTTGGAGCCGCGAAGCGCCTTGCTGCTCTGCTCACCCATCACCCAGGAGATCGCATCGGAGATATTCGACTTTCCGCTTCCGTTCGGCCCGACAATAGCCGTAATGCTTTTTTCAAAGGAAAGCCTGATTTTTTCGGGAAATGACTTAAACCCTTGTATTTCCAATGCCTTTAAATACATCGACAATATCCGTTTCTCCGGCGAAGGGGAATACATAGGCCTATTCCGTTTATCCACGCCGGAGAATAAACGGATACTCACTCGGGCTTTTTGGTAATCAGCTGTATGTTGTCCGGTTCTGTTTCCGTTTGCCGAATTTTCAACGAAGACAGATTGAATTCCGAAATCAGAATATTGATATTGCTTCTTTTATGTCCCGCCATTGCGGAGACGCGTGACTGATGCACACCGAGAACAATATCCTTTCCGTGCTTTTGACTGCTCAATAGCTCTCTTGCTTTGCTCAGGAAGACTTTGGTGTAAACAAGTTCCCCGAAAGCCGGATGATAGGCGCCGGCTATGGCGTCCCCCCCGGTTAATGCCTCGGTCGGGTTCAGACCCATGCGGATAACCGGTATGCCTCTTCGATTGAAAATGAAAAAAAGCTCGGTGCAGAGCTCCGCCGCTTCTTCTACGCCATGCTCATCATACATACCTGTTTCCCACATTTTTTGCAAAGCCGTTTCTTTGATGATAACGGTGGGGTATATCCTGACACCGTCGGGTTCAAGGTCAGCCAATGCTTCCGCAGTCATACGGGCACGATGAGCCGTATCACCGGGCAATCCGGTCATCATTTGCAAAATAAGCTGAAATCCCAGGCTTTTGATCAATTTGGATGAATTGACGATATCCTCGGTTGAATGCCCTCTCTTTGAGCGCTTCAACACTTCCGGATTCATGGATTGCGCGCCGAGCTCTATGGTTTTTACACCATATTGCCGTAAAACGGCAAGCGTCTCCGTATTTATCGCATCCGGTCTTGTCGATATCCTTATACCGGATAAAAAACCATCCGCATAATAAGGAAAGGCGGCTCTGAGAAGCTCTTCCTGCCTGTCACGATGTATTGCCGTAAAGCTGCCGCCATAAAATGCGAGCTCAGCTTTTGCTTCGGATGGCAGGATCGTTTTCGCTTTGGCAATCGCTTTTATAACGGTTTCCGCCGATGCCTGATCCGTACTGCCCGAAATCCTGCGCTGGTTGCAAAAAACGCATTCGTTCGGACAGCCGAGGTGCGGTACAAAAACGGGAATAATATGCCGTTGCGGCTTCATTCACTAAGACTCCGTATGGCCGCTCCCGCCGCTGCCTGTTCCGCTTCCTTCTTGCTTCTGCCCGACCCTTTTCCCGCCAGATTTCCTTTAATCCAGACCTCGGAATAGAACACCTTTTGATGATCCGGCCCCGATTCTCCGGCGAGCTTATATGTCGGCGATTCTCCGCCCTTTTTCTGAACCAGCTCTTGAAGCGCCGTTTTATGATCCGGGAAGTTATGCTCTTCATCCATCAATGTAAGCAGATGGTCAAGGACAAACTTCTGTGCATTCTTTTTTCCGCCGTCAAGGTAGATTGCCGCTAAAACAGCCTCGACGGCATCGGCAAGAATTGATGCTCTTTTTCGGCCGCCGCCTTGTTCCTCACCCTTCCCGAGCCGAAGATAATCACCGAGGTTCAGCTTGTTTGCCACCTTGACAAGGCTTTGCTCGCAGACGAGTTCCGCTCGGAGCCTTGTCATGTCTCCCTCCGGCAGATTCTTATTGTTTTTAAACAGATGTTCTGCGACAAAGAAACCCAAAACGGAATCGCCGAGAAACTCAAGGCGTTCATTGGAGCTCTGCCTGCCTTTTCCCTTTTCATTGGCGTAAGAACTGTGCGTAAGCGCTTTTTCTAATAAACTCTTGTTCTTAAACGTATAACCCAGCAAATCTTCAAGCATACCGCTCTTTCCTTATCCGATTTGTTAAGGGGCAGGTATCTCTACCTGCCCGTAATCTTTTTTATCAATCAATGATGTTCGAGATATAACGAACCAGGTCTCCGACGGTCGCAAGGGAGGGAAGGTCGTCCTCATTGAGTTCCGGTATATCAAACTCCTCCTCGACCGCCATCGCAAGTTCTACAATATCAAGCGAGTCCGCGCCCAAGTCCTCCGAAAATGATGTCTCCATCGTTATTGTGTCTTCTTCTGTTACAAACTGTTCGGCAAGTAATACCCGAAGCTTTTCAAAAACCATTATTATCGTCCATTCCGCCGCTGCGCGCCGGCACATATTATTTAATAAACCTTACAATGCGCAGGCTCTTGAAAGGATAAGGCATCATATATGCAGTATAAACTGAATTACCTCAAGCTTTCTCCACCTCTGTGTATGCAAATATTGCCTGAACATATGGTATGCAGATTTTGCGCATTTGTCAACTGTTTTTTTCATCATTATCTGTCGATATCTTCATATCTCTTATATTGTCGGTTATATCGGAAACAAACCCGGAGGCGACCATTTTCACGGATTGTCCGATCGCACCTCTGATCGCATTTGCTTCAGATGAGCCATGCGCTTTAACGACCGGTTTTGAAATGCCCAGAAGCACGCTGCCCCCGACTTCGGAATAATCCATTTTTCTTTTCAAATCTCTGATACTTTTTTTAACGAGCAAAGCCGAGAGTTTTGTTAATGCATTTTTCCTGAATATGTCCTTCATCGCGCCGATAAAGTACAAAGCCGTACCTTCCATTGTCTTAAGTAAAACATTGCCGGAAAATCCATCGCTGACGATCACATCCGCTTGCTGGTTAAGAATATTTCTGCTCTCGATATTGCCGATAAAATTCAGTTTTCCCTTTTCCTTTGCTTCCATTAACAGCTTATATGTTTCCTTTTGAAGCGGAGGTCCTTTAGATTCTTCCGTGCCGATGTTCAGTAAGGCCACTCTGGGACTTTCTTTACCCAGTACTTTTTTGGCAAAGCTTGTACCCATATAAGCAAACTGCAAAAGGTATTCGGGGGTGCATTCGGTATTCGCACCCGAGTCAATCATGATGCAGTTCCCAAAGCCTTCAGGCAGCACCGGAGCAAGCGCGGCCCGCCTGATGCCCCTGATGCGTTTGACAAGCAGAGTCGATCCGGAAAGCAGAGCGCCTGTATTACCGGCCGATACCAAAGCATCGCCGCCCCCGTCTCTTAATAACCCCAGAGCAACAGTCAAAGAGGAATCCTTTTTTTCTCTGATTACGGTCGAAGGATCGTCTTCCATTGTGACAACATCGGAAGTATGTGCGATCTCAATGCCCTTAGGAATGTTCTTCATCCCCATTTTCTCAATGCTGCGCAGAATTTCTTCCCCTCTGCCTACGAGAATGATATCCACATTGAAATCATCCGTAGCCATAATGGCGCCCTTTACGATTTCAAAAGGCGCATAATCGCCTCCCATTGCGTCTACAATAATCTTCATTCGTCGGTTCATTCCTTTCGCCGGGTTTTGAGCAAATCTCCCAGGACGGTCAGGGAACGCTTTGCTATCGCTTCGTTTTTGCCTCTTTTTCCCTTTACTCTGAACGTCAACGGCTCCATAATCCCGAAGTTAACATTCATCGGCTGGAAGTCCTGTATCGTGGTATTGCTGATATAACCGGCCAGCGCTCCGATTGCCGTATCAGATGATAGCCGATAGGGTTCTTCTCCTCTTATCTCACGGGCTGTCTGCAGGCCGCAAAGCAAACCTGAGGCAGCGGATTCCACATAGCCTTCAACACCTGTGATCTGGCCGGCAAATCGTATTCTGGGTATTGCTTTCAACTTATAATGCCTATCCAGCAGCCGAGGTGAATCAATATAAGTGTTTCTATGCATAACGCCATATCGAATAAATTCGGCATCTTTCAATGCCGGAATCAATGAAAATACACGTTTTTGCTCCTTAAAGGTCAAATGTGTCTGAAATCCGACCAAATTGTATAACGTACCTTTTTGATTGTCGCGGCGCAATTGAACGACGGCATAAGGCGCCCGTCCGGTCCGCGGATCGATAAGTCCGACCGGTTTTAAAGGTCCATACCTCAGGGTGTCCTCTCCGCGCCTCGCCATAACCTCCACCGGCATACATCCCTCGAACACGCTCGCATCTTCAAATCCACTAAGAAGCGCCTCGCTTGCATCGGCCAGTTCCTTCCTAAACAGCCGGTATTCGTCTTTGCTTAATGGGCAATTAATGTAATCCGGTGTTCCCTTTCCGTACCGGGAGGCATAAAACGCGTTGCTCATATCAATCCCGTCATAGGCTACAATCGGGGCGGCCGCGTCAAAGAAATACAAGAATTTGTTGTCAGGTAACAATCCGGCAATCGAATCGCACAAAAGGTCTGAGGTAAGCGGTCCGGTTGCGATGATAACAATGCCATCCGGGATACGGGTAACCTCGCCCGTTATCACCTCGATCAAAGGATGAGAGCGGATGCACTGCGTCACATCTGATGAAAATCCGGTTCTGTCCACAGCGAGCGCGCTGCCGGCTGCCACTTTGTTGCGGTCTGCGCACCGGATAATCAAAGAGCCGAGCATCCTCATTTCCTCTTTCAATAAGCCGACGGCATTGAAAACATTATCGCTTCGCAATGAATTCGAACAAACCAATTCAGCAAAATGCTCAGAATGATGGGCCGGTGACATCATTTCCGGTTTCATTTCCAGAAGCTTTACTCTTATGTCGTTTTCGGCAAGCTGCCAGCAGGCTTCACAGCCGGCAAGGCCGGCTCCCACAACAGTAACGGTCTTATCCATCTGCCTTTTTTGTCTTTCCTTGTTTTGACTTCCCGCCGGACGGTTCCCGGTCAGGCTTTGCCGGCTTTTTACCGGACTTTTCGGCTTGTTGCGTCGTTTCAGAGCCTTCTGTGTTCTCCGCAGTCTTTTTTCTGTATCCTCTTTTGTCTTCGGGTACAAATTTAGAACACGCATCGTTTATGCAAAACGGCTTTTTAAAACCTTTTCCGGATTTCTTAAACATCGTCATGCCGCATTCCGGACAATCGTCTTTGACAGGCACATCCCATGTCATAAAACCGCATTTTGCGCCTTGCTCACAGGCATAATAGGTGTACCCTTTTTTTGAACTTCTCTTTAGGATTCGACTGCCGCATTTCGGACATTTTCCGGGCATCTCCACCACCAGCGGTTTGGTATTGCTGCAATCGGGATAACCGGGGCATGCCAAAAAGCGCCCAAATCTGCCCGATTTTATGACCATCTTTTTCCCGCATTTATCGCAAATCTCGTCAGTTTCTTCATCGGGTACCTTTATTCTGACTCCTTCAAGGGCAACCTCCGCATCGCTCAACGCTTTATCAAATCCGTCGTAGAACTCCGAGATCACGCTTTTCCATTCTCGTTCGCCTTCTTCTACGCTGTCCAGCGTTCCCTCCATCTTTGCTGTAAACGTTAAATCGACAATATCGGAGAACCTTTCCTTCATCAAGGTTGTCACCACTTCTCCGAGCGGGGTTGGGCGCAGAAACTTGCTTTCCTTGACAACATATTCGCGATCCATGATCGTTGACATGGTCGGGGCATAGGTGCTCGGCCTTCCGATGCCTTTTTCCTCCATAGCCCTGATCAGCGTATCCTCTGTATATCTTGAGGGCGGCTGTGTAAATTTCTGCTCGCTGACGATATCCGTAAGCTTGACTTCATCGCCTTCCTTCAACTCGGGAAGCGGTTTTTGTTTGGTTTTTTCCGGCTCATCCTTGTTGTCCTCGTCATAAAGCGCTGTAAACCCGGCAAATTTGATCGATGAATATCCGGCCTTGAAAATACACCCTGCCGATTCGATGTCTATGGATATGCTGTCATAAACGGCATTTGCCATCTGGCTTGCCACAAAGCGGTTCCAGATCATTCTATACAGTTTATACTGCTCGTTTGTCAAATCCTTTTTTATGTTCTCCGGTGTCAGTGTAACATCGCTCGGGCGGATAGCTTCATGGGCATCCTGTGCGCCTTTTTTCGTTTTAAAAATGCGCGGCGAGGCCGGGTAAAATGCCGTCCCGTACCGATCGGTAATAAAGTTTTTCGCCGCGTCGCCGGCCTCTTGAGAAATTCTGAGGGAATCCGTTCTCATATAAGTGATCAGACCAGCTGTACCCTCTCCGCTGATATCTATGCCCTCATAAAGCTGCTGTGCAACCGACATGGTTCTGCGCGGTGTCATGTTCAGCTTTCTGGATGCCTCCTGCTGAAGCGTTGAGGTGATAAAGGGCGCCGACGGCGATCTTTGTTTATCGGCCCGCTTGACTGATTTAATATAAAACGGTGCATCTTTTACAGCATTTATGACCTGATCCAGTTCTTCTTTGCTGCCCAGCTCCTGTTTTTTCGGCCTGCCGTAAAAACGGGCGGTAAATGAGCCATCCTTTCCGATGCAGGCAAGTAGCACGTCTAAAAGCCAGTATTCCTCGGGAACAAACGCCCGAATTTCTTCTTCTCTGTCAACTACCATTCTGGTTGCGACGGATTGTACCCTTCCGGCTGAAAGACCTCTTTTAATTTTCATCCAAAGCAGCGGGCTTAATTTGTAGCCGACTATTCTATCTAAAATACGTCTGGCCTGTTGTGCATCCACAAGATTCATATTCAGTGCTCTGGGCTTTTCTATGCTCTCGCTGACAACCTTCTTGGTTATCTCGTTGAAGGTAACTCTCAGCGTTTTTTCGTCAGGGAGTTCAAGAAGCTCTTTCAAATGCCATGAAATCGCCTCGCCCTCTCGGTCAGGGTCGGTCGCGAGATAAACCTTTTCGCTTTTCTTTGCGCTTGAGCGCAGATCGGCGATGATTTCTTCCCTTCCTTTGATCGGCTGATAATTCGGTGTAAATCCGTTTTCAATATCAACGCCCATTTTGCTTTTCGGTAAATCCCTCAGGTGACCCATAGATGCGGCTACCTTGAATTGATTGCCCAGATACTTGCCTATGGTTTTCGCTTTTGCCGGCGATTCTACGATTACAAGATTTGCGCCTTCTTTTGCCATATGGCGTTTCCTCACTCATCTTATGATATTCATCCGCAACTCAAACATTTTTCCTTCCACGGCTCTGATATAGCCTTTGATTTCAAGCAGTGTCAGCGCCGACAGAGCTTTTCCGGTCTCGAGTCCGGACAATGAAATAATTTCATTTATATGCAGAAGCTTGTTTTGCATGATTGTGATAATTTTCATTTCGTCTTCGGTCAGCATGTCGGATTGTTCTTTTAGGTCAATATATGCCATGCTCCTTTTCTTGTCAACTTCTTTTTTCCGCTCCGATCCGTCAAAAGTCCCGGTTAAGGATACCTGATTCGACTGCCCGTTCGTTGTTTCAGAACGTTTTAACTGTGCGTTTATATCGAGTTTTTCGGGAAATCGCCATGCATATTGGCTCAGAACATCAAACCCGGAGGTAACGAGCGCCGCACCGTCACGAATGAGCGCGTTTGAGCCCTTATACCCTATGAGATCAATATTTCCGGGAACCGCGAATACATCTCTTCCCTGTTCGAGCGCTCTGGCGGCGGTAATCAATGCCCCGCTTTTTTCCGGCGCTTCCACAACGGTTACACCGAGGCTCAATCCGCTGATGATCCGGTTTCTTGCCGGAAAGCTCCCTCTTGCAGCGCGTGTAGAAGGCGGATATTCGCTTATGACCAATCCTCTTTCACATACCTTATTATGCAGCTTTGTGTTCCAGGCGGGATAAGTAACGTCTACACCGGTACCGAGTACACCGATAACAAATCCATCCGAATCCAGCGCACCGTCTGCAGCGGCAGAGTCTATGCCTTCCGCTAACCCTGTTGCCACAATTCCGCCGAATAATGCGATCTCAGCGCCTAAGCGCCGCGCTGTTTTTATGCCGTAATCGGATGCTTTTCTGGTTCCGACAATACCGATTATCAGTTCCTCGTCTATATTCGGCAATTGTCCTTTATAATAAAGAACCGGAGGACAATGGTGGATGTTCAGGAGCCTTTCGGGATAGGCATTGTCGCTCAGGCACAGTATGTTGATACCCGAGCTTGCACATTGATCCAGGGTCTTTTCGGCTTTTGACAGGTCTTTATCGCACAGTACGCGTATCTCCTCGGACTTAATGCCCGGCACGTGCAGATAATCCTCTTTTTCGGCGGAATAAAGGTTTTCAATACCATCGAAATAGTCCAGATACCTTAAGGCGGAGCCGGTACCAATCCGTTCAAGCAATGTCAGCCAAAGCCAGTATACGGTTTTCGACATCCGACCACACCTTTCATGATAACCGGTACAGTTCCCACATGAGTATAGCGGCCGCGGCCGCGGCATTGAGCGACTCACTCATCGGATTCATCGGGATTCTCAGACCCCCGGTTTTTGCGCCGGTTACGACATCGCTAAGCCCGCGGCCTTCGTTGCCGATGGCAATGCCCAGAAAATCCGGAATCTTTGCCTGCCTGATATCCACACTGTTATGATCTGTCGACGCTGCGTAAAGCGGGATATTTTTTTCTTTAAACATCCGGACCAGATCAGCGCTGCCGGTTTCAATAATTTTCTGACGGAAAACAGCGCCCATTGAAGCGCGAACCGCCTTCGGCCCGTACGGATCGGCGCAGGCGCCGGCTAAAATGACCGCGTCGAAATTAAACGCGTTGGCCGTCCGGATAACGGTTCCGATATTCCCCGGATCCTGAACATTTTCGAGTATTATATATTTGCCTTCTTCAATATTAAAGCCGGCCGAACGTATTTTGCAGGAAAACAACACGTCGGGCGCACTTTTCATGGAGGATGCATATTTAAGGATGTCCTCGGTAACTGCCGCAACCTTTGCCTTATCCGGTATATCCGGCCTCCGTCCGCTGTAAATCACCTCTGCGATTTCCATTCCCGCATTAGCTGCATCGTTCAAAAGCTTTAAGCCCGCGCACAAAAACAGCCCCGTCTCACGCCTGTAGCCTCTGTCCATGTTAAGCTTTCTTAAATGCATGATCATCGGATTTCTTCTGCTGCTGATTATGTTTATGTCCATTTCATCAATCCAAAATGCTTATTTCCGAAAAATGGCTGACCTCGCTGTGTTGGGTCAGCCATAATGATTCTATTTGCTGTCCAAAATCGCATTGATGACCTTTACGCCCGCTTCAGTCCAGGCCTTATTACCCTTGCCGTCGGTGGTCCAGTCGGCCAGGCACGCATAAAACATAATGTTCGGGTTTATTTGTTTCATCAGCGGCGTATCACCGATATAGACTCTGGTCGGAATATTCCTGTCGGGCGTAATTCCGTAATCGCTTAATTCGTTAAAGTTGCTCTTATAAATTGCGGAATTGTTTTCGTCCATAATGAAGACCACATATTCATCCTGCGCCATTATAATGCCCGCCTTTCCCATTCCGGCGGTTTCATAATCCATAATCTGAATATTTATGTTCACTTCACCGTCGCCGTTTAAATCTCCGACGGTATCGGCAACGAGCTGTTCAAGCTCGGATACCGCTTCATACGGAATGGATACGGTGGCCATTATCGCCATATTGAAGTCGTATGAAGTCTTATTTTTTACCGACTCGTAGACTGCGAAAGCGATGGCGATTGCAAATATCAAAAATACAACCGCATACTTGCCGTAATGGTATTTGAATACATTTTCATACCAATACCTGAAACCCTTTTTCGGATTTTTATCCATTTCGCTCAACTCCTAATACCAACGATTTGGCGGATATTGGCGCTTGGAATACTCATTCGGCTCTTTTCGCAGTTCAAGATTGCTCCTCGATCGGTTTCATGGTGGGAAACAAAATGACCTCCCGGATTGAAGCGCTGTCCGTCAACAGCATGACAAGCCTGTCAATGCCGATTCCGCAGCCTCCTGTCGGCGGCATCGCATATTCCAATGCGCACACATAGTCCGAATCCATCATCGATGCTTCTTCGTCACCCGATAAGCGCATGGCGGCCTGGCGTGAAAATCGTTCCATCTGATCTATTGGGTCATTGAGTTCGGAAAACGCGTTGGCTATTTCCCTTCTTGCGATAAACAGCTCAAACCGTTCGGTCAGCCTAGGATCTTCCGGCAGGCGTTTTGCCAGAGGAGAAACCTCAACCGGATGCATCGTAATGAAAACGGGATCAACCAGTTTATCTTCCGCTCTTTCGTCAAAAACCTTATAGAGCAGATCACCCCAGGTTTCTTTTCCGTTTGTTTCAATCCCGATCTTTTTAACGGCGGCGCGTGCTTCTTCGTCCGTCTTTATGCTGTCAAAATCAAGCCCGGTATGTTCTTTGACGGCCTGAGACATGGTCATTCTTTTAAAAGGCGCCGCCATATTGATTTCTTCACTTTGATAGGTGATTTTCGTTTCGTCGCCGTAAACCGATTTTATGGCGCAGGCAATGATCCCTTCCGTCCTGTCCATCATATCGTTGACATCGGCATAGGCTTCATAGAATTCAACCATCGTAAACTCCGGATTGTGCTTTGTGTCCATACCTTCGTTTCGAAAAATGCGGCCGATTTCATATACTCTTTCCATGCCTCCGACAATCAGCCGTTTCAGATGAAGCTCCGTTGCGATTCTCATATACATGTCAATATCAAGCGCATTGTGGTGCGTTACAAACGGTCTTGCATTGGCCCCGCCTGATATCGTGTTTAATACAGGCGTTTCCACTTCCAGATAACCATAATTATCCAAGTAGCTTCTGACCGATTTGATGATCGCCGTACGGGCTTCAAAAACCTGTCGAACTTCCGGGTTCACGATCAAGTCCAGGTAACGCTGCCGGAACCTGATCTCATTGTCTTTCAGACCGTGGAATTTTTCCGGCAAAGGTCTTAAGGATTTGCTGAGCAGCGTTACCGTTTTGCAATGAACGGAGATCTCGCCGCGCTTTGTTCGGAAAACAAACCCCTCTGCTCCTATGATATCGCCTATGTCCGTTTTTTTGAATTCGTTAAATAGTTCCTCGCCCAGATCGTCTACCTTAATATAAAGTTGAATCCTTGAGGCTGCGTCAAGCAGGTCGCAGAAAAACGCCTTGCCCATATCTCTTTTGCTCATGATCCTGCCTGCAACAGATACCGTGCGGTTTTCCCAATGAGCAAAATCTTCTTTTATCTCAGCGGCATAGGCGGTTCTTTCATATTTTGTTATTTTGTATGGATCCTTGCCCTCAGCCTGCAGCTTTTGAAGCTTATCCCGTCTGATCTGCAGTATTTCCGATAATTCAACGGCTTGATCCTCTGGTGTGGCCGTTCTATCTTTTGGCATTCATGTTCCTCCCTAGCGTTTATTCGTGATACCCGTAATTTTAAATCGCATCGTGCCCGCCAGTACATCAAAAGTAACCACATCGTCTTCTTTGTGTCCCATCAGCGCACTCCCAAACGGCGAATCCTCGGATATCATACCTTTCATCGGATCGGCTTCCTGAGATCCGACAATTTTATACTCTTCTTCGATGTCTGTGGCAAGATCAATGACTGTAACCGTCGAGCCAAGTACAACCTTGCCGTCAACATGCGTAATTTTAATCACTTCGGCATTCTCTATCAGATTTTTTATTTCCGCAATTTTCGAATATAACCTTCCCTGCTCGGTTTTCGCCTCGTCATATTCGCTGTTTTCAGACAGGTCTCCAAACGAACGGGCTTCTTTGATAAGTTCTGCGACTTCTTTTTCTCGAACGGTTTGCAGATACTTTAATTCTTCCTTCAACTCAGCCAGTCGTTCTTCACTCAGTTTATACTTAACCAAAATATACACCTCTCTTGCCTGTTACAGAGCTGCGGCATTACTGAACCGCCGACACCGCTCTTTTCCGCCGGCAGCCGACAAAAAACCATGCCGCCGATTTAAAACGTACGTGCGTTGTCGATTTTATCTGTTCTTTCGCTGTAGCAGCCCAACATTTTTAGTAATTATAGTGATTTTTCCTTGTTCTGTCAAGGAGAAACCTGTGATATATTATATTATTAAACTTGTTCCATAGAACAGACTGTTCTTTTTGCATTTAAAACAAAACTCGGCTTACATATACTCGCTCAGCGCACTTCCTTCGGTACCGGTGCGCTGAGCTTAATTCAAGCGGTATCAGTTTTGTTTTCTAATATCGTCTATTGCTGACATAAGCTGGTCGTCGTCTTTATCCTGCAGCCTTCCATAATAAAGATCCGTCAGCTGCTCATCGGTCAACAACACCTCGATGTCCGGTGCTATTCCGATGTCTTTGAGGCTTGCGCCCTTCGGTGTAAAATATTCACTGCTCGAAATATGAATCGCACTTCCGTCGCTGAGCTTTACAGTAATTTGTGCATATCCCTTGCCGGTTGTCTTTTCCCCGATGATCGTTGCCCAGTTGTATTCCTGCAGAGCCGCCGCAAAGAACTCGGCTGCACTGTATGAATCCTTGTTGATAAGAACGGCCATCGGAACCCTCAGACAGTTCGCATCGGAGGTTTCCGAAACCACCGGTTTGCCCTTTTCATGCGACATAAATATCGTGCCCTCGGGCAGAAGGTAATCAAGGATCTTGAGCAGTTCACTCAGCTGTCCCCCGGGATTGAACCTCACATCGAAAATAAGGCCCTTTGCACCTTTTCCCAACAGCTCATCTGCTGCCGCTATGAGCTGTTCGGCGGATTTCTGATCAAAGTTTTTTATCGTGATCAAGCCGATATTATCCTCAACCATTTTAGAGCTTACCGGATCGATCTCGATGAGACCGGGGATGAGCGTAAAAACAGACGATACGCCTTCTTTATCCGTAACGGTCAAAACCAGCTTTCCCGCCGAAATATGTTCGCTCATCAGTTCAGATGCGTCCCGAAATGCCATCTGTGTGATGTCGGTATCTCCGACATGCGTGATCACGCTTTCGGGCATAATGCCTGCATGAAAAGCGGGGCCGTTTTTATTGACCGAATTGATGATGATTCCGTCAATACCATCTTTTTTCTCGATAACGATACCGACGCCGGCATACTGATTTCTGATGTTCATCATATACTCGGCATATTCGTCCGATGTTATATAATAAGACCACCTGTCCTCAAGGCTATTAACCATCCCGCTGATAGCGCCGTCTACGATCTCCTCAGTATCTATATCGCCGATAAAACGTTCATCGATGATATTGATCGCCTCGTCCAGCTTACTGAGATTGTTTGTTGTTGAGCTGCGCAAGGCAACCCAGTTTCCGCTGAACCCCATATAACTCAGTGTAAATGTTCCGAGAATAGCTGCGATCAGCAAAAAGATGACGACTGACAAATCCAGTTTAATCTTCACGTTGTATCCATTCCCTGCCGTTTTAGGTAAGCCCGCATCAGGCGTTCGGACTTACCTCATAGTTGCTATAGTAATTCAAAGGATTGACCCTTTTACCTGCTTCGTAAACCTCATAATGAATATGAGGCCCCGTTGACATGCCCGTAGAACCGACAAGGCCGATCGTTTCACCCTGAGAAACCTCGTCACCGACGGAAGAATACCGCTGGGACATATGCGCATACAAAGTATATCTGCCTCCCCCGTGCATGATCATAATATAGTTGCCGTAGGAGGAACTGTACTCCGAGGTAACAACAACGCCTGAATCCGCCGCCAAAATGTCCGTTCCGTATGATGCGCCGATATCAACGCCGTTATGCGATTTATAGTAACCTAAAACTGGATGCAAACGCTGGCCGAATAGTGATGTTATGTATCTGCTGTCATAAGATGGCCAAACATATGTCCCCGTCGATACGATGCTACCGGAACTGCTTTGCGCTGCCGCCTTCTCAGCGGCGATTCGCTCAAGCTCCTTAATCGTTTCATCGATTTTCAGACTCAGTTCGCCTTCCAGAATCTCGTTTTCCTCAAAAACTCTTTCAAAAGCATCCCGATTGCTTTGAAGCTCAATCATCATCTCGTCCGCTTTCATGATCTGAGCCGCCAGCTCGTCTTGCATCTTTTCCTGAGCAGTCATGTAATCTGTCAATTCATCTTTTGAGGTTTCAAGCTCAAGCCGGCTTTTCAAAGTCGCTGCCTGTGCTTTTTCAAGATCCTCGACGACTTTTTCATCATATCTTATTATCTCTCCGATAAAGTCCAGCCTGCATAACAGATCCGTGTAATCTCTTGCGCCGAACAAAACGGAGTAATAGGATATCGTCCCGTTTTCCTCCATAGCTCTTACACGAATCGCAAACTTTGCATACTGCTCGTCTTCTTCCTGCAAAGCTTTTTCCAATTCAGCCTGTTTTTCTTCTATCTGCGATTCGACATAAAGGATTTGCCCGGAAATATTCTCGATTTCTTCCCTTGTCGTGTTAATTTGCTCGTCCAAGAGCTGCTTCTTAGCCAAGACTGCGTTTTGTTCGTTTTCAATGGCCTTCAGCTGGTTTTCAATGTTTGCCTGCTTTTGCTGAAGCTCTGCCTGCTGCCGCTTTAAATCATCGAGATCGCTTTGCGAAACGGCCGCTGCCGAAACGGCAGAAATAATCGTAATCAGAATCGGGACAAGCAGCAGCAAAGCAAGTATCGCTGCCATGATCGCAACCATTCTTCTTCTTTTTTTCATCGCCATATCTTTGATTTGTTATTATGTACGTTGACGGCTAACAAATCAAGCTCCTTTCCGGAATGATCAATGGGAACATCATAGATACCATAGACGGATAAAAGCCGTCATACCTTCAGGTAATTTTTTATAGCGAAAAGACTCCCGCCTATTCCGACAAGCAGACCAATTCCCGCAAATACGATCAGCATCGGAATGGCTATAACCTCGTATTTGAGAAATGTGATAAAGGATAATGCAACGGAACGGCTCATCCTGTCAACCGCGAAACTGTAAAGACCCCATTGAAGAAGATAGGCCAGAAGCGAACCCAGCACCCCCAGCATCATGCCTTCAAAAACAAAAGGCCACCGGATAAAGCTGTTGGTTGCACCGACCATCTTCATGATTGCAATCTCCTCACGTCGATTGAACGTTGTCAGCTTGACTGTGTTGGACATAATAAAAACCGATACGATCAGCAAAATAACGACCAGGCTGATCGATACGGCGCCAACAATGTTCCTAACGGTTACGAAGCCTTTTGCTATTTCCAAATGCGCGTTGACGCCGGCGATCCCGTAAATGGCACGCAAATCGTCCCGCGTTTGTGCCATTTGCTCGATATCATGCAGTGTCATGACATATCTGTCACGCAATATGCTTGAACCGACATCCTCAAAAAGCTTAATATCCTTATATTGATCCAAAAAGGATTCATACGCTTCTTCGCGTGTAACGTATCTCACCGAAGCGACATTCGGAACGGCTTTTATATCGCTTTCCAAGGCCTGCGCCTGCTCCGGTGTCAGGCTTTCATCCACAAAAGCAACCACTTGATTCTGCTTTTCCATGTTTCTTATGATGTATTCCATATTTACGGCCAGAAGCGAAAAGCTGCCCATAATGATCAGGCATGCCATGATAATAAATATGGACGCAAACGACATGAAGCCATGTGTGAAGATGCTGCTTACACCCTCTTTGATGAAATATCCTATTCTATTCCTCTTCATATTTATAATATCCGCCCATTTTATCGCTTATGAGCCTTCCTCCATCGATTGCTATGACACGCTGGGAAAATCTGTCGACTAACTCTTTTTCATGGGTCACTACAAGGACCGTGGTACCCAATTCATTGATTTTTTGGAGAAGCATCATGAGTTCAAGGCTTCTGGCCGGGTCAATGTTTCCGGTAGGTTCATCGGCAATGATCATCTTCGGGTTATTGACAAGAGCTCTGGCTATTGCGACCCGCTGCTGTTCGCCGCCCGAAAGTTCGCTTGGCTTTCGTCTGGTTCTTGTATCAAGCCCGACAAGATCGAGAACATAGGGAACCCGTTTTTTTATTTCTCGGTTAGATGCGCCAACTACACGCATGGCAAAAGCAACGTTTTCGTAGACCGACTTTTTGTCAATCAATCTGAAGTCCTGAAATATGACACCCAGCGTTCTTCGAAGTTTAGGCAGTTGGGATGGCTTGATCTTATTCAGATCAAATCCGTTTACCAGAATGCTCCCTTCCGTACAGAATATTTCTCCTGTAATCAATTTCAGTATTGTTGACTTTCCGCTTCCTGACGGACCGACCAAAAACGCAAACTCTCCGTCTTCAATACGTATATCGATACCCTTGACGGCCTTTGTACCGTTTTCATACGCCTTGTAAACGTTGGTCATGCTAATCATATAAACTGTAACCCTCCATATCGCCGGAAACACTTCGATCGCTAAAAAGCCAGATTGCGCATATGTTATAAACCGGCGTCTTAAACTCCGGCGCGGACAAAGATGAATCGGATTTCATGATCCGCTTACAATTAGCCGGTAAATTCGATTTAACGTGTAGACTGCGAAGCCAGATATTTTTTGACCATCAATGCGACCTTGAAAACAATGGCATGATCAAATTCTCTCAGGTCAAGACCGGTCAGTTTCTTAATCTTTTCAAGACGATAAACGAGTGTATTTCTGTGTACAAAAAGCTTTCTGGATGTCTCCGATACGTTCAGGTTGTTTTCAAAAAACTTATTTATCGTATATAGCGTTTCCTGATCCAGCGCATCGATCGGGCTTTTTTTGAATACCTCGGAAAGGAACATTTCGCACAGTGTATTGGGCAATTGATAAATTATCCTGCCGATCCCAAGGTTATCATAATGAATGATCATTTTTTCGTTGTCAAATACTTTACCGACTTCAATGGCAACCTGCGCTTCTTTGTAACGTTCCGCCAGCTCCCTGATGTGCTTTGCTATGGAACCTACGCCAATAACAGTCTTTATGAACAGTTCGGAATTCAGGGTATCTTCAATCTGCATGGCGTATTTTGTCAGATCACTGCTTTCCGAGTTGGGCGCGAGCTCCTTGATCAGAACAATATCTGTTTCGCTGATGCTGAAGACAAAGTCCTTTTGTTTATCCGGAAACAGACTCTGGACCACTTCAATGGCCGAGGGATCAATCTTATCAATCTGCCGGATAAGAAATACCCCTCTTGGTACCTGAACGCTGACATGCAGTTCCTTAGCCCTGACATACAAATCGCCCAGCAGTGTATTGTCCGATATGGTATTCTTAATGAACAGCGCCTTGTCATACTTTTCTTCATAGCGCACCTTAGCCTCGCTGAATGCGATGGCAGCGAATACACATATGGTTCTTGCTTCGGCGTCTTCTCCCTCTACGAACACCGCATAATCAAAAAATGAATTCCAGCCCTCAAGAACCTTGAATGTTCGGCCCTCGCATACGACAATCTGTTCACCGGAATCGCTTATGGCCGCAGCGGCGCGTGTAAGGCGCGATCCCACCATTGACAGCTCATTACAGGCAATAACGCCTCCGTCAGAATCAATTACTCCGATTACCTTATTCGTAGCCTCTTTCATCTGAATGATTACACTTTGAAATATCCTCCCCGACATGGCTTTCTCCTCCTGATAAATGTTGTTTGAATAAGCCTTTTGTTTATTTAAAAGAAATTGTGTTGACATAAAACATTTCTATTTAATCATAATACTGTTTTTTGCCCTATTTTTCAATAGATTATTTATAATATTTTGTAAACTTTTGTTTTATATTGCTCTTTAACAGTTTTGTAATACTATTATGCCCATGGAGGCGTCCGAGTACCGTGATCATTTAGACTTAATGATTAAAAGCACAATCGGAAAGAGCAATGCCGCCGGGCATTCGTCCGGCGGCAATCACGAAATCATTAAGTTTCAGCATGAACCGTTTTAATAAGGCCAATTATTTCGGAGCTAATCCGTTTTTATATCTTATGCATTTCATATCTCAGTTTAAAATTGTCTTTTCCGTATCGTAATCAAACAGATGAATCTTTCTCGTATCAAAGCTGACCCTTATCCGGTCTCCCATTTTGCACGATGCGGTTCCTGTCGGTATAACCGCAGTCATTTGAATATCTCCGTCGGATAGATACAGGTTGGTTTCCGCGCCGAGCAGTTCGGTCATATCAACTTCCACATCCACTATGCGGTCCGGATACTGTGCAATATAGGCCTCTTCAGCATGAATATCATTCGGACGGATACCGAAAACGACCTTCTTACCCGCATATGCCAGTACCTCCGGTCTCCTGCCCTTATTTTCCGGCAATGCAATCTTGCTGTTTTCGCCGAAAGTAAGGTATGTAACACCGTTTTCATCGAGCAGTTCGCCTTCGCAAGTATTCATTTGCGGTGTTCCGATAAAGGTTGCAACAAACAGATTGGCCGGATTTTCGTAAAGATGCTGCGGCGCCGCTATCTGCTGAATGAATCCGTCTTTCATGACAACAATACGTGTTCCCATCGTCATGGCCTCAGTCTGGTCATGCGTAACATAGATAAAAGTCGTCTCGAGCCTCAAATGCAGTTTCGCAAGCTCCGATCTCATTGCGGTACGAAGCTTGGCGTCAAGGTTTGAAAGCGGTTCGTCAAGCAAAAATACCTTAGGGTTACGTACAATGGCACGTCCAAGTGCAACACGCTGTCTCTGTCCGCCGGATAGAGCGGCAGGTCTGCGATCAAGAAGGTGCTCAATTTCAAGAATCTGAGCGGCTTCATCAACACGGCGCTTGATCTCATCCTTTGGCATTTTCCTGATTTTGAGGCCGAAAGACATATTCTCAAAAACAGTCATATGCGGGTAAAGAGCATAGTTCTGGAACACCATTGCAATGTCTCTTTCTTTTGGCGGGACATCGTTGACGAGTCTGCCGTCTATATACAGTTCACCCTGAGTAATTTCTTCGAGACCAGCGATCATTCTGAGAGTCGTTGATTTTCCGCACCCGGATGGTCCGACCAGAATAATAAATTCTTTATCGTCTACATCCAGATTAAAATCGGAAACCGCCGTTACGCCGCCGGCGTATTTCTTATATAACCCCTTCATTGTTACACTAGACATCTGAATACCTCCATAATGTTAATTTCCACAGCAATGATATCCCATAGCTTAAAACATAATACCACAGTTTAATTCTTCTGTATATTATCTGAACACACAAAGCTTATTTATTGTCTTTGTTTATTATGACCTTATAATGGCTTGTCACAAGGCAACATTGTCAAATACTGACAGGTATTCGTTTTCCGCCATTCTCCTGTATTTCCCCGGAAGCAGACTATCATCCAGATGAAGTCCGCCAATTGAAAGCCGCTTAAGATATCGTACCGGACAGCCTACGGCCGCCATCATTCGCTTGACTTGATGATATTGCCCTTCGGTGATTTTTAACAGCAACGTTGTTACAGCGCCTGAGGATAAAACCTCAAGTTCAGCGGGCAGAAACTGTGTCCCGTCTTTGAGGGCAAGACCTTCCCTGAACAGCGCAGCGGTCCCGTCTTTGATTTTACCGTCGGCTTCCACATAATATGTCTTCACAATGCCGTACTTCGGTGATGTAATCTTGTGGCTGTAATCTCCGTCATTGGTTAAAATCAAAAGCCCTTCCGTATTCTTATCCAGTCTCCCAACCGGAAACAAGGAAAAGCGGGACATCTCCGGACCAAGTAAATCCATTACGGTAGGATCTTTTGCATCGGCAGCGGCGCTAATGTATCCGCTGGGTTTGTTTAGCATCAGATATATGTTCTTTTGATATAAAATCCGTTTGCCATCCACCAGAATGTCATTTTGCTGCGTATCGAGTTTCATACTGCCAAGAGTTGCCGTTATGCCTCCGACGGTTACCCTTCCCTCCCGGATCATGGCCTTTGCTTCCCGTCTGGATGCGATACCCAGATCGGACAGAATCTTATCAAGCCGTAAAACGGGCATCTGCCTTCAATCCTTTCATGCGTATGCTCTTTCATGCGTATGCTCTATTGGCGGTAAGTATAAAAAGACACCGGCATGCACATCGTTTGTGAAGAATAATCATGACAAGCTGCATGATTTGGGCGTATGCCGAATAGTATTCTTCAGGGACCGTATTGAAATGTAAATGAGGCACATTTACGTTTCGAAAAAAAACCGGAGGTGCATTTGATGTTTGTTTTTACCGCTAAATTCGACAAGAAAAAGGCTATTTTGATCGTGATCGCTTTGGCTGTTTTGTTGCTTGCGATTATTCTGATCGCCGGGAGCCTGAGCCGCGGCAAAACGAAAGACACCAGCCTGTCAAACGTAAGCCTCAGCAGCAATGAAGACCGGGTTGCTTATTTGAATGCACTCGGATGGGAAGTCAGTGACACTCCGCTTGACACACAGGAGATTGTCATTCCACGTGAATTTTCCGGCGTATATGCAGACTATGCGGACTTGCAAAACGAACAGGGATTCAATCTGGAAAAGTTCAGCGGTATGACAGCGGTCAGATATACATACAGAATTTTAAACTACCCGGGAGGAGACAACACCGTCGTTGCCGATATGATCATTCATAAAAACAAGCTGATCGCAGGCGATATTCAATCCACAGCGCTCAACGGCTTCATGCACGGCATCACCCGGAATTCCGAGAGTGCTCAGTAAGTTGGAACCGCAAAATGCATGCCATGCTGCTTTTTAGAGAATAGTATGAGCATCAGGATTAAAAGGCCTCTGACGCTTTGTCCGCATGGCCATAATACTGATTTTCAATTCATCCCAAGAACAACAATCGATTTGGCCGCCAAATATGACGGCGGCCATTTGTTCAATCAATTTTTCCTGACTATTTGTGCTGCCGTCTCGCGGCAGAATGGCGATTAATATGAGTTTTGCTGTATATTACTAAACCTTATCAGGCTGCCGACAATGTCGGCAGCCTGATAAAAATTTACTGACTTGCTTTACGCTATTCCTGCGTATAACTATCTGCGGCGGCTTCCTTATATTCGCTTGCCGCATCTGTGTCATATACCACTTCAGGCTCGCCGGTGCTTTCCGCTTGCACTTCGATTTCGGGCTCTTCCATCAGCGCCTTTATGCTCAGAGATACCTTTTGCTTTTCGTAATCAATGTTTGTTATCTTTACCTGAACTTCCTGGTCCTCGGATAAAATCTCGCTGGGCTTCCCGATTCTGCGTTCGTTTGTAATTTGAGAAACGTGGATTAGTCCGTCAACACCCGGAAGTATTTCGGCAAATGCGCCGAATTGCATGAGCTTGACGACTTTCACGGTCACTATGCTGCCTATCTGATAATCTTCCGTAAACTTGGTCCATGGGTTATCGGCCATTGTCCTGTAACCGAGTGATATTTTTCTGTTTTCTTTGTCGAATGACAAGACATATACATCCGCTTTATCTCCGACGTTCAAAACCTCTGACGGATGCTTGATTCTCTTCCAGCTGAGTTCCGAAACATGCACCATTCCGTCCACGCCGCCGATGTCGATAAAGGCGCCGTAAGATGTAAGGGACTTTACGGTTCCCGTATAGGTTTTTCCGACCTCTATCTCGTTCCATGTTTGCTCAGCCAGGGCTCTGCGGACTTCATTGGCTGCTTCGCGAATCGAACCGACCACACGGCGCCTGGAATGATTAACCTCGGTCACGCGCAGCTTCTGCTTTGTTTTCAGGAGCGCCGACAATTCGCTTCCCTTGGGCAGCCCGCTCTGAGAGGCCGGGACAAATACCCTGATGCCCCTGACAAGCACGATAATCCCGCCTTTGTTTTCCTCAATGACGGTACCTTCTACTATTGTTCTTTCCTGTCTTGCCTGCTCGATGGTTTCCCAGTTTTTCACTGTGTCAAGGCGCTTCTTGGAAAGCATGATGGTGCCTTCTATATCGTTGACACGCATCACAAATGTTTCAATTTCTCCGCCTACAGACACGATATCCTCCGGCTTTAAATCCGGATCATCGGTCAATTCCGAAAGGGGTATGTACCCTGAATACTTTGTTCCAAGATCCACAGATACTTCCGTCGGACTGATAGATTGAACCGTTCCGGTTACCTTTTCACCGGTGCTTAATGTCTTGAAGTTCCTTTCCAGCATTTCATCGAAGGATTCGGATATATTCTCCTCACTCACCGTGTTTGCTTTTTCATTGAATTCCATTTCTTTGAATTCGTCAGTCATCTTCTTGTGAACCTCCTTAATAATCCATGCCGGAGTAGAGGCGCCAGCCGTGACGCCGATGATATCTGCTCCATCCAGTTCAGACAGATCAAGTTCGATGGCAGATTCTGCATAAAGTACCCGCGGGCATTTCTTTTTACATATTTCCGCAAGCCTTAAGGCGTTTGCACTGCGCTTGTCGCCGAGCACTATCACGGCGTCGCAGCCTGACGCTATATCTTCTGCCTCTTTCTGGCGTCTGGACGTAGCATCGCATATTGTATCAAACATTTCGATGTTTGTATACTCTTTTTTAAGAAAATCATCGCATTTTTTGACCGTATCCAGCGCTTCCGTTGTCTGGTGGACAACGCTGATAGGCGTATTTTTATCGGGAAGCTCCGTTTGTATACGCTCTTTAATGTCGCTTATATCTTTGAATACGACAGCCGTATCCGCCCACCCGCAGATTGCCTGTACTTCCGGATGCTCCCGGCTTCCGATAATAACTGTAACCCGCCCCTGTTCAGAAGCTTTTTCAACGATCCTGTGAATCCTGGAAACATTCGGACAAGTCGCGTCGATGATGGTATGGCCTTTCTCTTTTAAATCATTATATACATTTCGTGAGATTCCATGCGACCGTATGATCACCGTTGAGCCGGGCGGGAGTTCTCTTATATCCGATACCTCACGAACACCTTTGTTGAGAAGAGACGATACCGCATACCTGTTGTGGACCAGTGAACCGAGGGTATAACAGCGCTCCGATTGGACCGCCGCTTTTTCCGCTATTTCCAAAGCCCTGCTGACACCGTAGCAAAAGCCGGCGGTTTTGGCTACAATAACCTTCATAAAACCTTCCATTCTGCCGCGAAGCGGCAGCACAAATAGTCAGGAAAAATCGAGTGAGCAAATGGCCGCCGTCATATTTGGCGGCCAAATCGATTTCTTCCGTGCATGAAAGTATTTTCATAGCGTGAAAGTATTTTCACGCTACCCTTCATCCTGTCTTATCCGGACTCAGCCGCCCAGATTTGCGAAAACTCATAGTTCCTTTTGCAGCTGATTGATTTTAGACATCAATTGATCGGCATATGTTCCATAATGTTCCGCTCCGCCCTTTAATTTCCCCAGCGTATACGGCTCGCCGATTACAACGGGTACCGTTGAAAACAGTTTTTTCCGCCGCGGTATGTAGACCGGCACGATCGGTACGCCGGTTCTTGAGGCGATCATAATCGCACCTGTCTTAACAGAACCGGCAATGTCCTCATTGAGCCTTGTGCCTTCCGGAAAAAGGGCGATCTTGTATCCGTCCTTCAGCGCGCGAATGATGGATCTCACCGCAGTCACATCGGAGCTTCCCCTTTCAATTCCGATTGTGCCCGCTTTTTTAATCAAAAAGCCAAACAGCGGTATCTTTATCAATTCCGCTTTTGCTACAAAGCGTAAAAAATGCTTTCTCCCGAGACCGATAGCGAGCAGAATTATATCGGAATATGCCGAATGATTTGCGCAAATAAGCGCCGCACCCTCCGGCAGTCTTTCTCTGTGATAGGCCTTTGTTCTGTAAACCAGGCTGAAGAACGGGTATAAAAGAGTATAAAACAGAAGATAAATTTTTCTCATTTGCAGGCCGCCTTTTTGATGAGCCCGGCAACCTTCTCATAGCTCTGCTCCAGCCCGAGCTGCGTTGTATCTATCGTTATGCTGTCTTTTGCCGGACGAAGAGGTGAAATGGCTCTGCTCGAGTCATTCTTGTCTCTTTCTTTCATTTGCGCATATACATCATGATAATTTGTTTTAACGCCTTTGCTGCAGAGCTCCAAATAGCGCCTTTTTGCCCTCTCCTCAGCCGACGCAGTCAGAAAAATCTTCACATCCGCCTGCGGAAGCACCACGGTTCCGATATCTCTTCCGTCCATCACAACGCTGCGCTTTCGGGCGACATCTCGCTGCATATCCAGAAGAAACGCTCTCACCGACGGCAAAGCGGATACATCGGAGGCGTACCGTGATATTTCCGGTTCTCTGATACTCTCGGTTACATCCTCGCCGCCCAGAATCATTCGCTGCAGCCCCGAATCGTCATAACAAATATCCATATGAATTGACGGCAGAAGGCCGGAGACATCCTGTTCGCTTCTCGGCGATACTCCGGCCCTTTTCACGAAAAGTCCAACCGTCCTATAAACAGCGCCGGTATCGACATAGACAAAGCCGAATCTGTTTGACACCATTTTGGCGATTGTGCTCTTACCCGCGCCGCTTGGTCCGTCTATTGCAACGCTGATTTTTTTCTCTTCTGACATTATTGCATCTCAACCTTTATATTAGCGTTAATTTAGCCTCGTATTGCCGCCGCCGCAGCTTTGCCTGCCGCCCGGCCCGACGACCAGGCAATCTGCAGGTTAAACCCGCCGGTATAGGCGTCAACGTCCAGAATCTCTCCCGCAAAATACAATCCCTTAACCAGTTTTGATTCCATCGTAGCGGGCTTGATTTCTTTTATGTTCACACCGCCGGATGTAATCACTGCTTCGTCAACCGGTCTCGGGCCTTTAATCTCGATGGTAAATGCCTTGAACAGCCTGACCAGTTCGGCTCTCTGCTTTTTTGTAATCGAGTTTACCTTCGTGTCGGGGGGGATGCCGGAACGTCTGATTAAAACAGGAATCATAAGTTTCGCAGCCAGATCACCAAGCGCATTTGAAAAATCTTTGTTGCGGTATTTTTCAAAATCACCGAGTAAACGCAAATCGAATTTTTTATCATCCAGAGCCGGCTTTAAATCCAACCTGACCTGATAATTCTCCTGACTTTCTCTGTTCATATGTGCGCTACAGGAAAGCACCATCGGCCCGGATAGGCCAAAATGCGTAAACTGCATTTCGCCGAGATCCTGAAATACTTTGCCGCTTTTTGATCCCCATAAAGACAGCCCGACGTTTTTCAGTGAAAGCCCCTGCATCTGAGCGCAGAATTCATCTTCGGACTCCAGCGGTACAAGAGAGCCGCGAAGCGGCATTACGGTATGCCCGACGCTTTTTGCCAGATGGCAGCCGTCTCCGGTCGAACCTGTCTTCGGATAAGAAACGCCGCCCGTGCAGATTATGGCGGCGCGGCATTCTATTGATTCATTATCCGTATTTACCCCTTCAATCATGCCGTTTGCCGCCGTTATACCCGTTACCCTGCCTTTTTTTACCGACACACCAAGCTCGCTTATTCGCGAAACTAAGGCGTCTGCCACATCGGATGCCTTGTCGGATACGGGAAACACCCTGTTTCCCCGCTCTGTCTTCAGCGGTACGTTAAGCTTTTCAAAAAAACGCATCGTATCTTCAGACCCGAAGGCTTTAAGCGCGCTGTAAAGAAACCTTCCGTTTCTTATGACATTTCTCTGAATCGTATCCGTATCGCAGTTATTGGTCAGGTTACAGCGACCCTTTCCGGTTATTCTGAGCTTTATACCGAGGCGGTCGTTGCGTTCAATGAGCATCACGCCGGCACCCAGTTCCGCTGCCGTTATGGCCGACATCATACCGGCAGCTCCGCCGCCTATGATGACAATATCAGTCCTCTGCCTTTTCGTATACTTCATACTCGTCCCAGATCCGTTCCAGTTCCTCAAAAGTATTATTAAGCTTCTCCTGTGTTCCTGTACCCACCGCTACAATCAGGGCATTAATTAAACTTAAAGGCCCTACCAGCGAATCCACAAAGGATACCATATCGCTTTTGGCAAAAAGATTGATACTTGCGATTTTGGCCAACGGAGATGTCTCGGCGTCTGTGATTCCGATTACCGTCGCACCCATGTCTCTGGAAAAACGAAGCGCTTTAACCGTCCGTTTTGAGTAACGGGGAAAGGATATGCCGATCACAACATCATCTGAGGATATCCGCAATATCTGTTCATATACCGCACTTGCGGCACTGTCTTGCAAAATTGTGACATTATCAAACAAAAGATTGAAATAAAAGCCCATAAAGACCGAAAGCGCTGCGGAGGTTCTTGTCCCGATGATATAGATTCGTCTCGCCTTTAATATTTCCGTTACCGCCAGGTTAAACTTCTGCCTGTCGACCGATTCCATGGTCATCCGGATTTTCTCGATATCGGATTCCAGAATCGATGTCAGGGTTTCTTTGGTGTCCATCACGATCTTCGCAACTTCAATGCGCTGTACGGATGTCAGCCTGTTTCTGATCATCTCCTGTAGTGCCCTGCGCATCTCGGGATACCCCTCAAAGCCGAGTTCGGAGGCAAACCGTACAACTGTAGATTCACTGACGCCGACCGTCCTGCCAAGTCTCGCAGCGGTCATAAATGCAGCCTTATCGAAACTCTCCTTGATAAACCTTGCGATTCTGCTTTGCCCCTTTGAGAATTCTCCGCGCTTTTGCTCAATCAGGGACAAGATATCCTTATCCATTGTATGAAGTCCTTTCAGCCTGCGCATATTTATCTCGCATTGAGATGATATCAAAAATATGAATTTTTGCAAGCACCTTTGCGCTATTTCTGCAAATTGAACAGGTCATATCTTATCGTTTTGACCTGCGCGCGTTTTCGGTCCGTGTTTTGTAAATCATTGATCTCCTTGCTGCTCAGATATCTCCACATGCCCGGCTTCAGGTCGCCCAGTTTCAGCTTACCCTGCGATATTCTTTTAAGCCTCAAAACGTCCAGGCCCGCCATTTTGCACATTCTCCTGATCTGTCTGTTCTTCCCCTCATAAATCACCATGGAAATAAGCGCGGCTTCGTTGTTTTGATGCAGGATCTTCACCTCTGCCGGCAGAAGCGTTTCTTTGTCCAAAACCATCTCATTTTTAAGCAGCTCCCGGGCGGCGGCGATATCTTTTCCTTTGATCCGGACCAAGTACCGTTTAGGCACATGATACGACGGGTGCGTTAACCGGTTTGCAAGCGCTCCGTCGTTTGTCATGATCAGAAGCCCCTCCGAATCCATGTCCAACCGCCCGACGGGGTAAACCCGTGCGCTACAGTTTTTAACCAGGTCCAGGACTGTTTTTCTGCCCTTTTCATCGCTTGTTGTTGTGACATATCCGCGCGGCTTATTGAGCATTATGTAAACCCGCTTACCGTTGGAGGTCAGCGGGTTTCCGTCAATTTCGATTTGGTCGGCGGTTTGATCCGCCTTTTGCCCGAGCACAGCAATGCTGCCGTTTACTGTAACACGTCCGGCGGTTATCAGCCGTTCGGCCTCCCTGCGGGACGCTAACCCGCAGTCCGATATAATCTTCTGCAGTCTTTCCAGCTTCGGGCACCTCCGGTATCAAGAGATAATCTGTCTGAGCCGATGTGTAAATTCGCTTGATGGAAATATAGACCTTTTGATCTGCTCCCAGAAAGAAAGAGGGATCGATGTGTCTACCGGTACAGTATCTGAAAATACAAGATCGACCGAGGTTAGTTTTTCTCCGTTCACAAAAACATCCGCCGATCCGACTCTGCTTCCCTTGTTTACGCCGGCGTAGACGAATCGCGGCAGTCTGATGTCAACGCTCAGCTTATCGTTATTTTCGAGCAAAAGAGTGACATCCTCCGCTGCGCAAACGCAAACGGATTCAGACATTCCCGAAATGACATTAAGCTGTGTAATAGTTTCCCCGGCACGAACAGCGCATTCCAGCCGGTAATTTGCGCTCGCCCAATCATACAGGCCGGCATGGTCATTCCAGTCGTTTGCGTCATTTAGCGTCACACAAATGAGTGTCATGTCGCCCTTATTGGCACAGGTAACCAGCGTGCGGCCCGCAAGGGAGGTATACCCTGTCTTCACGCCAACCGTATCTTTGTAATTCCACAGCATCTTGTTGTGGTTAACAAATGATTCGCCGCCGATTTTTGCTTCCTTCGTGGATACAATCAGTGCGAAATCCTTGTTTTTCATGGCAGCCGCCGTCAACAAAGCCATATCGGCCGCTGTCGAATAATGGTCCCGTTCATCAAGTCCGTGAGGGTTCTTAAATGAAGAATGCAGCATGCCGAATTCCTTTGCCTTCTCATTCATCAGTTCGGCAAACTCAGAAACCGATCCGGATGTATGGCAGGCCAAAGCGTAAGCAGCATCGTTCCCGGACGATAAAAGCAATCCATACAAAAGCTGCCTGATTGTGTACCGGCGGCCTTCCTTTATATTCGAAGAAGATCCCTCGATCAGCGTCCATTCCTTTTTAATTTCGACTTCATCTTCCAGGCCGCAGTTATCCAAAACGATAAGCGCCGTCATAATCTTCGTTATGCTTGCCACCGGGAGTTTTTCATCCGCATTTTCGCTGCATAAGACCGTATCGCTGTTTAATTCGTATAAAATGACCGATCGTGCACCTGTTTTCGGGGGCTTATCCGGTATGGCTCCGACATTTTGAAAAAGCAAAAGGGTAAAAACTAAGCCTATTGCCGTATGTCTGACAACTGCTGAAAATCCCTTTTTTAAAAGCGTTCGTTTTGTCCGGGGCGGCATAAAAACCCCGCCCGCTCGCTCATGCTCTTCTCGTTTCATGCTTTTAAAATATGCGTGCAGACGCTTTTTGTTCTTCTCCGTCCGTATGCTTTCAATCATTCATTATCATCTTTCTTGCCGGACATCATTTCCTTAACTTTGTCGAGAACCTCCGGAACCAGTTCCACAATTCTGTCTATAGCTGTACCCGCAGGCGGATTTACGCTCATCAGCTTGATCACACCGTCTTTAACCGTGATAAACGCAACGGGAGCAATCGTAACGCCGGCGCCGCTTCCTCCTCCGAAGGCATTGTTCTGACCGGGCTGATGGTTCTTGGTTTGAAAATCCGAACCGCCTGCCGCAAAGCCAAAGCTGACCTTGGAAATCGGGATCAGCGTAATCCCGTCGGGTGTTGTGATCGGCGCGCCGACGATGGTATTGACATCCACCATTTCGCGGATTTTTTTCATCGTGGTTTCCATTAGATCTCCGATAGGATGCTTTTCCATGTAATGATCATTCCTTTCGTTCTGTTCATATTGGGGATTATGCCTTTTGTTTCGATTGCATTTGTTTATATCTATAACCAAAAACAATCACTATATACGGAATCACACGCATCGCTATGGACAGCCTGGCCTTGAGATAAACAGAGCTCTCCTTCTCCGTGAAGCTGACGGCAGTTCGCACATCCTTGTTTTTTATGATGAAATTGTTTTCCAAAACCGGCAGAATCAGACCGGCAGCCGCCGAAGACACGCCGAAAGCCAGAGCGGTATGCGCAGCGTCCTTACCGGCCGCAAGATAGTACAGCGTCAGCTGCTGGATTGTTATTTTGCGTTTAAGCTTTTCCGAAACATAAGAAAATACGGAGAGAATCTCTCTTACTTTTGTTACCGGACCGCCTTTTTTTATCCTGTCTTCCGGCTCTTTCGGTGCTTTTGGCTTCTTCTTTTTCCTTTTTACCGATTTTTTTGAGGAGGGATACACTTTAATTTTTATGGGTCCCGCATAAAATAATACACGAAGGCCATCCTCGGAATATTCAACCCGGACACCGATACGTAATACCATAAAGCAGGCAATGATGATCAAAAGCAAACCGATAACGATCATCCATATCATTTTGGCATCCTCTCCGGCTCTTGACCGCTGCGCGCTTCCATAAGCCTCAGATTTTCAATCGCATTTTGAATATCGAGCTGTTCATTTTCAAACGAATCCGTTTCTTTTCCGCCTAACTCCGGTAATTCGCTTAAAGACGAAATGTTGAAGCTTCGCAAAAAGGCATGCGTTGTCTTGAAGATCACAGGTCTTCCCGGTACATCGAGCTTTCCGCATGGCTCAATGAGTCCCTTTTCAACCAGCAAGTTTACGGTATAAGAGCTGTCAACACCCCTGATTTGTTCAATAAAGGTCCTTGTAACAGGTTGGTAATACGCTGCGACAGCCAGCACCTCCAATGCTGCGGAAGAGAGCTTCGGGGGTTTTCTTGTTTCCAGCGCTTTTCTGATATAATCATAGTATTCCGGGGCTGAACATAGTTGGAGCGAATCCTCCAGTTGTAAAAGCCGGATTCCGCGTTGCTCAAATATATACCGGTCTGAAAGCCTTTTTGACGCTTCCAGGACCTCTTGCTTGCTCAAATCAAGCAAAGCGCAAAGCCTTGTAATCGGGACCGGTTCTCCGGACGCAAACAGGATTGCTTCAATGATCGGTTCGGTATTCAATTACTCTTCCTCCACAGCCAAAGCGTATGAGGCTATAAATTCTCCGTTTTCTTCATACAAAAGGATATTTCCGCTTTTGCACAGCTCCAAAACCGCCATAAAGGTTGCCACCAGTTCGGATCGCCCCGAGCAGTCTTCAAATAAAGCGCTGATCTTCACGGCTCCTATGTCCCTGAGCCTGAGCATAATATCCTCAGCCTTCTCGCCTACCGGGTAAACCAGCCTCACCGGAATCACCATGTTTGCCGGCAGCCTTAACGATTGCGTACCTTTACCCATAATGGCCATCATGGCACTTTTTAGTTCCGAAATATCGTGCGAATATCTGTACAGACCGTCTTTCTGCAGCGCTTCGGGCGGCTTAACAAAATATAAAAATCCCGCTTCGGCACAGCCGGCTAATTCCGCCGCAACCCGCTTGATCTTTTGGTAATTTTCTTTGTGCATGAGTTCTTCAAGAGAATTCTGAAGCGCTTCGAGTTCCGTTATTTCCGTCTGATCTCCCGCCAGAAGTGTTTTCGCCTTGATATAAGTCAGATGCGAGGCCATTATGATAAATTCACTGGCTATTTCCAGGTCCATCTGTTTCATTTCGTCCAGATACTGAAGATACTGCTCCAATATAAGCGATATCTGGATATCCTTTATCTCAATCTTGTTTTTACTCAACAGATGTAAAATCAAAACCAAAGGGCCTTCAAAATCTTCGGCTATGTCCTTTGATTTGATAACACCTTCCAGCTTGAATGTGGGATTGTCCATGTAAACCTCACAATTACTTAAACAAACCGGCCAGATCATAACCGGCCTGATAAAAGATGCTCAGCTTTTCCAATACAAAAGTAAACACCATATCCAGTGGTTTGCCGAGTATGCCCGAAAGCATCAGTGCAATGATCAGGAACATACCATATCGTTCATACCGCATAAGCTTTAAATACGCGCTGTCGGGCAAAAACGAAAGCAGAATTTTGGAACCATCCAGCGGAGGAATCGGGATCAGGTTGAATATGCCGAGAAACATGCTCAAGGTCGCTGTCATACGAAGAAACGCCAGCGCTGTTTTTCCGACCGCTCCGATAATCAAAGCTCTAAATAAAAGACCTATTATGAATAACAGCAGACAGGAAAGGAGCATATTGGATAAAGGCCCAGCCAAAGCGGTCAGCGCCATATCACGCTTCGGGTTTTTGAAATTCCGCATATCCACCGATACCGGCTTCGCCCAGCCGACCCGGAATACAACCAGCATAATCAGCCCGATGGGGTCAATATGCCTCAGCGGATTAAGCGAGATTCTTTTTTGCCGCTTCGCCGTTTTGTCGCCCAAAACATAAGATGCCAGCCCGTGAAATGCTTCATGCACGCTGACACAGATAAGAGCCGGGACGACCCACATCAGCAGATTGATCAGATAAGACCAATTCAGGTTTCTAAAGACTGTATTCAACGTTTCCATTTTTCCTCATCGGTTCGTATAAGAGGGTTAAAACTAAATAAACCCTTCTATCCATTCGATCAGTTCCTCCCGCCCGGTCCCTTTTCGGGCAGAAAACGGTAATGGCGGATTATCGCTTTTAAGGCCGAGCGTTTGTGAGATAATCTCAAGGCAGCTGTCAAGTTCCCCGGCGGGTACCTTATCCGCTTTGTTTGATACCGCAAGAAACGGGCATCCGGCTTTTTTAAACCAGTCGGCCATGACCTGATCGTCCTGAGTCGGCGGATGCCTGATGTCGACAATCAGCACGCCGGCCGTAATCAGGTCCGGCTCGCTGAAATAATGCCCCATTAGCTTAGCCCAACGCCGCTTTTCTTCCGCCGAAACCTTGGCATACCCATAGCCCGGAAGATCAACAAAATAAACCGATCCGTCAATCAGAAAATAATTGATATGCGCTGTCTTTCCGGGAGATGAGCTGATTCTCGCCATACTTTTTCTATTCAGCAGTCTATTGATCACGGACGATTTTCCGACATTTGATCTTCCGGCAAAAACGAACTGCGGGCGTCCGTCTCTGAGGAAACCACCGTCGCCTTTTAAAGCGCCGTCCGCAACAGAACGGATAAATTCCACATTGTTCAGATTCACTTTTCTTGCTCCTGTCTTATGCATCGCGGTCAGTTTTAACCCTCTTCAGCAGCACAATCGCCTGCGCCGCCATACCTTCACCGGAACCTGTAAACCCCATGCCCTCTTCCGTCGTCGCCTTGACACTGACATTTCTAATATCCGTGCCAAGCGCTCCGGCAATGTTCTCTTTCATCTTGCCTATGTATCCGAACAGCTTCGGATGCTGAGCCAGTATCGTCATATCCGCGTTTTGGACAAAAAAGCCTTCTTTTTGAATCAACATGAGTACCCGTCCCAGCAAAACTATGCTGTTGATGTTCTTGAATTCCGCACCGGTGTCCGGAAAATGACTTCCGATGTCCCCGAGGGCTGCTGCACCGAGAAGCGCGTCTATCAAGGCATGCACAAGAACATCCGCATCGGAGTGTCCTTTAAGGCCGCTGTCGTACGGTATCTCAACACCGCCCAAAATCAACCTGCGTCCCTTTTCGAGCCGGTGCGCATCATATCCCTGTCCGATCCTGTACACAATACTCCTCTTTTCGATGCCTGTCTTTCATTGGCAATCCAAATCAACGGTCCCGGCCTTTTACGAATTAGGTCTGTTTTTCGTCAACCGCTAAACGGTTTAGCAAAATCGCCTCCGCTGTCGTAAGGTCTTCGGGAAATGTAACTTTTATGTTATCATAAGATCCATTAATCACCTTAACGCTAAAGCCTAATCGTTCCACAGCCATGCTGTCGTCGGTGATCGATATGTTTTTTTGTAAAGCGTCCGTCAATGCCGCTTTGATCAGTTCAGCCTTGAAGACCTGCGGTGTTTGTGCTGCATACAGCTTTTCTCTCTCGAGTGTTGCCGAAACCTTTCCGCCTGCAACCGTCTTGATCGTATCCTTGACCGGGATGGCAGGAATGGCTGATCCGAAGACGGCTGCCGCATGAATGGCATCCGAGATGATCTTTTGCGAAACAAGAGGCCGCGCGCCGTCGTGTACGGCAATCAGTTTGGCCTTCTGTGAAACCTCTGTGGCACCCATAAGCGCGGAATTTTGCCTGGTCTCTCCGCCGCGTACAACGCATTTAGCCTTGCTGATGCCATAAAGCTTGACTATCTCTCCGACTTTTGCGATCATATCCGGTTTGGTCACGATGACGATTTCGTCTACCTGTGGGTTGTCCTCAAAAGCCTTGAGGCTGTGCGCGAGCAGCGGGGCACCGCCTAAAAGAGCAAAGAGCTTGTCTTCACCATTCATTCTGCTGCTATTTCCTGCCGCAACGATCACAGCGCCAACAAAAGGTCTTATGCCCTCGGCATCCTTAACGCCGAAGAGCTTCTTTAATAAACCCATTGAACGTCTCCCTTACGCCGCCTTATCCATTCCGACTGTGATAGGTACCACTCATAAACTTTTCATTAGAAAGGTTTGTTTATGAATTGCTGTTTATAGTTAATTGGGGCGCCCTGAACTCATCTTCATGGCTGCCCCCGCATATATCTTATTCATCCGTTCCGGATATTAAGCCAAAGCCTGAATAATTTTCTCCTCGATATCTTCATAATTGGAACTGGTCGACAAAACGATTTCGGATATCAGAATCTGCTTTGCGGACCTCAGCATTTTCCGCTCTCCCGTAGAAAGGCCCTTGTCGTTGTCTCTTGCCATGAGCCCTTTTACGACTCTTGCCACTTCCATCAGATCCCCGCTTTTTATGCGAAGCATATTTTCACGGTATCTTCTGTTCCAATTCTGCGTCATGTCAATCTCAATTTCGGGAAGCGCTTCCATCAAGGAATCTGCTTCATCCGGTTTAATGATTGGTCTCACACCAATTTCGCTGCAGTTCGCTGTCGGTATCATGACCAGCATTCCACCCACGGGGATCTTGAACATATAATATTGTCGAACGGTTCCGTTGATGCTTTTCTCCTCTATACTGTCAATTATTCCCGCACCATGCATCGGGTGCGCAATCATGTCTCCTACCCTGAACATTATTTACTTCCTTCCAAAACCTCGCTTAAGTGACTTTTTCATGCCAAAATGCTGATCGAAAACGCGAAATGACACAAATCTTCTCTTTTATTATAAACACTTTTCCTTGATTTAGCAAGGAAAATCGGAAAAAGATTTGCTTGAGCCTTCGCTCTGCTTTATGCAATATCCCTATTTACACATTAACACACTATCTGCAATAGCGCATAATCAAATTAAAAACCGGACGGAATCTTAAATAAGCTCCGTCCGGTTTTTCTGCAATTCAGATATTCAGATTTGGATAACAACGCCGGAACCGACGGTTCTTCCACCTTCGCGGATGGCGAAACGCAGGCCGTTTTCTATTGCGATCGGCGTAATGAGCTCTACATCCATTTCGATGTTGTCGCCAGGCATACACATTTCAACGCCTTCGGGCAGTGTAATGACGCCGGTAACGTCGGTTGTACGGAAATAGAACTGGGGTCTGTAGTTATTGAAAAACGGGGTGTGACGTCCGCCCTCTTCCTGCTTGAGAACGTAAACCTGACCCTTGAACTTTGTCAGAGGTTTGATGCTGCCGGGCTTGGCAAGAACCTGTCCGCGTTCCACTTCGTTTTTCGCGACACCGCGCAGAAGCGTTCCGACATTGTCGCCGGCCTCAGCAAAGTCCAGTGTTTTGTGGAACATTTCGGTTCCCGTAACAACGGTCTTTCTTGTGGGCTTGATGCCTACGATCTCGACCTCGTCGCCGATTTTGACTTTCCCGCGCTCTACACGGCCGGTTGTTACGGTGCCGCGCCCTGTGATTGTGAAAACGTCCTCTACGGGCATAAGGAACGGAAGATCGGAAGCACGTTCAGGGGTAGCAATATACGAGTCGACATTCTGCATCAGCTCAACGATCGGTGCGTATTCGGGCGCACTTATATCGGTGGATTCGCATTCAAGAGCCTTCAATGCGCTGCCTCTGATAATCGGAATGTCATCTCCCGGAAACTCGTACTTTGTCAATAGTTCACGGATTTCCATTTCGACAAGCTCAAGCAGTTCTTCGTCGTCAACCTGATCAACCTTGTTCATAAAAACGACTATATAGGGAACACCGACCTGACGGGCAAGCAAAATGTGCTCTCTCGTCTGGGCCATAGGACCGTCGGAAGCGGCAATAACAAGGATTGCGCCATCCATCTGCGCCGCGCCGGTAATCATGTTCTTTATATAGTCGGCGTGACCCGGGCAGTCGACATGAGCATAATGGCGTGTTGCCGTCTGATACTCGACATGAGAGGTGTTGATCGTGATACCGCGCGCTCTTTCCTCCGGCGCCTTGTCAATCATGTCGTAAGCGGTGAACTTAGCGCTCTCAGGATCCTGCAGCGCGAGAACTTTGGTAATTGCGGCCGTAAGCGTCGTTTTACCATGGTCGATGTGACCGATGGTTCCGATGTTTATGTGCGGCTTAGTTCTCTCGAACTTTTGTTTGGCCATTTTGTTTATCCTCCTCTTTATTAAGAAGCTTTTGTTTTGTTATATTGTGCGGATATTCTACCGCATTTCGGTATTTATTGCAAGTTCAATTTGCTGATTATATCATTCGCCCGGACAGCATCTTTTCCTGGATATTCTTCGGAATCTCAATATAATGGCTGGGTTCCATGCTGTGCTGGCCTCTCCCCTGCGTTTTGGATCTCAGGTCGGTCGCGTATCCGAACATTTCGGACAGCGGTACATTGGCCTCGATCTTCGCAGCACTGATCCTGTTTTCCATTCCAATGATCTGGCCGCGCCGCGCATTCAGGTCACCCATCACATCGCCCATATACTCTTCCGGGACAATAACGGTAACCTTCATAATCGGTTCAAGGAGCACAGGATTGGCTTTCATGCAGGCTTCCTTGAATGCCATCGATCCGGCGATTTTGAACGCCATCTCCGAGGAGTCCACCTCATGAAAAGATCCGTCAAACAACGTAACCTTGACATCCACCACATTGTAACCGGCCAGGACTCCGGCCATCATCGCACCCTGAATACCCTGATCAACTGCCGGGATATACTCTTTCGGAATAACACCGCCGGTAATCTTGTCGATAAACTCGTATCCTTTTCCGGTCTCGTTGGGCTCAACCGTAATCTTGACATGTCCGTATTGACCTCTGCCGCCCGACTGACGGACATATCTTGTGTCGACCGTGGCAGGCTTTGTTATCGTTTCCTTGTAGGAAACCTGAGGTTTTCCGACATTCGCTTCTATCCTGAATTCGCGAAGAAGCCTGTCAACGATGATTTCCAGGTGAAGTTCTCCCATTCCTGCAATGATTGTCTGTCCCGTTTCCTCATCCGTATATGTTTTGAAAGTCGGATCCTCTTCAACAAGCTTTGCCAGTGCCAGCCCCATCTTTTCCTGCCCGGCCTTTGTTTTAGGTTCGATGGCAACGCGTATAACAGGTTCGGGAAATTCCATTGACTCCAGTATGATCCGATGCTTATCGTCGCAGAGCGTATCGCCTGTCGTGGTGTTTTTTAACCCGACGACCGCGACGATATCGCCGGAAAACACTTCTTCAATGTCTTCCCTGTGATTTGCGTGCATTCGAAGGATTCGCCCGAGCCGCTCTCTTTGATCTTTGACCGAATTGATGACGGTTTCACCGGATTTGACCGACCCGGAGTAGACGCGGAAAAAGGTCAGTCTTCCGACATACGGATCGGACGCAATTTTAAAAGCCAGCGCCGCAAAGGGAGAGTTGTCATCTGAAGCCCGTTCCTCTTCTTCTTTGGTTTTCGGGTTAAAGCCCTTAATCGGCGGGACGTCGATCGGAGCCGGGAGGTAGTCGACAATCGCATCAAGAAGCTTCTGAACGCCCTTGTTCCTGTAGGATGTTCCGCATAGTACCGGAACAAAACGGACCGATACGGTGGCTTTCCGGATAGCGGCTTTAAGCTGCTCAGACGGCACTTCCTCGCCTTCCAGGTATTTTTCCATGATATCATCATCAAAGTCGGCGGCTTTTTCGATCAGGTTCTGCCTGTATTTTTCGGCCAATGATACCAGCTCCGAAGGGATTTCCTCAATCCTGAAATCCTTCCCGAGCTCATCGTAATAAATCAGCGCGTTCATTTCGACCAAGTCAATCATACCCTTGAAATCCGACTCAGCTCCGATAGGAATCTGAATCGGTACCGCGTTGGCTTTCAGTCTGTCGTGGACCATGTTGACAACATTAAAAAAGTCGGCTCCCATGATATCCATCTTGTTGACATAAATCATCCTCGGAACGTGATAATGGTCTGCCTGGCGCCAGACTGTTTCAGACTGCGGCTCTACCCCGCCTTTTGCGCACATGACTGTCACCGATCCGTCGAGAACCCTAAGCGACCTCTCGACCTCGACCGTGAAATCCACATGTCCCGGGGTATCGATGATGTTAATCCCGTGGTCCTTCCAAAAGCAGGTTGTCGCTGCGGAGGTGATTGTTATTCCGCGCTCCTGTTCCTGCTCCATCCAGTCCATCGTTGCGGCGCCTTCATGGACCTCTCCGATTTTGTATGTGCGTCCCGTATAAAACAAGATGCGTTCCGTCGTCGTGGTCTTTCCGGCATCGATATGAGCCATGATCCCGATATTTCTTATTTTTTCAAGAGAATATTGCCTCGGCATTTCTTTTCTCCAATACTTCTACTGCTGCTTTTTACCAGCGATAATGCGCAAAAGCTCTGTTGGATTCGGCCATCTTATGCGTATCTTCACGTTTTTTGACCGAGCTACCGAGATTGTTGCTTGCATCCATGATTTCGCCGGACAGTCTTTCCTTCATTGTTTTTTCGTTGCGGCTTCTGGAATAGTTCGTCAGCCAGCGCAATCCCAATGTCTGCCGCCTTTCGGCTCTGACTTCAATGGGGACCTGGTAGGTCGCACCGCCGACGCGGCGGGCCTTGACTTCCAGAGACGGCATAATATTCTCCATTGCCTGAATAAACACGTCGAGAGGCGATTTGTTTGTCTTGGCGGAAATGATATCAAAGGCGTCATAAACGACCTTTTGGGCGACGCCCTTTTTCCCGTCAAGCATAATGCTGTTTATCAGTTTGGTTACCAGAACCGAATTGTAAACAGGATCAGGTAAAATCTCTCTTTTGGGAACGTTACCTCTTCTGGGCACAATACTTCCCTCCTTCATATCTTGATTTCATAGGTACTCGAAATACGGCGGAACTTCCCCGCCGTTCCCGTCCATGCCCCGAAGCCGGTATATGTTCTATGCCTGCCTGCGCCTTTAAAGCGAAATAAGCATATATATATGTGCATCGGGGCTGCGGGGTGTACCCCCCGCTCCGAAGGTTTACGTTGATTTTTTAGCGCCGTACTTGGATCTGGCCTGCTTGCGCTTTGCTACGCCCTGCGTATCCAGCGTACCGCGGATAATGTGGTATCTGACGCCCGGAAGATCCTTAACACGACCGCCTCTAATCATGACGATCGAGTGCTCCTGCAAGTTGTGGCCGATACCCGGAATATAAGCCGTCACCTCATAGCCATTGGTCAGGCGGACACGGGCGACTTTTCGAAGCGCAGAGTTCGGCTTTTTGGGTGTATAGGTACGAACAGCCGTGCAAACGCCGCGTTTCTGGGGTGAACTCAAATCCGTTTCGCGATTTTTCAGTGTGTTTAAAGTCTTCTGCATGGCAGGCGACGCGGACTGGTACTCGACCTTTTTCCTTCCCTTTCTGACCAACTGATTAAATGTAGGCATACATTTCCTCCTTTCTTTTTCATTTATCTATTTTAAACGGAAAGGCACCGGGCTATTCCGTCTAAAAGCATTTCCACCTGAGCTGAGATGCGTCAGCATTTCAGCCGTAACCGATAACCGTTTGCGTTATCCGCACTCATATACATGAAGCTATATCGGCAAAAAATGATTTACCCTAGGAGAACCGCTGCGGCGGCTCCGACATTGATGCCGCAGGCCTCACCAAGCTCTTTCATGGTCGGAACCGGAACGACTTCAATATCGTTGCTTTCACAAAGCTCCCGGATCGAATTGACAATTCTGCGTTCCGCGTCCTCGGCTATGAATACAGCCTTTGCCGTTCCCTTGATGACAGCCTTGCGCGCCTGGTTGACGCCCACCAGCTTATCGCCTGTTCTAAGTCTGGACAGCACTTGAAAGCACCTCCGCATCAGCGTCGACTCGTTTTTGCACAAACTTTAATATAGCAAATCCGGGCCGATTAGTCAACAAAATATCTTTCTGTTCGTTCATTTTGGTCATTTGGATCAAATAAATACGCCGTTTCGTGCTCCGGGTTATTGAATTCTGTTTCTTCTTCCTCAAAATCCCGGTATACCGCAAGTCCCGTACCGGCCGGAATCAGTTTGCCGATGATAACATTTTCCTTTAGTCCTACAAGATGATCGATTTTCCCCTTGATCGCTGCTTCGGTCAAAACCTTGGTAGTCTCCTGAAAGGACGCCGCGGATAAAAAGGATTCCGTAGCCAGTGAGGCCTTTGTGATACCCATCAGTAACCGTGTATAAGAAGCCGGAACCAGATCCTCTTCTCCGGCCGCAATACGCGCCTCAATAGGTCTGTTCACCTTTTTAACTTCCGAAAAATCCATTGTAGCGCCGCTGAGCAGCTCGGTGGATCCCGAGTCCTCGATGCGCACCTTGCGCATCATCTGCCGGACGATAACTTCAATATGCTTATCGTTAATATCGACGCCCTGCTGCCGGTAAACCTTCTGTACTTCCTGTATCAGATAGTTCTGAGCGGCCTCAATTCCATTGATTCTGAGTACATCGTGAGGATTCAAGGTACCCTCGGTCAATTCCGCGCCTTTTTCAACATAATCACCATCTCTGACCTTAATCCCCGCGCTGTACGGCAGCGGATAGGATCTGACTTCGCCGTTTTCTTCATCCATGATGGTCAAGGTAACCATATTGCTTCTTTTATTCTCCTCGAAAACGACTTTGCCTGAAATTTCCGCAAGCTGGGCCATTTTCTTCGGTTTTCTTGCTTCAAACAGCTCCTCGACTCTCGGAAGTCCCTGCGTAATGTCGTCTCCGGTAACACCGCCCGTATGGAATGTTCTCATGGTGAGCTGCGTTCCCGGTTCTCCGATGGACTGGGCAGCGATAACGCCTACCGCCTCACCCTCGCTGACAGGTTCGCCGATGGCTAAGTTCACGCCGTAGCATCTTGCGCAAACACCTTTTTTTGCCTCGCAATTCAAAACCGTCCTGATCATAACGCTGTGAATTCCCGCGTCCTCCATCTTTTTAGCATCGTCCGCAATCAACATGTGCTTTTTCGAGAAGATCAGTTCTCCCGTCTTCGGGTCACAAATGTTATCAACGGGAAAGCGCCCGTGGATTGCGTCTGCGAAGCTGGTGATTTCCACGCCATTTTCGAATATGGCCTTGGCCATTACACCCTTACTCGCTCCGCAGTCGAACTCCCTGATGATCACATCCTGCGAAACATCAACAAGCCTTCTTGTTAAATAACCGGAGTCCGCCGTACGAAGCGCCGTATCCGCGAGACCTTTTCTCGCACCTCTGGAAGAAGTGAAGTATTCCAGAACCGTCAGACCTTCCCGAAAGCTGGATTTAATTGGGATTTCTATGGTCTTTCCGGATGTATTCACCATAAGGCCGCGCATTCCGGCCAGCTGCCGAATCTGATTCAAACCGCCTCTGGCTCCGGAGTCGGACATCATCTGGATCGGATTGTCGTCATCCATGCAGGTCATCAGCGCGTCGGTAACATCCTTCGTGGTTTGTTCCCATTCTTTGACAACCAACCGGCTTCTTTCGTCGTTTGTGATAAACCCTCTTTTATACTGGCGCTCAATATCCAGGACCTTTTTTTCGGTATCTTTAATCAGCTTCTTTTTCAGAACCGGAACCGTCATGTCGGATATTGAAATCGTTATCGCACCTTTTGTGGAATACTGGAAACCGAGCTCCTTAATCTTGTCAAGAACCTCCGCGCTCCTCGTAAAACCGTGCTTTGCAATACACCGGTTAACTATGTCGTCCACTTGTTTCTTCGCCGTCATGAAATTTATCTCATAATCGAAGGCCGTTTCCGGATTGCTTCTGTCCACATAACCCAGATCCTGCGGAATATATTCGTTGAATATGATACGGCCTACCGTTGTCTCAACCAGTTTATGCTGCATCTTTCCGTCAATTTCCCGATATACTCTGACCTTTATCGGAGCGTGAATGCCGATATAATTCTCGTTATAAGCCATCAGCGCTTCGTTCTGAGATGCGAACGCGCTTCCCGCCCCGGGCTCATCTATCTTCTCGTAGGTCAGGTAAAAAGCGCCGAGAATCATGTCCTGTGTCGGAACCGTTACGGGTTTTCCGTCCTGAGGACGCAGCAGGTTGTTGGCCGACAGCATGAGAATACGCGCTTCAGCCTGGGCTTCGGCGGATAAGGGAACATGGACGGCCATTTGGTCGCCGTCAAAGTCGGCATTGTATGCCGAGCATACCAGCGGATGCAGCTTGAGTGCGCGTCCTTCCACCAAAACCGGTTCAAATGCCTGAATACCGAGCCTGTGCAGCGTCGGTGCGCGGTTTAACAGTACGGGATGCTCTTTGATAATGACATCAAGCGCGTCCCATACTTCCGTGCGGCCCTTGTCAACCATCTTCTTTGCGCTCTTTATATTATTCGCTATACCATCCTCAACCAGCTTTTTCATCACGAATGGTCTGAACAGCTCGATGGCCATCTCCTTGGGCAGACCGCATTGATACAGCTTAAGGTCCGGTCCGACCACGATAACCGAACGCCCAGAGTAGTCCACGCGCTTTCCGAGAAGATTCTGGCGGAAACGGCCCTGTTTGCCCTTGAGCATGTCTGACAGAGATTTAAGCACCCTGCTGTTAACCCCCGTTACGGCTCTGCCGCGCCTGCCGTTGTCAATCAAAGCGTCGACGGCTTCCTGCAGCATACGCTTTTCGTTTCTGACGATGATATCCGGCGCGTTTAAGGAAATCAGTCTTTTCAGCCTGTTGTTCCTGTTGATAACTCTCCTGTACAGATCGTTCAGATCGGAGGTCGCAAACCGCCCGCCGTCGAGCTGCACCATCGGCCTGATCTCGGGCGGTATGACCGGCAGCACATCAATGATCATCCATGACGGATGGTTGCCCGATTGCCGGAATGCTTCGACGACCTCCAGTCTCTTAACTATTTTCGCCTTTTTTTGGCCGGATGCTTCTTTTAAATCGGCCCTGAGCTCCTGTGACAGCTTGTCGCAATCAATCTGCATCAAAAGCTCTTTTACCGCCTCGGCACCCATTCCGGCCTTAAAGTCGTCCTCGTACTTTTCCTTCATGTCCCGGTATTCTTTTTCAACAAGTATTTGATTTTTTGTCAGAGGAGTCGTCCCGGGATCGGTTACGATATACACAGCGAAATAAAGCAGTTTTTCGAGTATTCTGGGTGAGATGTCCAAAATCAGTCCCATACGAGAGGGGATTCCCTTGAAATACCAGATATGCGATACCGGCGCTGCCAGTTCAATATGGCCCATGCGTTCACGGCGTACCTTGGCCTTGGTGACTTCCACGCCGCAACGGTCACAGATCTTTCCTTTATAGCGTATTTTCTTATATTTGCCGCAATGGCATTCCCAGTCCTTCTGGGGTCCGAAAATCTTTTCGCAGAAGAGCCCGTCACGTTCGGGTTTCAGTGTTCTATAGTTAATGGTCTCCGGTTTCTTCACCTCGCCGTATGACCATTTGCGTATCATATCCGGGGACGCGATGCCGATTTTTATGGCGTCAAACGGTGTGTAGCTCATTTATTCGTCCTCCTCATCGTCAAAAACCAGAAGTTCGGGATCATCGTCACTTTCCTCTTCGTCTATTAAATCGTCCTCAGCAGGTTCCTCGTCATCCGTTAAGACTTCACCGCCATCCGGTTCAACATCCTCGATCGTATAACCGCGGGTTTCCAGTTCCGCGTCGTCGGTCTTGTACACATCATCTTTAAGACCGGGCTGATAATCGTCGTCCTCGCTTTTAAGCTCAATTTCGCTGCCGTATTTATCCAAAACCCGAACGTCAAGGCACAGCGACTGGAGCTCTTTAACCAAAACCTTAAACGATTCCGGAACGCCGGGCTGCGGTACATTATGGCCCTTCACGATGGATTCGTAGGTCCTGACGCGTCCGGTCACATCGTCGGACTTGACCGTCAGAATTTCCTGGAGGGTATAGGCAGCGCCGTATGCTTCCAGTGCCCACACTTCCATTTCGCCGAATCTCTGGCCGCCGAACTGAGCTTTACCGCCCAGTGGCTGCTGTGTAACCAAAGAGTACGGGCCTGTGGATCTGGCGTGGATCTTGTCATCGACCAGGTGATGCAGCTTCAGGAAATAAACATATCCAACCGTGACCGGGTTATCAAACGGCTGCCCGGTACGACCATCGTATAATATGCTTTTTCCGTCCTTACTGAGTCCGGCCAGCTGCAGTGTTTCTTCGATCTCTGTTTCGCTCGCGCCGCTGAAAATCGGTGTTGCGACCTGCCAGCCCAAAGCCTTTGCGGCATAGCCCAGATGAACTTCAAGAACCTGACCGATATTCATACGCGAGGGGACACCAAGTGGATTGAGCACAATGTCAAGCGGTGTTCCGTCAGGCATATACGGCATGTCCTCCCGGGGCAGAATTCTGGAAACAACACCCTTATTTCCGTGCCGTCCGGCCATCTTGTCGCCGACCGATATTTTTCTCTTCTGCGCGATGTAGCAGCGAACCACCATATTGACTCCCGGGCTAAGTTCATCGCCGTTTTCTCTTGTAAACACCTTCACATCAACGACGATTCCGCTCTCGCCGTGCGGAACCTTCATTGACGTGTCTCTGACTTCTCTTGCCTTCTCGCCGAAAATCGCACGTAGAAGCCTTTCTTCCGCCGTCAGATCTGTTTCACCCTTCGGCGTAACCTTGCCCACCAGAATATCGCCGGCTCTTACCTCGGCGCCAATCGTGATAATTCCGCGTTTATCCAGATATTTTAAAGCATCCTCGCCGACGCCCGGAATATCTCTTGTGATTTCCTCCGGCCCGAGCTTCGTATCTCTGGCGTCGATTTCATGCTCCTCAATATGAACCGATGTAAAGACATCGTCTTGCGCGAGGCGTTCGTTCAGCAAAACCGCGTCTTCATAGTTATAACCTTCCCATGTCATAAAGCCGACCAAAACGTTTTTGCCGAGGGATATCTCGCCGTTGCAGGTCGAAGGACCGTCGCACAACACGGTTTCGCTGTCTATGCGCTCGCCCACCTGAACGATCGGGCGTTGGTTAATGCATGTCCCCTGGTTGGAGCGCTTAAATTTATGAAGCCTGTACGTCTTCCTTCTGCCGTCATCATACCTGACCGATACCTCGTCTGCCGAAACGCCGGTAACGACGCCGTCTCCTTCCGACATGATCACGACACCGGAATCAACCGCGCATTTGTGCTCGATTCCTGTTGCGACAATCGGAGCCTCTGTTTGAAGAAGCGGTACGGCCTGTCTTTGCATGTTCGCACCCATCAAAGCGCGGTTGGCATCGTCGTTTTCCAGAAACGGGATCATGGCCGTTGCGATGGACACCATCATGCGCGGTGAAATATCAACATAATCCACGCGCTCTTTGTCAACCTCGATGATTTCATCTCTATGCCGACAGGTTATGCGCGGATTGACAAAGCAACCGTTTTCATCAATTTCTTCCGTTGCCTGTGCGACGATATACTGGTCCTCAACATCTGCCGTCAGGTAATGCACCTCTTCGGTAATCCTTCCGGTCGCTTTATCGATCTTGCGATACGGGGCGACAAGAAATCCGTATTCATTTACTCTCGCGTAACTGGCAAGATAAGAGATCAGGCCGATGTTCGGACCTTCCGGGGTTTCGATCGGGCACATCCTGCCGTAATGACTGTAGTGAACATCGCGTACGTCGAAATTCGCTCTTTCTCTGGATAAGCCTCCGGGTCCCAATGCAGACATCCTGCGTTTATGTGTAAGCTCGGCAAGCGGATTTGTCTGATCCATAAACTGCGATAGCGGAGATGAACCGAAAAACTCTTTCATCGCCGCTGTTACCGGCCTGATGTTGATCAAGGATTGGGGTGTAACGATATCCAGATCCTGAAGCGTCATGCGCTCCCGGATCACCCGCTCCATTCTGGAAAAGCCGACCCTGAACTGATTTTGCAGAAGCTCGCCGACACTTCTCATTCTGCGGTTTCCGAGGTGATCGATATCATCCGGCTCACCGATGCCGTTTGCCAGACAATTGATATAGTTGACGGAAGCGAAAACATCGTCCGGGATAATATGCTTCGGTATCAGATTGTCTATGTTTTCCCTGACCGCGTTTTTCAAGTCCTCATCGCTGTACTCATTCATCAATCGGCTGAGAATGATAAATCGAACCTTCTCTCTGATCCCCAGTTCTTCCGGATCAAAATCGACAAAAGGCTTTATATCGACCATGCCGTTTCCGAACACCTTGACATTCTTTCCTTCAGGCCCTATAAGCACGGCCTCGTTAACGCCTCTCGCCTCAATCTCCTCGCTTCTTTGAAGCGAAAGGATTTCACCCGCGTCGGCGATAATTTCACCCGTAAGCGGGTCTGTGATCGGCATGGCAAGCTGATGTCCGGTAATTCGTCTTGCAATGGAAAGTTTTTTATTAAATTTATATCTGCCCACATTGGAAAGGTCATATCTTCTTGGATCAAAAAACAGATTGGCCAACAGTGTTTCCGCGCTGTCGAGCGTCGGGGGATCTCCCGGACGAAGTCTTCTGTAAATTTCCAGAATCGCTTCCTCCCGCGTCTTGCAGGTATCCTTTTCCAGCGTATCGACAATGCGCTCATCATCACCGAATATTTCCTTCAGCTGCTCTCCGGTAACAGCGCCTCCGGTTGAGGCTGCCATCGTGAGCCAGGAATACGGCTTGTCTTCCCACTGCACACCCATTGCCTTCAAAAGCCATGTAACGGGCAGCTTTCTATTTTTATCGATTCTGACATGGAACAGATTCGCGACATCCGTTTCATATTCCAGCCAGGCTCCCCTATAAGGAATGACTGTTGCGCTGAATAAGGATATGGCGGTTTTGTCCGTCTTCTTGTCATAGTACATGCCCGGAGAGCGTATGATCTGAGAAACAATCACGCGCTCCGCGCCGTTGATGATAAAGGTGCCGCCGGGAGTCATGAGCGGAAAATCTCCCATAAATATTTCCTGCTCTTTGATTTCTTCCGTTTCTTTGTTTCGAAGCCGCACGCCGACCTTGAGCGGAGCTGCATATGTCGCATCCTTCGCCTGGCACATTTCAATCGTATATTTAGGTTGTTCGTCCATAGAATAGTCGATAAAGGTCAATTCTAAATTACCCGAATAGTCGGATATGGCAGACACATCTCTAAATACTTCGCGAAGCCCCGTGTCAAGAAACCATTGATATGAGCTTTTCTGGATTTCCAGAAGACTTGGCATATCCTGGATTTCTTCAAGTTTTGCAAAACTCTTTCTCACTGTTTTCCCGTATCTGATGTCCTTTACCATGTGGGCAATCACTCCTGTTCCATTGTAAAAGCTTTTTCCTGTATCCACTGCACAGTGTACAGTGTACACTGTACACTGTATCGGGCACGATCACCCGGGCGCGTTGTATCCTTTTCGAAATAACTATTGACTAATTCTTGTTTTGTGATATCTTATAAACGTACTGTGAAATCGTGTCACCTTTTAAAAAGGCAACACCGAGTTATTATATCTGTCGTTAGCTTTAATGTCAAGTGTTTTTTTCTTTTTTTCGGCGAAACTGCTGTTTCGTCGTTTTTTTGTATGTGCAATGTACAAAATCTATGTATTTCCTACCGTGCCCTTTATAAAACAGGTACGGATTCCGGGACAGAGGGATTGCCAATGATGAAAAATCCGATTTCCGAAAAAACCTTTATTTACACGCTGTCCGTTTTTATTCCGTTATTTACCGCTTCGGTATTTTTGTTTGCCCTTGGCCTCCGCGAAACCGGTTTTTTTTCGGCCGCATTGGTAACTGCGGTGGTTGTTTTGCTGGCCGCCGTTTTTCTGATTGCCCTTTGGCGCAGCAATTGTTTTCTTTCACCGCAGGCATTGATCGTCACTGTTATCGCATTTGCCGGTCTTCTGCTTCTGCGGTTAGCTTTATTTGATCATATAACGCTGGATTACGAAAATTTCCTTAAGCCATGGCTTGAGCACATCAAAAGTCACGGTGGATTTCGGGCGCTGTCTGATCAGATTGGAAATTATAACATACCCTACCTTGCCTTTCTGGCATTCATTTCTTATATCCCGGTCACCGGTCTGTATCTGATTAAGCTCTTTTCCGTGATTTTTGATGTCGTTCTTGCGTTTTATCTGATGAAGCTTGCCTCTTTATATACAAGCAACCGCACTTTACATATTGCTTGTTTCATTTTGGCGCTTGTTTTGCCGACATCGATATTAAACGGCGCCCTCTGGGGACAATGCGACAGTGTGTACACCGCCTTTGCTGTCATTGCCTTGTATTACGGACTGAAAGGCAGGCCTGTTTTGTCCGTTTCCGCAATAGCCGTATCGTTTTCATTTAAACTTCAGGCGGTATTCATTCTTCCGTTATTTTTGCTGTTTCTGATTTCCGGAAAAATCAAACTGCGCCATCTTTTGGTTTTTCCCGCGGTTTTCTTTGCCTGCAATCTACCGGCCATTCTCGCCGGCAGGCCGGTATGGGACTGCCTGACTATATATTTCAACCAGCTAGATACCGTCGGGAGTGGTCTTAACTACAATTCCCCTTCTGTTTATTCTCTATTCAATTATTATCATAATGCGGTATTTGCCGCAAAGCTGGGCATAATCGCCGCTTTTACACTTTGCGCAGTCGTTTTCCTGCTTGCTTTCTATAAACGCCGAAACCTAAACAATACCGCTTTGCTTGCAGCTGCGCTGATTTTTGTCGTCGGAATCCCGCTTTTTCTCCCGCACATGCATGACAGATACTTCTATATGGCTGATGTTTTGCTTGTTTTGCTCGCCGTTATCCATCCTGTTTATGCGCCTCTCCCCTTCTTTGGGTCCTTTGCCTCTCTACTCGGCTACCATGCCTATTTAAAAATGCGGTATTTTCTTCCGATGCGATACGGATTTCTTGCCTTGGCGATTGTTTTTGCGGCTTTATTCATCTTCTTCATCAAAAGCCTGAAGACGACTGCACATACATCCTTATCGGAATGATCAGGCGCGGGTAAGCCTTCATTGCCCTCTCATTGATAAACCTATATTTAAAAGGACTGTTGGAAAAGCAATGCCTTTGCCAACAGTCCTTTTTTTTGCAGCAAATCGTTTGACGGTTTGCTGCTTTTTTCTTGAATTCACTATTATGTCAACCAATCCGACATATCGAATTGTAATATTGTGATACTTCTTGTTTCTTTTTCAAAGAGCCTGTCCGAAATCATTCTATTAATATACGCATTATGTGGGGAATTATATGCATTTTACTGACACTTATAGCTTTCCAGTGGCGCTATTACGTATTATTTCGCACTGTTTTGCATATAATATGTTTGTAATCATTTGTTTCCATTTCATTAAACGGAGAAAATCATGTTTACGAAAAATCGTCTTTTAAGAAAGACCAGACGCAGGATATCGGCAGCCTGTTTGATTTTTGCTGTTCTCAGTTTTGTACCGTATGTGGTTACGGTACAAAACATCAGTATCATCACCGGCAACGGCCGGACATTTGATAGTCTGAAGGCCGATGTGTGTCCGGACGACCTAACCTATACCGGAATGATCACTAAAGCAGAAACCCCCAAAAAAACAATGCGCAGGGCCGGCGGTTTTCGTAGCTCGTCTTACGCTGTTTCAAAGATTGAAGAAATCTCCGAAAATATGGATATACGGGCTGCCTGGGATTCAGAAACGGCTCCGACATCTGAAGCGGCAATAATTGAATCGGGTACCGTTTCCGGGAATTCAGAATCTCCCGAATTATCCATCTACGGGCAAAGTCCGCCTGAAGACGGGGGCGGATATATCACCATCGCGTCAGGTGAAACGCTGGCCTACACAAAAATCCTTTATTGTTCGGCAACCGCTTATACAACAGAAAGGCAGGAGAATAAAATAACGGCCACAGGCACGACGGCAAGGGTCGGAGCAATTGCGGTAGACCCCACCGTAATCCCCTACGGCAGTAAAATGTATATCCTGTCGGAAAACGATGAATGGGTTTACGGGTATGCTGTCGCCGAAGACTGCGGAGGCGGCATAAAAGGCAACAGAATTGATTTGTTTTTTGATACGTATGATGAATGTATGACTTTCGGCGTTCGAAACGCAATCGTCTACATCCTTGACCAATAAGGCAAAACAGTTCAGCCATGTTGCCTTCGGACAAACCATATTCGCTTTTTTGCATAAATTAATCAACAAATGCGTATATTGTTGTTGGACTGACATGAAAACAAATGATAGCGGAGTTAATGTGAAAGTATCCGGATTAACCAGCCTCAACGCATCCATGCGCAAAAAGCGGGAAGCAGCAGTCGTCGCTCTGCTGCTTTTTTTCTATGTTTTGTTGCAGTCATCAACGCTTTCAAACGATCCCTGGGAAAGAATGGGGGCCTGGCGACAAAGTGACACATACAGCATTGCCTTAAACTTTTCGCAGCTCAGGCTCAACATTTTTTATCCGCAGCTCAATTATGATGGGCCGTCGGACAATTATGTGCAGCTCGAGCTTCAAATCATGCCTTTTATGTCCGCAATGATCATGCGTTTATTGAAAACTGCGACACCTCTGATACCAAGGGCGATCAGCCTTTCTTTTTATCTCGGGTCCGCTGTTTTCGTCTATCTGATTTTAAAGCGATTTACAAGCTATCTCCCTTCGCTGTTCGGGCTGCTCGTCTACCTGCTGTTACCGATTACACTGCTGTATGCCCGGGCAATCATGCCCGAATCCTGCGCGCTGTTTTTTTTATGCGGCAGCATATACTTCCTGCTGCGGTGGCATCTGGGCACAAAAAACTCGATTTGGCTTTCCGCTGTTTTCCTCTCTGTTGCGATCATGGAGAAAACCCCGGTCATTTTCGCAGGGATTCTGGTGCTGGCGGTTTTCTTCTGGAAACAAGGTATCAAATGCCTGCGCAGTCCGGTGTTTTACGGATACGGGCTGATCGCTTTATTACTGCCTGCCGCCTATTTTCTGTATTCGTCTCATATCGCCCGGTTTTGCTTTGTTGACCGCATTACGCTCAAGCTCGTCTTTTCTTCCCGTATTTTGTCGCTCTTCACGCAAAAGGGTTTTGATTTTTTCAGAAAAAACCTTCCTTTACTTTTTACCTGGCCGGTTCTGGCTTTGTCGTTTTTTGCCTTTTTGTTCTTATTTAATAAAGAACGCAGGTTCCTGCTGGTATGGCTTTTGGCTTTCATGTTGGAAAACGCAACAATTGTCGCATCGGTTCGTTTTAGATACTATCTGATATTTTTGGCGCCGATTCTCTCCGTGCTATGCGGTATCGCCGCACAGGAGCTGCTTTCATGGAAAAAGAGGTCCTTCGCTTCCGCGTTGCTGCTGACGGTTTTATTTTTATCCAGATCCGGGCTCAGGCAATGGTCTGACGGCACGAAAATCTCGGAGAATATCGCTTGGACGGGCAGGCTGATTGAAAGCGCAACAAGGCCATCCGACATCATCGCCGCAGGTGTGCTGGATCCTTCTTATATTAATGCCGGATACCGTAAGGGATATCGTGCCAATATTAAGTATTACGATTACATCCCGCAAGAACCCAAACGGGAGATAAAATACTTCATTGAGCACGGCGTAAATTATTTCGTTGTCGCCGGCGGTTATATCTACGGCGACGACGGAAGTTATTACAAATATATACGCGATACCTATCCTTTGTACGCGGAAAACGCGTATTGCAAAATATATAAACTAAGTGAAGATCAAAATGCTTAAGCATGTTCCCGAGAGGTACCGCGGGTTTTTCAGGTACCTGCTTTTTTCCTTCTACGCCGCAATTTGGGATTCGGCCACGGTATGGGTATTGTTTACTGTTTTTGAGTTCAGTATCGTCTTGTCCAACACCGCAGGCGTCATTATGGGTTTTCTGCTGCATTACCTTTTATCATCCAGATCGGTTTTTCATACTCAGTACAGCCTGAAAGGCTTTGTGATTTACTTTCTAACCTTTCTGATTGGGCTTGTTGCGGCAAATTATATCGTTTGGTCTGTTTTTTATCTGGCTGAGCCCGGCTTTGGACATACCGTCGCTTTTTTGTTCGGTAAGGGCCTTTCTATTGTCATACCGTTCTTTTTAATATTTTTCATGCGCCGATATTTATACAGTCACCATAGCGGGAGGAAATATTAAGATCATAAATGAATCGTTTATTTGCCTATCTTCCCTGTTTCAATGAAGAAAACAACATAATCGACCTGGCTTTTGCCTGGGAAGCGCAAGCGGAGGCTCTTGAACGAAACGGGTTTTCTTTGGTTGTCATCGCCATAGACGACAAAAGCGAGGACAGCACGCTGTCAATAATCCGGGAACTCGAGCAAAACCTGAATCGCTTTTACGTCATCGCACATGATGTAAATAAAGGACTGGGCGGCGCGCTCAACACAGCAGTCAGCTCGTTTCTGTCCGAAGCCGAGCCCGGTGATTATATGGCGTTTATGGACGGCGACAACACACACAGACCGGTTTATGCCTGCGATATGTTGAATCGCTGCGCAAGCGGCACGGAATGTGTGATTGCTTCGCGATATCAAAAAGGCTCTCTGGTTGTCGGCGTTCCAAGGCTCAGGCAGCTTTTGAGCAGCGCAGCAAGGCTGTATTATCGGCTATTTTTGCATATACCAAATGTCCGCGACTATACCTGCGGATTTCGTGTCTATTCTTATGATTGTCTGGCTAAGGCGAAAAATATATATGCGGATAAGCTGATCACACAGCGGTCGTTTTCCTGCATGATGGAACTCCTGTATAAATTATACCGTTCAGGATGCGATTTCACCGAGCTGCCCTTCACACTGCGTTATGATAATAAGCGCGGGACCAGCAAAATGAAGATTTTCCGAACCGCCGGTAACAGTGTCTTGTTGGCATTAAAGCTCCGGTTTAACACTGAAGCGACAAAAAACGGATACGGCTGATGCCGATCCGTTTTTTCTTCGGTGCGCCCGGTGAGCGCACGTTCTAACGGGTGAAAGTCCCGAACCCACCCGGTAGCGGGAAGGGTATAGCTGAACACCAAGGGTGTCCATCGTGAGGTGGAATCCGGAGAAAGGTGAAAGCAA
>JAAYJC010000079.1 GCA_012523085.1 Clostridiales bacterium
ACTTGTGGTCACAAGCTAAAAAGCGTTAAGTAAAGGCAGACAAAAAAGTGTTACATATTTCTCGTAACAAATTAGTAAAAAATGTCTTGCATATATTGGTCGTTTGATATACAATGAGAAAAACTTTTTGAAGGAGGGCCGGGAATGAAAAGTGTTGATGCGTCTTGCGTTGTACATCGTTTTGGCTCTGGATATCGTTTTTGTGGCAGAGGGTTGCTTTTGACTCGATTTTAGCGGGTTTGAAGACATATGTGCTGCCGCAGGCGATTTGTCCTGTGGTATTTTTATGCACATTTAGGAGGGGTAAGTTGAAAAAAGAACCTCGGCAATTCAGTATCTTCGGCATGCCGCTCGGTGTTTTCACGGCGTCCGGAGCACATGACAAAAAACCTAAAGGCTAAAAGCCGGGTTAACCCTGCTTTTAGCCGGTGTGGTCGGTTTATTCCGTCATGGGCTTTAGAAAGGAATGAAACTTAGTTGAAAAAAGACAATCTGGTGGCAGTCCTGAAGTATACCAAGGGTTTCAGGCTGCCAATGGTCCTGAGCTTTGCGCTTCTCGCGGTCGAGCTCGTGTTTGCGTTTATTTCGCCCTTGATCATGTCCGTTACGATAGACTCTGTTTTGGGCGGAAAACCTTTGAATACACCTTGGTATTTTTCCTGGTTTGTCCACTCGGTAGGCGGTATTGATACGATCAAAGCAAACCTGTGGATTATGGCCGCTGCAATGGTCGGACTGCAGATCATCATGGGCATTGTCCGATTCATCAGGGCGAGAAGCAACAACCTTGCGGGTGAAGGAGCCGTAAAGACGCTCAGGGACAGGCTTTATGCCCACATCCAGCGACTTCCGTTTTCATTTCACGCAAACGCGCAGACCGGCGACATCATTCAGCGGGCGACAAACGATGTCGATACGGTCCGCCGCTTCATCACCAACATGATGCTGGAATTTATCAGAACCATTTTACTGTTGATCGTCGGTCTTTTTGTTATGCTGACGCTTAATATTCCACTGGCGCTGATCACGTTTTTCATGGTTTTCCCCGTTGCGATAACCTCTGTTTGGTTTTTTAACCGCATCAGCCGTTATAACAACGAGCAGGAGATTGTTGAGGGCAAGCTGTTTACGGTAATACAGGAGAATCTGACGGGTACGCGAGTAGTAAGGGCTTTCGGCAGACAAGCTCATGAGTTGAGCAAATTTGACGAGCAGAACGAAGAAAACAGGAAGCGCCTGCTAAAGGTGAACTACACATTCGCAAATCTTTGGGCAACGCTGGATCTGATGTGCGGATTGGAAATCGCTTTGATCATGATCGTCGGAATTATCCTGACGGTGGATGGGAAACTGACGGTCGGTCAGTATACGGCGTTTTCGTCCTATGTGTTCTTATTCTTCTGGCCGATCAGGGGATTCGGAAGAGTTTTAAACCAATTCAGCCGCACAATGGTAGCCGTCGGGCGTATTGAGGAAATTTTTCATGAGAAGGAAGAGGAAGATCTGGACAGCGGGCTTACACCTGATATGAGCGGAGACATCTGCTTTACCGACGTTGATTTTGCTTATGATACCGTGCCCGTTATTAAAAAGATGAACATGACGATAAAAGGCGGTTCCACGGTCGCCTTTCTCGGCGGTACGGGATCCGGAAAATCTTCCCTGTCTTTACTCCTGCAAAGATTATACGAACCTCAGGCAGGTACTATCAGCATTGGCGGAACCGACATCCGGGACATCAAAAAGACCTATCTGCGCAATCGCATAAGCATTGTTCTGCAGGAACCGTTCTTATATTCAAAAACGCTGCTCGATAATATCGGAATCAAGCAAAAATCACCGTCGCTGTCCGATGTACAGGAAGCTGCGCGCTCCGCGTCCATTGATGAGGACATATTAAGCTTTGAAGACGGTTACGATACCGTCGTCGGAGAACGCGGTGTAACGCTCTCCGGCGGACAGAAGCAGAGAGTGGCAATTGCAAGAGCGCTGATGGGTGAAAGCGATGTACTGATATTTGACGACTCTTTGTCCGCGGTCGATACGAAGACAGACGCCGCAATCAGGGACGCGCTGACAAGCCGACGCAAAAATGTGACGACAATCATCATATCCCACCGTATCACGACACTGATGGAAGCCGATAAAATCTTCGTCATCCAGGACGGGCATGTGGTCGAAGAAGGAAGCCACAATGAGCTGATGGAGATCGGCGGAATTTATAAACGTACGTATGATATCCAAAATGCGGTCGTGGAAGAAGGGAGTGAGGTTCTGTGAGCGCGATAATGGAAAAAGACTTTCAAAATCAAAAAATTAACCCGCAGACCTGGAAAACCATCTTCAAATTTGCTAAAAAGCGCAAGAAGGCGTATTTCTTTGTCATTGGCGGCGGACTGACAGCCGGTATCGCCGATCTTGCTATGTCATTTATGTCCATGTGGGCAATCGACGGGTTTATGATGCCCGGTACGACGAAGAACCTTCCGCTGTTTATTACTGCCGTCGTACTGCTGCAGATATTTCTTTGCATTGTAACGCTGGTCATGTGCCGTGCTTCCGGCTATCTGGAGGCCAACCTGAGCAGCGATGTGAGGCGCGAAGCCTTCTTGAAGCTGCAGACAATGAGCTTTTCCTACTACGATAAGACGTCCGTAGGGTATTTGCTGTCCAGGCTGACCAACGATATAACAAGGATCATGGAAATGATCTCCTGGATGGGTATCGACCTTGGTTGGGGCGTCATGGCAATTTTCGCAAGCTTGGTCGCAATGTTTGCCGTAAACTTCAAGCTTGCTTTGATCACCGTCGCATCTGTACCGATTTTGGCGATCATATCGGTCCTGTTCCAGAAAAAGATCCTGAGGTACCAGAGAGAAACAAGAAAATTCAACAGCATGATCACATCCTCATTCAACGAGGGGATCATGGGCGCGCAGACCAGCAAAACGCTGGTGCGCGAAGAGCTGAACAATCAGGATTTCTTTACGGTTACCGGCAATATGCGCAAAGCGTCGATGAGAGCAGCGATCATATCGGCGGTCTATCTTCCCGTCGCTTCTTTGATCATCAGCGTAGCTGTCGGCTTCGTTTTAATCAAGGGCGGGCACGATGTGATGCGCTCTCTTATCACCGTAGGCGAGCTAAACTTCTTCATCAATATTGGAAACATGATGTTTGAACCGATCAGAAACTTTGCCGGAATCTTTGCGGAATTCCAGTCCTCCCAGGCTGCCGCAGAGCGCGTAGTGGATGTACTGACCTCCGTATCGGATATTCAAGACACACCCGAGATCATTGAAAAATACGGAGACAGCTTCAAAGCGATTACAGAAAACTGGGAGCCGATTGTGGGTGAAGTCGAGTTCCGGAATGTATCTTTCTGGTATAAGGAAAACGAACCGGTACTTAAGGATTTTAATCTGAAAGTAAAAGCCGGTGAGAACATTGCTCTGGTCGGTGCGACCGGCGGCGGCAAGTCGACGATTGTAAACCTGATCTGCAGGTTTTACGAGCCCTGTCTCGGCGAAATTCTAATCGATAATAAGGATATAAAGGAACGCAGTCAATTATGGCTTCAGTCCTCTCTCGGCTATGTTCTTCAGACCCCGCACCTGTTTTCCGGCACAATTCGGGAAAACATTCGGTACGGAAGACTTGAGGCGACCGACGAAGAGATTGAAAACGCGGCCAAAATGGTCGGCGCGCACGAGTTCATTTTAAAACTGGAAAATGGTTATGATACGGAAGCCGGTGAAGGCGGAAGTCTGATGTCAACCGGACAAAAGCAGCTCATCTCTTTTGCCAGAGCAATCATAGCGGACCCGAAGATCTTTGTCCTTGACGAAGCTACCAGCTCCATAGACACCGAGTCCGAGGTGAAAATTCAAGCAGCGGTGGATACGCTGCTGCAAAACCGCACCAGCTTCATCATCGCACACAGACTTTCCACTATCCGAAACGCCGACAGAATCCTCGTTATCGACGACGGTGAAGTCCTTGAGCAGGGAAGCCATGTTCAGCTGATGCGCAAAAGAGGTCACTATTACGAGCTGTATATGAATCAGTTCAGAAGCGAGCAATACGATAAATCCCTGCAGTCACTCTGATTTCCCGCACAAACACATAAGGGCTGCAGTAATAAGCATTTTGCCTATTACTGCAGCCCAAATCCGCTCATACGCGAGCGGATTTTTGCTTGCCAAACAGCAAAGCATAGACAGGTCAGCTTGACCGGTGCCCAATAAATGAGAAGCCTATAAAGCAGTATAACTATTCTGCATCTTTAGTGAAAACAATAAACCATTATGCGGTTTGTATCACATATAACAAATCGCAAATAATCAAACGGCGTAATCCGATTCAGCGACACATATGCAATCGCAAGCAATATACTGTTACGAAATGCTCAGCGCATCGAATGCCACCAGACCATCGCGCAGGCACAAAAGAAAAGCCGATGTGCAATGCACATCGGCCAATTTATATCATAAGTATCGGTTATATGCCCAATTTCGGTAGATAGTAGTCTTCCGGCCTCGTTATGATCTCGACGATAAAGAAGTAAATGCTGATCAGAACGGCGACCAAAGTAAGAGCGGTGAGCACGATATGTATAATGTAGGTGGAGGAATGATTTATCATTTTCAAGAAATCACTGGTGAAATACCCGATAAGGCCGTATGCGGAGAAGATTAAAGGCAATATCGCAGTACCAATGCCTTTTTTGAAAACACAAGCCAAAATGCCGAGAACACCGGTGACCAGCATGACAATCGAAACGTTGATCGTTGCCAGCTTCACATACTTGATTCCGAGAAGCGCCTGCATTTGCGGATAGTTCTTCGTTAATCCGAGAAAGCCCCACAGGGAAATGGTATCCTGAACTTCCTTTTCGGTTACATTGGAATAGGTAAAGCAGGGGAGCGCCCAGCTTACAAATACCAATAGCATCAAACCCGCCGTGACATAGCGCAGGATGTTCGACATTTTTAGTGATAACTCTCTTTTATCCATTTAGACAAGACCTCCATGCAACACAAATTAACACTTGCGTATCATTGAACGTAGTTTAGCATAAATGATTCCATAATTCAAGCACAATTTTAATGAAGTTGCATAAATTTCGCCGGTTGTTCGTACATAATCTTATTGAAAAGGAGGCTGAGGCATAAGCCTATCCCGAAAACAAGAGCAACAATGGCATCTTGCACCGGATATAGATAGTATACAAGCCAAAAAGAAAAATTCCGGATATAAATCAAAAACAGTTTTTATATATGGTTGTTTACCTATGCGGTTGTGCTATAATAAATGATGAAATGAATATGATACCGCCTTAAGGCGGAAGGGGGGAACATGGGTAAAATTCTTGTCCCGGGAGGAGCCGGATATATCGGCTCCCATACGGTTGCGGAGCTTTTGAACGGCGGGTTTGAGGTTGTTGTCGCAGACAACCTTGAAACAGGGCATAAGCAGGCCGTTCATCCCGGCGCGAAACTGTATATCGGAGATATTCGCGACCGGGCTTTTCTTAATGGTATATTTGAAACCGAATCGATTGACGCGGTGATCCATTTCGCCGCCTATTCTCTCGTCGGAGAGAGTATGACGGACCCGCTCAAATATTATGACAACAATGTGGGCGGCACGCGGAATCTGCTTGAGGCCATGATAGCATATGGTGTAACGAAGATCGTTTTTTCTTCCTCTGCGTCGGTCTACGGGGAGCCGGAGAGCATCCCGATATATGAAACCGACCCCGTTCATCCGACAAATACCTACGGAGCGACAAAGCTAACGATGGAGCAGATGCTGAGCTGGACGAGAATCGCTTACGGCGTCAGCTATATTTCCATGCGTTATTTCAACGCCTGCGGCGCGCATCCTGACGGCTGCATCGGCGAAGATCACCGTCCTGAGACGCATCTTATCCCACTCATTCTTCAAGCGGCAAACGGGGTGAGGCCGGAAATCCAAATTTTCGGATCCGATTATGACACGAAGGACGGTACCTGTATCAGGGATTATATTCATGTCTGCGATCTGGCCGCTGCGCATGAACTGGCGCTTCGACATCTCCTGAACGGCGGAGAGAGCGAGATTATTAACCTTGGTAACGGCGTAGGCTTCTCGGTGCTTGAAATCATTAAAGCCGCCGAAGATGTCCTCGGAAGGACAATACCCTCCGTCTCCGCCAATAGACGGGCAGGGGATCCCGCAAGGCTTGTCGCCTCTGGGGAAAAAGCAGGAATGCTGCTGAACTGGTCGCCTGAATACACCGATATCCGCGAGATTATTCAAACCGCGTGGAGATGGCACAGTACGCATCCGGAAGGTTTCAAGGTGACATAATATGGACATATTTGACAAATGAATCATTATGCACGGAAATGGGATATTATTCATTTTAGCGATTTTTATTGACAAAAACGAATACATGTTGTTAAAATAGGTTGATTAACATAATAATAAGGAACAATAGGCGTAATTCGCGCCTATTGTCTGCCTTTGGAATGTGAGGAAGATGTTATCGAAAAAATACGTTAAGGACTATGAAATTCAATACGCAAAGACGTCGAAGGGAAGGCTGAAAGCCCGTGCCGTATACAAAGGCGGGTATTACAGTTTTTCTGTTACCGACGAAAGGTTAAGAAAAACAGCTAAGCTTTTCGCCGTACTTTCCGCAGCCTCCTGGATAATGTTTCTGTTGCCGCTTTTCGTCTTGTCCCGAGTTGCCAGGATACCCTATGTGATCATTCCGCATGCCTGTTTATTTTTGCCGCTGGTGGGTGTATCTTCGGTAACCGTAAGCCTGTGGACGGCAAAAGCGCCTCTGACCCGTGAAAAAAGCGATCATATTTCCCGGCGAGCGCCGAAATCGGCATTGTTTATGCTGGTATTCTCCGGCATAGCAGCATTGGGATACCTCATACAGCTGTTTCAGGGTAATGAAACGATGACCTCAGGTGATTTCATCTTCGGTTTTTGCGAGGCGATTTTGCTTGCCGTTTCTTGTATGTTGTTTATAACAAGGAAACGGACAGAAACGACGGAAATGAAATAGCTAACCTTACCTTATCTGCGATCAGGGATCGCATTATATTATACTAAGGAGAGATGTGTTAAACGATGAAAATAAAACAAGCAATTCTGGCTTTGCTGCTGGTTCTGGCACTTGTGTTCTCACTTACTGCCTGCAATAAGGAAACAAATGAGCAGAAGCCTTCAGTAACGGGTACTCAGGCACCGACTTCAAGCGAACCGACAACAAGTGCACCGACAACGAGTGCACCTGCAGAGGAGCAGACGCTGGTCGTAGGGTACTCTAACTTCTCTGAAAAGTTCAGCCCCTTCTTCGCCTCCCTCGCATATGACGTGGATGTCTATTCAATGACCCAACTGATGTTGCTGGAATATGACCGTGAGGGCAACATGCTCACAAGCGGCATTGAAGGTCAAACCATTGCATTTAATGGGGTAGATCACTTCTACAACGGCATTGCCGATTGCATTATCACCGAGAATGCCGACGGTACCGTCATTTACGATCTGGCCATTCGTGATGATATCGTTTTTTCCGACGGTACGCCGATGACTGCGGACGACATCATCTTTAATATGTATGTGTACTCCGATCCCGCTTATGACGGAAACAGCACTTTCTACGCGCTGCCCGTCACAGGTATGACAGCATATCGCTCCGGTATGTCGAGCCTCTGGAAACTGATCTTTGACGATATAGCTGCAGGCAACGACACCTCGGCCAGCGAATATTATTCGGCTGAAGACGCAGCGAATTTTGAGGCCGCCTTTACGACCGCAGGCGTCGCTTTCGCGCAGGAGATTGTTGATTATTGCACCGCCAACTACATAGATGACTACGCGGAAACCGCAACAGGCTTTACCGCGGACGAAGTGAAAGAAAATGCCGGACTTCAAGTCGCCATGGGTGAATTTCTATGGGGCTATGCCGATGGAATCGGCGAAGACGGTCTGTTTTATGATGCTGCGGGAAATGCCTTTGACCTTGCAGCCGGACAGTATCCGACAGTTGAAGAATACTGGGCAATGATCCTCGATACCTTTGGCTACGACCTGAGCGATTCGGGCATCAACTACGAAAGCGCCGGTACCGACATTTCTACCTTCATCGGAGACACGCTGCTTGCTTTGTACCCCGATCTGGCTGTTTCCGTTCAGACAGGTGACTCTGCTCCTAATATTGAAGGTATCGAGAAGACCGGCGATTATTCCGTCCGTGTCACGATGGATTCGCTGGACGCAACCGCTATATTGCAATTCAACATGGCGGTAGCCCCCCTTCACTATTACGGCGATACGGCCCTTTACGATTATGACAATAATATGTTTGGCTTTAATAAAGGTGATCTGAGCGGAATAAAATCCGTTACAACAACACCGATGGGTGCAGGTCCCTACAAGTTCGTTTCATATGATAACGGTGTTGTAAGTTTTGAAGCAAACGAGCTGTATTATAAGGGTATGCCGAAAACTAAATATGTCCTGTTCCAGGAAGCCTCCGACGCTGACAAACTGACCGGCGTTGCCACCGGTACTCTGGATATCAGCGATCCTTCCATCAGTTCATCCGTCGTCGCCTCCATCAAGGATTATAACGGCGGCGAGATGACAGGTAATGTCATTACGACCATTTCTGTTGACAATCTCGGTTACGGCTATATCGGCATGCAAGCCGATGTCATGAGTATCGGCGACAGTGGTTCTGAAGCTTCTAAGAACATGCGTAAGGCTTTTGCCACAATGCTCTCTGTCTACCGTGACTCCGTCATCGACTCTTACTACGGCGAACGCGCCGCTGTTATCCAGTACCCGATCTCCAACACCTCCTGGGCCGCGCCAAAGCCTGCCGACGAGGGGTATGCGATTGCTTACTCCGTGGATGTGGACGGAAATCCCATCTACAACGACAACATGACCAACGACGAGAAATTTGCAGCAGCACTCGATGCAGCCATCGGTTTCCTGAAAGCTGCCGGATTTACCTGGGATGACGCAGCCGGAAAATTTACAGCCGCTCCCGAAGGCGCTGCGCTGGCTTATGAGTTCATGATTCCGGCAGACGGCGCCGGCGACCATCCGGCGTTCGGCATCATCACCGCGGTATCCGCAGCATTTGAAACCATCGGAATCGATCTGCAGATCAATGACCTGAGCAACAGCTCCGTGCTGTGGGACGCGCTTGACGCCGGAACCTGCGCAATGTGGGCTGCCGCATGGGGAGCTTCGCTCGATCCCGATATGTACCAGATATACTTCTCCGAGAACGCTGTAGGACACGGCGGAACAGATTCCAACTACTACGGCATCAACGACAAGCATCTTGACGAGTTGATCGTAGCCGCCCGCTCAAGCACCGACCAGAGCTTCCGCAAGGCAACCTACAAGCAGTGCCTGGACATAATCCTTGACTGGGCAGTTGAAATACCGACCTATCAGCGTCAGAATGTATTTATTTTCTCCACCGAACGTGTCAACATGAGCACTGTGACACCGGATATCACCACTTATTGGACCTGGATGCACGACCTTGAAAAACTTGAGATGAACTAAAACCGCGATGGAGGAAGGGGTGTCCCCATTAGGACACCCCTTTGTTCTGTCGGCATGTCTCGGGCCTCACAGCAACACTTATATCGGACACGCAGCTTAAACTATTCTCCATTAAAATGATGAGTATAAGCTGGTGATTAAAAGGCTGTAGTTATAATACTGTTCTTCAATTAATTATAGAACAGTATTAATAAAAGAATTGGTGAGAAGAAATGGCTAAATTTCTTACAAAGAGAATACTTTTGAGCATCCTAATTTTGTTTTTTGTCATGTTTATCATTTATGTACTGATGTACTCCCTGCCCTCCAGTTACATTGAAAATACCGCAAGGAACTTGTCTCAAAAACCCGGTACGCAAAAAAGTGCGGCGCAATGGATTGCCGAACTCAATGCCCAGTATGGCATGGATAAGGGCGTTATCGGCGGATTTATGACCTGGATGAAATTCGCGGTCCGGGGTGAATTCGGCGAAAGCTGGTATTGGACGACCGCTGTTACGGCTAAGTTCAACGATGTGATCTGGTACAGCTTTACGCTGGCTTTTGTTGCGTTTATTCTTGAGATAGTCATTGCCGTTCCGCTCGGTGTTATAGCCGCAAGAAAACAATACAGCGGTGTGGATTATACGGTGACTGTCATCGCTCTTATCGGAATATCGCTGCCGACCTTCTTTGTCGCGACAATTCTGAAAATGATTTTTGCGGTTAAGCTCGGCTGGTTGGACATCAGCGGCATGCAGGGGAGGTATTTCCTGCAATTGTCCAGCTGGGGCAAGTTTATAGACCTTGCCAAACACTTTATCATGCCCGCTCTTACTTTGGTTATTATCAGCATCGGTTCTTTGATGCGCTACACCCGTACCAACATGCTCGAGGTACTCAATGCCGACTATATTCGTACCGCCAGAGCAAAAGGTCTTCCGGAAAAACGCGTAATCAGCTACCATGCGTTTAGAAATACGCTGATCCCACTCATTACGATTTTAGGCGCTTCTTTGCCTACCCTGTTCGGAGGCGCTTTAATTACCGAAACACTGTTTTCCATTACAGGCATCGGATTTACGTCCTACACGTCCATGATCAACGGCGATATCCCGTTCACTATGTTCTACCTCGCGTTCAGCTCGGTGCTGGTTCTTGTCGGGAACCTGATCGCAGACATCCTGTACGCCGTGGCTGACCCGCGTGTCCGCGTGAATTAGGAGGGGTGGAATATGACGAATCATATCAACGACGTATTGAAGGAAAAAGAAGCACAGGAAGCAAAGCGCAGATCGGAATCAAGCGAGAGCGCCGCCATGAAACTGGACGATACCCAGCGCGTCAAAGTGCTCTCTCCCGGCAGGCTTGTCGCAAAACGGTTTCTGCGCAACAAGCTGGCCATCATCGGTTCCGCCATTTTGGTTTTGATGTTTCTGTTCGCCTTTGTCTGTCCGCTTTTCTACCCGTACGGGCAAACTGAGATATTTTATAAGTATGATGATCTGATCGTAAATTATGCTCAGGCGACTGAGCGATTGGATTATATCAGCTATGCCGTCAACGGTGATATTGAAATCCATTATTCGATCAGAAATAGGATGACTTCTTTTATAAAGCAGCTTGAGGAGGCCGGGGATGAGGTTCTCGACATAACCGGCGACGACGGGGTAAGCTATGCAGTCGCAAAGCTTGGTGAAAATGTATACACGCTCAACACCAACGCGGGCGCAGAGGTTGCGGTCTATTCCGGCATGGATTCCGCCGCGACATATAATACCAGAATCAAGCTGATTACCGTATCCTTGCCGGTGAGCGATGATTTTGAAAACGCATTTACCGAAGCGGTATCGGCCGGCGAGACAAGCTTTGAGGCCGGCGGGAAAACGTACTTTATAATCTCTGAGCTCAGAAACACCTATGAGGCGATCGATCTGTCTACCGGAACAATGAACTATATAAACGGTGATTTGGGCGGTAGCTTTAAAGAAGCCTTCACGCAGGGAACAAGAACCGGCAGCTTTACGTATAACGGTACGGATTATTCAATAACAGGCGACGTCGTGCAGGGCTTTACCGTATCTAAAGCGGGTAACATGACACCGGTGCTGGTTTCCTCGCGCTTTGTTTTCGACGCTATCGACACCAGCACCGTTTTCTCCGATGAATTCAAATCTAACGCGCTTATTGCGCTGTACGGGGACATGGCGTTCACTGCCGATGGAGCGGATTATACGATTACAGAAGAAGACGAAGGATTCTTGGTACGAAAGGACGGGCAGGCGTATGCGATCTTCTCCACCTTTGTCGTGCGCAGATACAACGGCGAAGATACGCTGTCGCTGGACTTTAAGGCTGAGGCCGAAAATGCGATAATCGCGGCGATAGAAGCCGGAGAATATACCGCATCGTTTATTTTTCCCCTTCCGAAGATGAACAGCGAAGGCGTTTATCAGACGGATGAAAACGGGAACCTGACCAGTACGGATACGGAGATTACCGCTACCTTTAAGGTAGACGCGTGGGTGATGACCTGCGAGCAGATTGCACATCTTATTGATATATATGGCCCACCCTCTCAAAACCATTTGTTTGGAACCGATAGTGACGGCTTTGATATTTTAGCCCGGATGATGTACGGCGGACGCATCAGCCTGATGGTCGGCTTCGTTGTGGTTATCCTGGGATGCATACTTGGTGTGATTTTGGGCGGCATTGCCGGTTACTTCGGCGGCTGGGTCGATACTTTGATTATGCGTCTTGTGGATGTTTTTTACTGTATACCGACCCTTCCGATTTTGATTATTCTGGGGGCGTTCTTTGACGATGCGAAGATGGATTCCTATACGCGTCTGATGTGGATGATGGCTGTCATGGGATTTTTGGGCTGGGCTTCCATTGCTCGTCTGGTTCGCGGTCAGATTTTATCCTTACGCGAACAGGAATTCATGATTGCCGCGGAATCCATGGGCCTTCGAACGAAGCGGAAGATTTTCAAGCATCTGATCCCCAACGTGATGCCACAGCTGATCGTCTCGGCTACAATGGGACTGGGCAGCGTAATCATTACGGAAGCCACACTGTCATTTCTCGGCCTCGGTGTAAAGCATCCGCTGGCGACCTGGGGAACGATGATTAACTCAATTACAAGTTCAAACGAGAACCTGATCCGATATGCTTATATCTGGATACCGGTCGGAATGCTCATCTGTCTGACGGTCATCGCATTCAATTTTGTGGGAGATGGCCTGCGCGACGCCTTCGACCCGAAGATGAAACAGTAAGGGGGAGATGAGCCAATGAGAAAGAAAGCTAAGAAAGAAAACTATATCAGCGCTAAGGAATCTCAAAGAATCAGCCGGTTTAACCGCAAGCTGACCATAAAGCTGGAAAAACGCAGGGCCAAAAGCAGTTCCGGTCCCGAGCGTTACACCACGGTCATGAAAGACAGTAAAAACGTTGTGGAATTTGACAACCTGTGCACTTATTTCTTCACGGACATAGGCACAGTCAAGGCGGTAGACGGCATCACATTTGATATACCGAAAGGCTCAACTGTCGGCCTTGTCGGGGAGTCCGGATGCGGAAAAAGCGTAACGAGCCTGTCCTTGATGCAGCTTTTACAGCGGCCGCAAGGCCAGACGGTAGGCGGAGAAATCCGGCTTAACATAGGCGACGGAAGGGCGCTGAACATCGTCAATACACCCACTTCCGAGATGATGCAAATACGCGGCAATAAAGTCAGCATGATCTTTCAGGAACCCATGACAAGTCTTAATCCCGTTTTTAAAGCCGGTTTACAAGTGGATGAGGTCATAAAGCTTCACAATCCCAAAATGACGCAAAAAGCGGTCAGGGACCATACCATAGAGATGCTTGAACTTGTCGGAATAGCAAATCCGGAGGGTGTATATAAAATGTATCCGCATGAGTTATCGGGCGGCATGCGTCAGCGTATCATGATTGCGATGGCGCTCGCTTGCAATCCGGAACTCATTATAGCCGATGAGCCGACAACGGCGCTCGATGTCACGATTCAAGCACAGATCCTGGAATTGTTAAAAAGACTCAAAGCGAAAATCGGCAGCTCAATTTTGCTGATCACACACGATCTCGGGGTTGTTGCGGACATGGCTGACTTTGTCGTTGTCATGTATGCCGGCCGCGTCGTAGAAAAGGGAACCAGCCGGGATGTCTTTCACGATCCCAAGCACCCCTATACAATCGGGCTGATGAAGTCCAAACCCGTTGTGGGTAAGAAGACAGACGAGCTGTATAACATACAAGGCAGCGTACCTAATCCGGTCAACATGCCCGATTACTGTTACTTCCGTGACCGCTGCGAGTATTGCTTTGAAGCTTGCATGAACGGCAAATACCCGCCCGAGTATAAAACAAGCTTAACACATTATGTGTCATGTTACCGGTATGAGGATCAAGGTGCTATCGCAAGCACACCCAAAAGCGTGAATGTGAAGGAGCTCTAGCGTGAAAAACCTTTCACACTATTTGTGCTGTCGCTTCGCGGCAAGATGGAGATTAATATGAACATGGAAAACATCATTGAAGTAAATGAACTACGGAAGTATTTTCCGATCAAGTCAAATTTCTTCCGGAACACGATAGGTCATGTAAAGGCAGTCGACGGCATTTCGTTTTCGATCAAGCGGGGAACGACGATGGGGCTTGTCGGCGAATCCGGCTGCGGAAAAAGCACCGTCGGAAGGACACTGCTTCGGCTTATCGAACGGACAGACGGCGATGTCTATATGGACGGACAGGATATCTTCGCACTGAGCAAAGAGGAACTTCGGAAAATGCGTCCCCGTATGCAGATTATATTCCAGGACCCTTATTCCAGCTTGTCTCCAAGACTGCCTGTCGGTGAAATCATTGGTGAAGCCGTGCGCGAACACAAAATCGTACCGACTGAGGAGTTTGATGACTATATTTCCCGGGTCATGCGCGCCTGCGGGCTTCAGGATTACCATAAGGACCGTTATCCGCACGAGTTTTCCGGCGGTCAGCGCCAGCGTATCTGCATAGCCCGAGCTCTTGCGCTCAATCCTGACTTCATCGTATGCGATGAACCCGTGTCTGCGCTCGACGTATCCATCCAGGCCCAAATTATCAATCTGCTCAAGTCCCTTCAGGATCAGTTCGGGCTGAGCTATCTGTTTATATCGCATGATCTTTCGGTAGTCGAGCATATCTCCGATACCGTAGGCGTCATGTATCTCGGCGCGATGGTGGAATACTCCGATACGGACAGTTTGTTTGAAAAACCGCTGCACCCCTATACGAAGGCATTGTTTTCGGCGATCCCGATGCCGGATCCTGATTACAAGATGGAACGTGTGATTCTGGAAGGCAGCATTCCGTCACCGGCCGACCCGCCGTGCGGCTGCAAGTTCCACACGCGGTGCAGGGAATGCATGGAGATCTGTAAAGATACCATTCCCGAATACCGGGAAGTGGAAAAGGGCCATTACTGCGCCTGCCACTTGTATAACGAAACGAAAACTGACCCGGCATTGCAAAAAGAGGCGAAAAAAGCATAGCGCAGGAGTGAGAAGGCTTGAAAAAGAATAGAAAAGGTTATGACGATGACGATGGGCGCACCATTGCCGGCATGAATGTGGACGGCATGCCCTGGTATAGCGGCAGCACGGGAAAAGGTGATGAACAAAACGGGCATAACACCCATGAGGTATTACGGGGACCATATCGCCGGGCATTTACTTGGGGTGTACTCAAAGCAGCGTTGCTCGTTATGGCTGTCTTTGTCGTCGGGTATTTTCTGTTTATTCTTTTCTGTACAAAAATCTGGTTTGCCTGAAAAACTACCGCGGGAAGCACATTTGCTTCCCGCGGTAGTTCGATTTTTAGCCACATGGCCATAATACTACGGGAAAGAGGCTTGCCGTTCGCTTTTAGCAGCTGACCGTCTGCAATCAACCTTACATAACACATGAAACCGGAGAGAGAACCATGTTTTTTCAGCATAGCATAAAAAACGCAGTAAGGTCATGGAAAAAGACGCTGCTGTTTATTTTTCTGTTAACATTGCTTGTGATCATCATGTGCACCGGTGTGAGTATATCGATTTCGGTAAGAGATTTTATAACCGAGTGTGAAGAAAGCTATACCACAATAGCAAGGCTTGAGTACATGGGCGTTTTATACCCTGATGAAACGGAATATGATCCGGGTATCGCCCGGTGCTTCGATGCTTTTGATTTTACGAAAATCAGCGCATATCCCGTTGTAAAACAGTGGGACGCATCGGCTGTCGCGCTGGGCTATATTGAAGAGAGAACCGGCAGAAACCCGAACGCGCACTATAAAAACAGTGCGGTTCTGATCGTCAGGGCAGACGGATTTATGGAAACAGAGGGCGTAAACAGAGGCTTTATCACAAAATCACTTTACGCCTCAGAGGATATCGAAGGCGATATGCTCTACATAGATGCGATGGGCGAAAAGCTGCAAAGAGGCCGCTATTACCTTATGCACGGTACATTTTATTACGGTATAACATCTTACCGGTATTTTCGGCTTTCCGCATTCAACAACGCCGGCGCAAGGCAAAACGGAATTGACGGTTCGGTGGAGAACATGATTGTGGACATTACTGAGCCGGACGGCGGGTATAAGCTTCCTCAGGACAGCGATTTTTACGGTATAGCGGATACTTATACCGTAGTGAACAACAGTGTGACGGTAAATGCCACGGACAATCTGGAAGCCTTGTTTCCTTTTCATCAGGGCACATTGTATTTAACCGAGGGGAGATTCTTTTCTCCGCAGGAATACGAAGCAGGGGATAAGGTATGCATAGTGCCGGGTTCTCTGGCGCAATCGCTAAACGCCGGCGTCGGGGATACCGTCAGGCTTTCCGTTGCCGTTCAGAGCGGCTGCGCAAAATACGAAAGCTATTGGGCGCCATCCGGGTTTAATCATACTGATGAATATACGATTGTCGGTATATGCAATACGCAAAATGAACTCAGCGGCGATATTTTTATCCCGAAAACCGGTGCGATTGATTTTTCACCAAATCACTTTTCCTTCACGCTGGGTCAAGTTGTGCTTGATAACGACACGGCGTATCGTTTTATCGCTGATATCGAGCCGAGTTTGCCGGACCGTGCAAGAGTTACCGTTTTCGATCAGGGGTATACGGCGGTTGTAAGGCCGATGAAGGATGTGATGCGCGTCGCGTTGATAGTTACAGGTATCTGTGCTGCGGCGGGTCTTGCCATCGCAGCACTGTTCGGATTCGTTTTCGTCTATCGCCAGAAAGACTCGGCGAAGATTATGCGCATGCTCGGTGCAAAAAAACGAGAAATTATCGGCTATTACCTTTACGGCTCCGGATGCCTTTCTTTCTTCGGTTCCGCTATCGGCATCGTCATCGGCATTCTTATATCCGAAATCTGTATGGGGCTTGTCCGTCAATTCGCTTTTCACTACGGTGCGGATAGCTTTTTGTACAGCAGCGGCAGTCAGTCAATGATCAAAGCGGCGGAGTATCAGCCCGGTATAAATGTCTGGGTATTTGCGGGGACCGGCTTTGCAGTGTTTTTGCTTGCGGTTTTGTCCTGCCGGATTTTTGCGGGCATGTGTTTGAGATCCCATAACCGAAAACGAAGAAAATATGCCTTCCTGAAACGTGCGCGTTCCTCTTCGCTGACCGGAGGCCCGCTGAAATTCTCATGGCTTTCCGTAAAGCGCGGCTGTCTGCGTTCGTTTGTTCCTGCCGCCGTCTGTCTTTGTGCGGTTGTTTTGCTCAATCAGCTTGTTTATACCGCTGAGGGAAACAAAAAGAAGCTGAGCGACCTGAGCCGGAATACATCGACTATGGGATATCTTACTGACAGTAAAGGACATAAGATTGATGGTCTCAATATCGGCGGGGCTGCGTTAAACGGCTTATATTCCTCAGATCAGCTCTCGGACATCCACACATCTAAACGAATATGCTATTATTACCTGAGCAAAGCATCGGAAATGGATGAAGCTCTGGACAGTCTTTTGCCGAAGATCTACGCTACATCGTTTTCCTTTGAAACCTTTATGAACAAGCTCAACAGCGGACCGGGTCTTATCTATACCAACGACTTTTCCTCAGTTCCGGAGTTTTATTACAGCACGAAAATCACGACGAACTATCTTGACGGGTATGATGAGTCCTTGTTTACACGCGATGCCGGAGATACCGCGTCCTGCCTTGTCTCCGAATCGTTCATGCGTGAACAAGGTATAAAGGCCGGCGACACGATTGCTGTGCTGATACTTCGGGAAGAAGCCCTCGGACGACAATCGGTTGACACACAGGAGTTATTTGTCGCCGGCAGCTATATAAAGGCCGGAAAAGATGACAACATTTACTGTCAACTCGACGCCTATGTTTCGGAATTTCAGCTGAGCGATCCCGGCGCCGATGCGGATACGCTCCGGCAATATACCTTCAGCAGCGCAAGCTTCACGTTGAAAAACAGCGAAGGTCTCTCTGCGTTCAAGGCGTATTTATTTGAAAAAGGCTATTCGGAAGTCAATACGCTTCGCAGCATCCGCAGCTTTGTCGTCCTGGAAGATATTGCCTATCTCAGAACGAAGAGTGCGATGAATCGGCGCATATGGTATATGGACCACGCTTTCCCGGTGATTTATGTTGCGATACTGCTATTTGCGGGACTGATTCCTTTTATTTTTATTCTGCTTAGAAAACGCGAGATCGCAATAATGCGCAGCATGGGTGCTTCAAAAACGACCGCATGTTTGAGCATGTTTTTTGAACAGGTTATGCTCTGTATCCCCGGTTCGATGATAGGGTACATTGTGTTGAGGATTATCCATCGGGTATTTAATCTTTTCGGCTTCTTGCTGACCTGTGCGTTTATACTTTGCTGGTTATTCGGCGCTTTGCTTTCCATAAAGAACATCAATCGCTTCGCAGTACAGGAAATATTAAGGGTAGAGGAATAATGATAATGGCTATGCTTGAATTAATGGATGTTTGTTACGGCTACGGCATAAAGCGCGATAAAAAGAATGTTTTAAACCATATCAGCTGCGGTTTTGAACAGGGGAAGCTGTATGCGGTGATCGGAAAATCCGGAAGCGGTAAAAGTACGCTGCTGTCGCTGCTTACCGGGCTTGATCTTCCGCAATCAGGGCAGATTCTCTTTGAGGGGACTCCGACGGACAAGATGGATCTGAACGAATACCGCAGGAAATGTGTCGCGGTAGTTTATCAGGATTTCAGCCTTTTTCCGCTGCTGACGGCGCTGGAGAACATTATGTACCCGATGCAGTTGTGCAATGTGGGCAAAGAAAAAGCAAGGCGGGACGCGCTGGCGCTTTCCCGGCTCGTGTCGCTGCCCGAATCTATGCTTGACCGCTATCCGGGAAGGATGAGCGGGGGTGAGCAGCAGCGCGTCGCAATCGCCCGTGCACTTTCGATGGACAGAAGATTGATTCTGGGTGACGAGCCGACAGGGAACCTGGATAGCGAAAACAGCTCCGCTTTCATACCGCTGATGCAGAAGCTGGCGCATGAAGAGAATAAATGCATCATCATCGCAACGCATGATATTTCCGTGATGGAATCCGCCGATGAAGTGTATAAGATCGTTGACGGTCAATTATCTCTGTACCGAAATAGAGAGGAACAGCGATAAAACGCTTATCTTTTTAAGCGCTGATAAAATGGGTAGCTTCCAAATGGATTTAACGGTTTGGGGTGATCTGACGGAATATGGCCATTACCGTTTATTCCGGCTTGCCCGCTTTGCTCATCGATTGCATCCTCTAACTGTGGTACGGATCCGGCAGAAAAATCATCGAATCCCGCAATCACCAAAAATAGGTGAATCAATTCAACAAATAAGAGAAACATAAAGAATCCATGCAACCGGAATCTGTCAAGCCGGGGAAAACGAAGCTTTCAGCGGAGCTTAGCCAGCCGCGGGCAAAGCGCTCACTTGGCTGCAGGCGCCTTGTCCACGGTTTTATTAAACATAATGCTGATACCATTTCTCGTTTTATCGAGAAAATTTTAATCCTCGATCACGGTTGTGGCCATCGTCAGGAAGCTGCCGGCTGCCCAACCGCTCCAGGGCCACGGATCGTTGGCTCCGGGCGGGACGTTGAATTCGATCTTTTCACCGGTCAACGGATTACGGTCATAAGGCGCAAACCCGAGGATCATGCCCTCTTCCTTCATCTTGTCACATAGGCGTCTGGCGATCATCGCCGCCTCTTTTTTCTTACCGGCTATGTACAATCCGGCGGTAATAATCATATTCGCGGGTCCGACAACGCGGCCGAGCACGAACTGGTTGACAAATGAGCACAGCGGGCTTTTCATGCTTTCCGTACAAAGTCCGATCGGGCTTAGGTATTCGCCTTCTGTCGTCAACTTTTCCGTGACCTTGTCGATAATGTGTTTAGGCAGCCTGTCTCCCAGTAAAATGGGCTGATAATTGGCAAGGCTCCAGCTGTCTACCGGTGTCACGCCGTTCTTTTTTGCGATAAAGCGTTCGCCGTCCCAAAATTCCGTAATCAGCTGATTCAAAAGCCGGTCAGCGCGGAAGTTCCAATCCTTCGCGGCCTCTTCTTCGCCCGCGCCCTTGGCAAGGCGGGCGGTGCCGTACATCAGCGCGACAAGAAAGGCTATCAGATCCGGCGTACTGGCAGGGAAGCCGTCCTTGAAGATGGAAGCATCGTCCCAACCGCTGTCGTGCGGAGATTTAACGGAGATCATATCGTCGCCGCGTTTTGCGCTGCGATAAGTTGTCCAATAATTGGTCCACTTGGCGAATTTCGGGTACATCCTCTTGCACTCTTCCGCTGTCAAAAAACCATCGCCGCATCTGCGAATCAGATAATCCAGCGCAAAACCCTGGAAGGGAGCCTGAATCGCACCGCCACCCGAATAGAACAGCATACCGGGAAGCTGACCGGTCTTTTCATTTTGATGCTCGAAGAGAGAACAGATCTGCCGCCAGCCTTCCTTCGGTTCACCGTGCATCGCACATGCGTGCAGGCTTTGCTGCCAGGCGCAGCATGCGTTGAGCCATTGCAGATGCATCAAAATCATCGGAGACTTGATGAAACCGCCGGGCTTGACGCGGTGCGTCCAGGTCAGCCACATGGCGTATTCCGCCGCTTCCTGATAATCAGCGGCTGCTTTATTGTAATTTTGTTTAAATGCCTCGAAATCGGCTTTATTTATCGCTATCAACTTATCAAAGGGTTCGTAAACGCCGTCGTATCCAAATTCTCCGTCCATATATTCATGAACCGCAATGTCATAACAGTCGGTTTTTTGATCTGGCGTGATCTCAACGACGAGACTTTTGTATTTGCCTTCGGCCTTGTCGTACTGCGCATTGACACATATTGAACCCTCCAGAGCCTTGAAGAACATTTTGCCCTGACCGCCGAAGAACACCTCTGTTCCGCTGCCGTCCAAAAACGGGAAAACACCCTTGCAGGCTATCGCGCCGTTACCTTCGCGCATTGAGCGCAGCTCAAGGCGCAGCCCGCAGTTACCGCGGATGCGCAAATGGTCATGCTCTGTCAGCGCAACTTCGGCAGTGCCGTTTACTTCGCCGTACTGTGTCATTTTCAGGGAACCCGCGTCTCCGAAATAATGATAACGCACAGGTCTTCCGTTTTGCAGGATTTTCAGGTCGAAGATCAGATTGCCGCCGCTCATGGTTGAGTCCGCTTTCGTATTGGAAAGCCGGATGAGCGGAAGGTTATAATCCTCAAATAGATAGAAGCCGGAGCCGCGCCTTCCGAACGGAGCGCGGATCAAGTCAAATTTCTGCCCTTTTCCTAATCCAAACATTTACTTCGCTCCTTTCCTTACAAATTCGCCGCGGCGTTTAATTGCGACAGACGTTCCTGAAGCTCAGGCGCGTAGACCGGAGCTTCGTCAAACCATGGCGGATTAGCTTCGCCGGTTTCCGCACGATAAGCGTAGAAGTAGCGTCCCTTTACCTTGTCATAACGGTATGTCTGCCACCAGCAGAGTGCTTCCTTAAGCGCGTCGGTCAGTTTTTGCCTATTGTCCTTGCTAATGGCATCAATCAGCTTGTCGTCCCTCAGGCGAAGCGCTGCGGCCGCGAACTTCGGTACAATTCCGCTTTTTCCTGCCAAAGCGGATTTCAAAACGCGGTCAAACGCCGACTGAGCATCACAAAACAGAAAAGATTCTTCGGCAAGCTCGATGGAACCGGCTTTTTCCGGTTTTGACCAGAGCTCGAAGGCTGTCAGGTCATCTGTGGGTTTGAGGGTTGTAGCAAATGCCTCAAAATCAGCTTTGTTTTCCGCAATACAAGCTTCGAAGGATTTTGTCACTTCCGGAGGCTCCGTATCGGCGGGCAGCTCAAAACATGCAACATCAACCTTTCCGTCCGCAGCCGTGATATCCAGGCAGGGTGCGGTGGATGACCACCTGGTCAGCATCCAAGTGTCGTCAAATTCAAAATTTCCCCGGCGTACCTTGTAAATAACGCGTCCGCCTATGTTCATTTCCGCTCCGTCCTCAAGCTTGGTGGTTGTCGCGGAAGCCGATGCTCCGGCTGACATGCGAAGCTGCGGCACATCGCCCTCAATGCGCATCGCATTTGCAGACTTGTCCAAGGTAAAACGAACGGTACCCTTGTCGGATATCAGCTGCGTTTCAAACGCGGTCGCATTGACGGTATAGGGTATATCCTGTCCTTCTGAGAGAATCGATATGCGCAGGATGCCCTTCGCCCCGCCGCTGCCAAACACCTGCGCAAACGGAAGGGCGGCTCCTGCAGGTTTCAGGCCAAAATAAACGCCGTCATCCTGCATCAGGAGCATAGGTCTTGCCTCCCGCACCGCAAACGGTGTCTTTGCCAGATCAAGGTGTAAAAGACCTTGCATACAATGTCCTCCTTAACTTATTATAAAAAAATCGTAGCATAATCGGGCGGATATTTCAATTACGATATTTTATTTACCCATGAATCCTTAACAACAATCACCAATAAATGAATAATGCACACTGCCCGGTGAGGTATGACGGGAATTTAGGATGGAACAGTTCAGATGGGCATGGAAGCAGAGGAAATCTGTCTCCATGCCCATCTGACTGTTTTAATTTATGGGCCTGCCGCAATCAATGACACGGAATTGAGAAGCCGAAGAAACCCGAACGATTGACGATGTGATTCCGATGGGGCTATGAGATGATATAAGAAATAACGATGGAAAGCGTACCTGACATTCATACATTTTATGCTATATTAAAGATGGAAAGTTTGATTTCCGTAAAGAGAGGAGATCGGCTGTGAAGAATTGGTTGGAAGAACTACGAAAACTGAGAGGAATACGGCAGGAAGAATTGGCCGCTGCCTTGGAAGTATCCCGACAAACAATCGGATCGTTGGAAAACGGGCGTTATAATCCATCTATCATACTCGCTTTCAAGATTGCCAGATTCTTTGCAATGCGCATTGAAGAAATATTCATCTATGAGGAGGGTCAAATCGATGAAAAATAACAGCATCGTAAAATATACAGCACTTGCGGTATTTGGCTTTGTTATGCTGATTGTGGGGCTTGTGCTCGCATTATCACTATCGGACACTCGGGGCATTATGGGTACATTGCCTTATATCTTCATCGGCGTAGGTTCAGGCATATTCGGAGGAAGCTCCGGTGGCGCTATCAGCAGCCATCGCCTGCAAAAAGATCCGAACTTAGAAAAGCAAAAAGAAATTGCCATAAAAGATGAGCGTAACATAGCGATCGGAAACAAAGCATAGGCAAAGGCATATGACCTGATGATGATGGTATACAGCGCTCTGATTTTAGTGTTTGCACTTATGCGGGTTGACTTGTATGTGATTTTGACTTTTGTGGCTGCTTATTTGCTTGTTATATTATCTATGGTTTTCTGTTTTAATAAATACAACAAAGAGATTTAGCGGTAAGACTGTGTAAGACGACGAAAAACATTTGCCAACTAGTAGATCACTGATGTGGAAGACAAGAATTCACAAGATATTCTGATTTTTTAGAGTGTCTTTTCATATACATGGCGCACACAAAGAAATAAACACGGGGGAAATCCCCCGTGTTTGCCATCTTCAAAGCTTACAGTTCGTCCGCGTCGGGAATCACTTTCGTTACCATTATCATTGTCGCAGCCGCAGCCCAGGGAGACCAGCACCAGCCGTCGGAAGCCACAGGTCCGTAGGTGATATTGGCTTTTTCGCCGGTCAGTTTGTAGTACTCATACGGCGCAAATCCGAGGATGACGCCGTTCTTGTCGACATTGTCGCACCAGCGGCGTGCAATCATCGCCGCCTCTTTTTTCTTACCGGCAAGATTGAGGCCTACGGTCAGAAATTGGTGCGGAGGCGCGACGACTCTGCCGCTGACAAATGTATTTGCACTGTAGTCGCAGAGTGGGCTCTTCAAGCTTTCGGTGCACAGCCCGATTTCGCACAGGAAGTCGCCTTCCTCGGTTAGCCTTTCGGTTACCTTGTCAATGATGTGCTGCGGCAGGCGGTCGCCCAGCATGATCGGTTGGAAGCACGCAAGGCTCATGCTGTCAACGGGCTTGCCGTTTGCGTAAGTAACAAACTTCTCGCCGTCCCAGAACTCGGTGACAAGCGTATTGAGCAGCTTGTCCGCGCGGGCGTTCCATGCGTCTGCCTCTTGCGTTTTACCGCAGCCCTTGGCAAGGCGCGCAGTCATGTACATCATATCGATTAAAAATGCGATGACATCGGGATTAATGGTCGGGAAACCGTCTTTGAAAATCGACGCGTCGTCCCAACCGGAATCATGCGGACTGTTGATTGCTGTCACATCGTCTCCGCGTCCGGCATTTTTATAAGTAAGCCAGAATTCTGTCCATTTTTTGAACTTCGGATACATGCGCTCGCATTCTTCGGGTGTAAGGAAATCGTCGCCCGCATAGCGAATCAACGCGTCGAGTGCGAAGCCCTGAATACAGGGTTGGACATTGCTGCCGCTCGAGCCGCCGCCGACATAAGAAACGGTGGCGGGAAGCTGGCCTGTTTTTTCGTTTTGGTACAGAAACAGCATGCAGATTTCGCGCCAGGCTTCTTTTGTATCATTGAGCATTGCCATGCCGTGATAACTCTGCTGCCAGGAAAAAGCGCTGGCTATGGACGATTGGAACATAATACCCGGTTCTTTGTAACCGCCTCCGGTCATAGTGCGGTGACCCCAGATAATATAAGCTGTATACTCGAAAAGCTGCTCGTAGCCTTTTGCGGGTTTATTATAAATTTTCTTGAAATTATCAAAGCTCGCAAGGCTTTCACGGACCAGTTCGTCAAAAGCCGGATAGGCATCGTCAGCAACATTCAGCTCAACCATGTCGTCATGTACCGCCGCCTCGAATTCGCCGTTTTCATCGGGCTTAAGGTCAAAGATAACAGCGTCATATCCGCATGTTTCACTGTTCCACGGATACAAAGCGTCAATGCTGCCTTTCAGGGGCTTAAACAGGAGTTTCCCGTAGGTACCGAAAACCGCTTCCCAGTTACCGTCCTGAATCGGGCGAACACCGTGACAGGCGGTCATACCGTCCTCGGCCACAGCGGGACAAAGCTCGATGCGGAGTGTAACACCCTTTCCGCGTACCCGCAGCTGATCTGTATCGGAAAAGGCGAACTGGGCAAAACCTGCGTCGCAATCCATGCGAAGCGAGCCCGCATCGCAAAAATAGGTATAGGGCAGCTCTTTATCGCCGCTGAACAGTCTGAGATTAAACAGGTAAGGGCTGGTGAGCACCATGGCAGCCGGTTTATAATTGGTTAGCCGGAGCAGGTGTGTATAATAATCCTCGAATATGTAAAAACCGCATCCGCTGCGTATAAAGGACGCTCTTACCAGATTGAATTTTTCGTTTGTTCCGAACATATAAACCTCCATTCCGCCGCCAAAATAGCGGCACAAATAGTGATGAACGATTCACTTCTTAGCGGAGTTTTGTTATCTGTCATTTTCGGCAACCGCGTTAGCGGCCGGAAAGCGGGATATCAACACCAACGTTTTATCACGTTGTGATTTGTCACGCTGGCTGTCTCCTATTGAAGTGATGCGAGCGTCAGTAAAGCGGCGCTCGCGGCGGGAGAAAAGTAAGCGCCCGCATTAAGCACCTGGCCGCGCTTATCGCAGACTCCGCCCTGCATACAGGAAGTGATCAGCTTATTCGAAGCTTCAGCTGCGTCTTCGTGTTTTCCGGCTTCCCAAAGACCCAGAATGACCAGAGCCGAGGGTACAACGGCTGCTGTTTCATACGGGAGGGCTTTTGCCTCCACGCAGAGCGCATCGATGATGTCATCAGGCAGACGTTTGCCGAGGATGAGCGGTATGCAGCTCAATATACCTTCAGCCGGGCCGGACGCATTGGTCATAACGTTTACGCTGTTGAAACGATTTTTGTCCCGCATCGTTTTCGTCAGGTGCTGAAGCTGTTTTGCGTTCTGTTCGCTCCAATAAACCGCATCGTCCTTTCCGAGCATCGCTGCGATTTGTGTCAGGGCTTCAGTCGCCAGAACAAGGTAAGCCAGAAGATCCGGCGTAGCGGCAGGCGTATCGCAGCCGAAGATCGGCTCGCATGCGTAACCGCATTCATGCCGGTAAGCATAAAAGCTCAGACCGTCTTCGTTCGTGCGGTAGGAAAGCCACCAGCCGACGGCTTTTGTCATCGCATCGTAGAACAAGGTTAGCTGATCTTTCGAAACATTCGTCAGGCTTTCGTTATCAATCAGGCGCTTGACAGCGTAAGCATATATGGGGGGAGAAGCTTCGTTTAAATTCTGACGCTCGCCGAACCAGGTGGGTAAGAGCCCCAGCGGGGTTAAGAACGATAACATACTGCCGAGGATGTTGAGTGCTCTTGTCGCATCTTTAAACGGCAGTGTCATGATAGACTGTTCGAAAGAATAGACTTTCTGTTCGCTGATTTTGTTTGTTGCGCCTAACTCCTGTCCTTTGAATGGGAAAAAGCTCATCCAAAGAGCGTACGCGCATCTGTCAAAGAATGTTTTGTCACCCGATACAGGCTGAGCCAGACCTGCCGCAAAATCCGCGAAATCCTTCTCGGACGCTTTAATACATTCTTCAAAGTCGGCAGCGATTTCGGGAAATTCATATGTTGGATCCAGATCATATGCGGCTGCCTCAAATATGCCGTCCTCACCGGGCTCAAAATACACGATTGGATCCGTCAGCTTCAGTGCCTTAAGATCCCAATGGCAGTCAAGCTCCGCCGTTCCCTTGAGCGCTTTAATCAGATAGACCCCGCCTTGCAGGATTTCTATCCCGCGCACCGTTCTGTATGCGTTCCCGCCGAAGCTCAGCTTGCCGTCAAACCTGAGACCGATGCCCCTTCCCTCGATTCTTAAAACCTTTTCTCCGTCCATGGCGAAGCGGAGATTTCCTTTTGCCGTTTTTAATTCAACGAAGGACTCAGAGGCGGTATACGTGTATTCAAGGTCCTGCCTGTTAAAGGTTGGCGTAATCCGGATAAAACCTTTCGGATCCAGACTTTGACCGCCGAACATGCTGCCGCCGCCTTCCGCGGCCAAAGCGAGATACAGGCCTTTAATCCAGCCGGAGCCAAGGTTGTCCGTCTCCTCGTAGATCATATGCCTGGATAACCGTCTGCCAAAGGGTAACATCTTCAGATCTAGCTGCATGGTAAAACTCCTTTCGTATTCAAGATGCGATCGTATTCAAGATGCGAATTGTGGATTAAGTATACCATATTCAGCTTATGTTTGCATCATTAACCAACTGGATATCTCATCAAATTACGGTGAACAACCGGTGGAGCGCAGTCCGTTTATCTGCGATAAGTGTAAATAATGTCAACTGAACAAACGCATTCAGATGCATTAAACGTCTACCTGCATAAACAACTCAAAAACGCTGTCAAAGTATTGCAGTTGTTGCGTTTTCAAATTGTTCAGCAGGCATTAAATAAGTAGCATACGGCGCAAAAATAGGTTACAATACGGGTCGTCGGACATGCCCGCTTTCGGTTTAAACTTGGCAACACGAAGCTTAAAAAAGAGCAGTTATATCGAAAATCCGAAAGAGAAGAGACGGAGCTGAGAAAATGATCATATATAAAAAAGTTGACCGGACATATTTCCCTCTGTACGATCAAATCCCGATGCGCGTCTATGTGACGTCATATTACCGGATAGATAAGGACAATCGGGGGTTGAGCGGCTTTACTTTTGTAGAAACACCCGTGGAACCATATACAAAGGATTTTTGCACCGGCGGTGATGAAAGCATTGCGAGATGGGAAAAGCGATGGGATATCTCCAATTGGGCTTTATTTATGGCCTTTGACGGAGAACAGCCGGTCGGCGGGGCAACGGTGGCAGCGCGGACAAAAGGAATCAATATGCTGTCCGGCAGGGACGATCTCGCTGTACTGTGGGATATTCGGGTTGACGACGCATATAAACATAAAGGTGTCGGTCAGGCATTATTCAATATGGCAGCAGACTGGTCGCGAGGGCAGGGCTTTATGCAGATGAAAATAGAGTGCCAGAACAGCAATATTCCGGCAGTCAGGTTTTATCATAAACAAGGAGCGGTGCTTTGCGCGATAGATGAATTCGCCTATTATAATGAGCCTGAGTTTCGGCATGAAGCGCAGCTTATTTGGTATTTGGATTTGTGAGGCGGTATTGCTTTAAAAAGGCGAGTAAGACTCTTATTTTGGCTGTCATGCAGGAAGAGATCAGCATATTTGGCACGCCCGGAGGACTCGAACCTCAGCCCTTAGAACCGGAAAGATAAACCTTGAAGGTTCATTATCGTATATAGCTTTGTGGTCATGTGGGCATACTACCCCAAAAGCTCGGATATTCCATGTCAGACAAGGAAAGGGCTATTACCAAACAGATACGGGCGATTGCTCGAATCCGTACAGCATGTTAGAGGAATCTTTTCAATTGTTCGGCATTAGCTTCCTCTGTGGCCAATAGTTTTTCGGCTAAGGTGCGAACTTCGGTACTTTGCCCATTATAATCATGCAGGTGCTTTATTGTCTTATTTATACCTATTTGGTTTCCCTGAATGGACATTTCGGCAATCTTTGAATCTGTATGATCAACCATCATTTTGCTGACAGTCATAACGTCAGCAGATGCTTTGGAAACTGCCCCCACACCCTTCGGGAATTCATTTCTTGCCTCCAGCAGGGTTCGAGCTTCACCGCGTAGCTTCTTGTATTCGCTGTACTGCTTTTGAAGCTCGTTTTCCAGAGTTGCGTTTCGGGTTTTGCTTATTACCGAATCTATACCAACGCAGCCCATATCAGCGGTTTTATAAACATATTGAAGCAATTCGATATCATGCATCATTTTTTCACCTCTTTTCTTTTTAATATTTAGCCGTGAGCAAAACACCACAAACATAGTGTTCGCAAGGGATAACGGGCACGGCAAACCCAAATTATCACTATAAATATATAGAAGCAATCAGCCTGATTTGGTATAATTCAGTTGTAGACAAA
>JAAYJC010000080.1 GCA_012523085.1 Clostridiales bacterium
GCAGGGGAAATGCTGCGGCAGGGGAGACGTCATGAACAATCAAAACAGCGAGAGCGGCAAGCCAAAAGGATCGCGTCTTAATAGATTCCGCTCCGCCGCAGGTTTATGTTGCCGTATAAACAGGCAACAAGCGGGCGAAAAGAGCGTTGCATGTCTTTTGAGAAGCGGGCTTATCGGGTTTGGCTTCATCGGTTTGTTCGGCTGTTTTTTCGCGGCAGCCGAGGCACTTTTGTTTAAGGCGATGTCGTTTTGGGACGTCGTCGTCTCCGCGTTATTGATCGGGACCGGTTTCGGGACGGTATCGTTTGTCTATCCGCACAAAAAGCTTTTCAGGCTATTTCTCTGGTTGTCCGGGCCGCTGTTTTCGATGCTGATGACGGAGGTGCTGATCGGTAACATATCGGCGTTTCCGCTGAAAATTAATCTGACTTTTACTCAAGCCGTCTTAAATCTTGTCTGGTATTATATAATAGCCTTAGTTTTTTATCTGATCAGCGGCAGATTAAACCTGTCTGCGGGTATTGCCGTGAGTCTCTCGTTTTTTTGGGGGAATCTCAACTATTATGTTTTTCGGTTTCGGGGACGGATTATTTTGCCGTCTGACTTGCTTTCCGTCAGGACTGCGCTGCAGGTGCAAGATAACTACGATTGGAAACCTGCGATGCTGCAATGGGCTGTTTTGGCGGTTTTCCTCGGGTATCTGTGTCTGCTGATCATCACGAAAGAGCGCGGGCGCGCCCGCCCTCGACTTCGGTTTGCCGTACCGGTCATGATGGTATGCTTAATCTTTACGGTGTCCTTTTTCGGCTCGTCTTTTCTTTTTGATATCGGGATCAAACCGGCTTACTGGTACACGCAAAACAACGGTGTACTTCTGAATTTTTGTACCTATCTGAAATACGGTTACACGGAAAAACCTGACGGGTATTCAGCGGATATACCGGGTCAATCGGGTTATTTATCCGACGGCATATCCGGGGAAGGATCGGAGAAACCGAATATTATCGTTGTGATGAATGAAGCGTTTTCCGACCCCGGCGTACTCGGGCAGTTTGACGTAAATGACGACTGTATGCCCTTTTTCCGGGGGCTGAATGAAAATACAGTCAGAGGATATGTCTATTCGTCGGAGCTTGGCGGGAACACCGCAAACGCCGAATATGAATTTCTGACAGGGAACACGATGGCGTTTTTGCCCGGAGGAACCATTGCGTACCAGATGTATACGGCGGCGGGTGATTATTCGCTGTCCGGGCAGTTAAGCGGGATCGGGTACAAGACGGTCGCTATGCACCCTTTCAGGAAAAACTGCTGGAACCGGACCGCCGTTTACCGAAATTACGGGTTCTCGGCGATGTATTTTGAGGACGATTATATAAAAAAGGGCATGGTCAGAAATTATATCGGGGATAAATACAACTATGAAAAGCTGATCTCTGTTTACGAAGCGCACCGCCGGCAGGAACCCGATGCGCCGATATTTATTTTCAATGTGACGATGCAAAACCACGGCGGCTATTTGAAGCCGTGGGTAAACCTGAACCGATCGATCTATTTAACCGGCGGCTATTTGGACAAGTATCCGGCGGTCGACCAATATCTTTCTTTGATCCGTGAAAGCGACGAGGCCTTTGAAGCGCTGGTAAATTATTTCGCCGGTGTCGATAAACCGACAATTATCGTGATGTTTGGCGATCATCAGCCAAAGTTTGAAGAAAAATTCTATTATGATGTCTTTAAAAAGCATACGGCCGACCTGACGCCGGACGAAAGGCAGCGTATGCATAAGGTTCCCTTTGTCATTTGGGCAAACTACGATATCCGGGAGCGGGCCGGCTTACACCTGTCGATGAACTACCTTCAGACCTTTGTGCTGGATGTGGCGGGGCTTCCGCTCACGGGATATCAAAAGCTTTTGCGTCAGATGCACGAAAACATTCCGGTCATCAACAGCATCGGTTTTTGCGAGCGGAGCCTCAATTTCAAAACAGATGACCTCACGCTGTCAAAAGCGGGCCGGGAGCAGCTGCAAAAGTATCGGATTATCCAATATAACGGTGTTTTTGACCGATCAAACAGGGCTGACGGCTTCTTTGGTTTAGCCGGCATAGACAACGCATCATAAGACGGCAAAACGGTTTGACGGACATTGACGAAACAGGTAAAATATGTTAATATTGGCACATAAAAGGTACAAATAAAGTTGCACAATATCTACTAAGGAGGAACCTGTTTTGTCAAATCGGCTCAGGACAATCGGCGGATCTGAATATAGCAGCCCGATTTCGGGCGGTCTTAACAGGATGAAGGTCGGAGTGAGAAAAGCAAAAGAGGATCCGGCCTTTTTTGCGGACATCAGCGGCAAGAGAAAAGAGAAAACAAAAAAGCTCAGCCCAAGGGAAAAAATGCGCATACAGGAACAGGCGGAAAACACCAGGCGGAAACTGACCGACCTGATCGAAAAGCTTTTATACCGGCAGATCGAAAAAGCGGAAAAGAACAGGTTAATTGAGGTCAATGCGCGAGGCGCTTCCTACAAAGAGTTTTCCGTTGCCGACGCACAGGCGGCAATTTCGGAAGACGGCGCATTTGGCGTAAAAGCCGTGAGCGAAAGGATCGTTTCTTTTGCCATTGCGATTTCCGGCGGTGATTCAAGCAAGCTGGCGGAGCTTAAAAAGGCGATTGACAAGGGATTTGAGCAGGCGGAAAAGTCATTCGGAGGCACGCTTCCCGATATATGCAGCGAAACATACGACGAGATCATGCGCAAGCTGGATGAATGGGCAGGAATCAAAAGCGCCGCTCCAAACGGTACGGCTTTGTAGAAATGCCCGAAGAAAACAGTCTGAAGAACAGCAGGTGCCGGTGCAATAACCGGTACCTGCCATTATGGAGGGAAAGACTTTGAAAGCGGCGGTTTTTCACGGTGTACATAACATCTCTATAGATGATATTCAGGTTCCGGAGCCAAATGACTATGATGTGCTGGTGAAGGTGAAAGCCTGCGGGGTCTGCGGAACCGATCTGCATATTTATGAAGGCGCTAAGGGCGCGGCGGATTGCAAGCCGCCTACCGTGCTCGGACATGAGTTTTCCGGCATAGTGGAGCGGGTTGGCACTAAGGTAACAGAGTTTTCACCGGGTGACCGCGTCGCGGTAGACCCGAACAATGTCTGTGGTGAGTGCCGGTACTGTTTAAGCGGAAAAGCGCATTTTTGCAGCCGCATGATCGGTACGGGAACTACCGCAGACGGCGGTTTTGCGGAGTATTGCCGCGTCCACCGAAGGCAACTGACCAAAATCGGTGATCATCTTTCCTTTGAGGAGGGCGCAATGGCAGAGCCTATATCCTGCTGTCTGCATGGACTGGATTTAACCGGCGTTCAAACAGGGGACGACGTACTGATTATCGGCGGCGGAACAATCGGTCAGATCATGCTCCGCCTGTGCGTGGCTGCGGGTGCGTCACGCATTGCGATGCTGGAGCCGATTGCCCATAAACGCGAACTGGCCTTAAAAAGCGGCGCTGTTTTGGCGGAAAACCCGCTGGCAGAAAATACGGACAGCAAGCTGCTCAAGGCGTTTCCTTTCAAATTTGACAGGGTCATCGAATGTGTCGGGTCTAAAGCGACGATGGAGAATGCGATTCGATTTGCCGGTAACGCGTCAACCGTCATGCTGTTCGGGCTCACAAGCCCTAAGTGCACGATTGAGGTTTATCCCTATACGATTTTTCAGCGGGAGATCACGCTGAGGTCGTCTTACATCAACCCCTATACCATAGGACGCGCGGTCTCGCTGCTCAATTCAAGAAAACTTACCGTACGGGATATGATCATGGATGTCATATCACTGAAGGATTGCCTTAAGGTATTTACCGATGCGTCCTACAGAGCGCAGGGAAAAATCATGGTGCGGCCATAGACAATGAGAAGACAGGCGCCTTTTGGTGATAACCGGAGATGAACAAATGCACACCAATATGAATAACATACAGTGTAGCTGCCGTCTCAAACATATCTTCTGTGAGGTTGATCATCATGTTTTTTGGAAATAACAACTGCTGGTTCATCATTATCATCATTGTCATTTTGTGCTGCTGCTGCGGAGATTCCTTTGGCGGCTTCGGCAAAAAGTGCTGATGCGTTTTAAGCGATAGAAACGTCGGCGGGACATAACAGACATAAGATACCGTAAAGTGATGGCCTGTGGGAACCGTAGTTTTTCGGTTCCCACAGGCCACTCGGCGTCGCACCGTTTAACGGATTTTCGCGGACAGACCTAAAGACGTAAACATTTCGAGCGTCTGCTTCATGGTCAGATCATCCGGCGGGTCAACGTTTTTTAGCTTATATGACAAACCCATTCGCGTATATTTGGATTTTCCCATCGCGTGGTAGGGTAAAAGCTGGACAAGTTTGACTGCGCTGCCGAGGCTCTTACAAAATTCCGCAGTCCGGATTAAATTCTCCCGGTCCGCGTTCAGCTTCGGTATGACCGGTACCCGGATCTGAAGCGCCCCGCCGTTATCGGCAAGAAGAGCGGCGTTTTTCAAAATGCGCTCGTTTGGTGCCGCCGTGAAGCTCTCGTGCTTTTTGGAATCCATGTGTTTTATATCATACAAAAACAAATCCACATAAGGTAAAATCTGAAGGAGTTGCTCTTCGGGTGCAAAGCCCGTCGTATCCAGGCAGACATTGATGCCGTTTGCTTTGCATTTTTTCGCCAAATTTAACGTAAACGCAAACTGCTGCATCGGCTCACCGCCGGAAATCGTAACGCCGCCTTCTTTTTTGAAAAAGAACCGATCCTTATTGACGCGGGCAAAAGCTTCCTCCACTGTGATAGTATAGCCGGTAGGGGAAAGCGCTTTTGAAGGGCAGACATTCGCGCATTTCAGGCATATTGCGCACTTTTCGCGGTCAATGGAAACCTTGGTGACCATTGAATGATCAATCAGGGATTCTTCCGGATTAGTTTCCGTAACGGATCCGTTTGGACAGGCCTTCAGGCACAGGCCGCCGCACTTTTCCTTGCCGACGCACTTAACAGGCAGAAAGGAGAGCTCGAAACGGTCATATTGTGACTCCGGGCTGTGGCACCAGAGGCAATGCAGCGGACAGCCTTTTGTAAATACGGTGGTTCGGATTCCCGGACCGTCATGGACGGAAAAGCCCTGAATGTCGTAAATCCTTCCGGTTACATTTTCAATCAAATTGACAGCTCCTTGTAACAAAACCGATGCCGGTTTTTCAATAGGTCCTTAGACAAACTGCTCGGCACGGCTGATGAAATCCTCCTGAACATCCGGGGTCATGTGCACAAAGTAGGTGGAGAAGCCCGCGATGCGGACAATCAAATCCTTATATGCGATCGGATCTTTCTGGGCTTTTCGGAGCTCTTGTGTCGCCACCACATTAAACTGCAGCTGCAGGCCGCCCAGATCAAAGTAGGCCTGTATCAGCTCCCTGAGCTTCCAGGTTCCCTCATCGCCCTCCACGGAGCGCGGGTCAAAGCGGATATTCAGCTGGTTGCCGTTGCCAAACTTGTGATGGGAAAGCTTGGCCGCGCTTTTCACATACGAAACCGGGCCGTTTTCTACCATGCCCTGCCGCGGGGAAATGGCGTCCGCCATCGGCTCTCCCGCCCGGCGTCCGTCGGGTGTTGCGCATGTCGCCTTGCCGATAGAGACATTGGCGGTTAAGGTCAGGGATCCGGCTGCCATTGCACAGTCGCGCGGACCTTTATAGGACATCAGGTTGTCGGCGTAGACATCCGAGCACCATCTGGCTAGCTCATCCACTTCGGGATCGTCGTTGCCGTAATGCGGCACCTCGTTGAGGATCATCTGGCGCAGGTTTTCATAACCTTCCCAATTAACGCACAGCGCGTCATAGAGCTCTCTGAGAGAGACCTTTTTCCAGTCGAAACAGAGCTTTTTGATCGTCATCAGGCTGTCGGCCGTGTTTGCTATCGTATTGGTCATGACGCCGAAGGCATTGTATTTTGCGCCGCCCCAGGTTACATCCTTGCCGCTTTCCATGCAGCCGTCCATCATGACGGATGCGCTGAGGCAGGGGAAGAACTCGGAATAGGCGACCTCAAAGAATTGGAAAATCTTCTGTTCAAAATCCACATAGAACTTAACTTGCCGTTCGTATTCGCTGAGAAGCTCCTCAAAAGATTCGTATTCATACAGCTTTTTGCAGGGCAGCCAGCCCTCCGCACCTGTCATCGGGTTTTTATTTCCGTGTATGCAGAGATTCAGTGCGGCGATCAGCGTGATGCCGCCGAAAGAACCGGTGGAACCGCAGCAAGGCCACTCTTTGCCCGGTATCGTGGGTTCCACGCATCCGATGATCCCGTATTCGCGGGCGTCTTCAATAGGAATACCGCGTTCCACCAAAGACCTGATGATGACTTCGTCGTTGTCAAACTGCGGGATGCCGCCGGCCAGCTTACTGGACTCGATGGCAATCTTCCATATGATGTCCGGCGTATGCTCGTTTACCCTGATGCATACGCTGGGGTCCGGTACGACCAGACGCCGGAAGGACAGCAAAAGAAGCTCGGAGGCGGTGTTGTAGCCGCTGGAGCCGTCGGGTTTAAGGCCTCCGATTGTGATATGTATGCCGCCCGAAATCGTATGCGTAGTGCCCAGAGTATTGAAAAGGCTGCGGCCTTCCCTGTTGAGCTTGATGAGCTCCTGATTGTCGGGCGGCGCGAACATGGCAATCAGATCACCGATACGCAAAATAAACGCATCGAACAACTCCTGCGCCTCGGCCCGGGTAATGGTTCCTTCTGCCAGCTCCTTGTCCAGAAGGTCGCCCACATATCTGTCCACATTGGCAATGGACTGTCCGTGCTGCTGACCGTCTGCTGAAATGATGTACTGATAGAATAAAATGACCTGAAGGCCTTCCCAAAGGGTCCTTGCCGGATTTTCCATGATCCAGTCAAGGGATTCGGCCATCTTTAACAGCTCGGCTTTGCGTTTGGGGTCTGAGGTAACGGCGGCTTTGTCGCGGCAGCCCTTTGCATAGCGTCTGGACATCAAAACAGCGCCGTCGCAAAGCTTGATCACCGCGCGGTAAAAAGCGTGGCTTCTGGCGTTTTCGTGGGTCAGGTTGTTCTCGACCTCCGCAAGCTTTTCCATTGCCTGACGGCGGACCGCGCCGAAGCCGACCTTGACGGCTTTTTCAAAATTGGCGACAAAGTGGCCCTGGGGTAATCTGAAGGACCTTTCGCGCGCCGGGCTTGACACGCCGTTTCCCGGATGGTCATAAACAAAGTCCGGCATGAAACCCCTGATATGGCTGAGGATATCCCTGTCTTTCCAGTATTCTGCGGCACTTATAAGGTCCGAGCGTTCCTCATCGTCAACCCAAACGCAGCCGGGCGTCTGCCATGCGGCCTTGAAGATCTCGTCCGTATCGCCAAAACTTTGAGGAATCCACTGGTTGATCGCTTCGATCATAAAATTGATTGTGCGCATGCGGGGACCGGAACCGCCGAGTAAAATATCTTCGTCCTCAATGAAAATTTCCCGGGTTGCGCACCATTCGTACAAAAACCCGGCCCGCTTTAAAATCGGATACTGAGCCTCATGCTCTTTGTAGTATTTTGTGATGATGTTTGTGCGTTCGGTGTTCAAACGCAAATGTCCGTTGTTGTACCATTCGCGTTTTTCACGCAGCCGCTGTATGCGGTCCGATACGGTCAGATCGTAATCCATATTAATCTCCATTCTGCCGCTAAGCTGCGGTACAAATAGTTGTGTGAAAGTGTTTTCACGCTGCCCTCCCCATATAATAGACTTTAGACTTTCACTTTTCGGGCCGAATGCGTTAATGGCCGTTGAAAAGTCATATTCCGTATACAATTATAATAATTTGTTTGTATCATTTGTCAATAGAATCCGGTGCATTATACGAATCGCTTGACAAGATACAGCCAATATGCAAATATTAGAAATATGAGTTCGGCGCGCCGCTCGCCGAAAACAGCGGAGGCCGCGCTGAGCGCGGCAACGGGGCAAAATGATGAAAAAGATCGAGGTTCCGCGGTCTGGCGGTGTTTTTCATAACAATGCGGCATATTGCGTCGGGACCGGCCGGACAGGATTGGCGCTCCAAAAGGAATACATCGAGCATTTGACTATCGTGCAAAAAGCGATCCGGTTTCGGTATATTCGCGGACATGGGCTGTTCTGCGACGATGTCGGCATATACGAAGAGCAGGAAATAGACGGGAAAAACGTACCCTTTTATAACTTTACCTATCTTGACCGCATTATGGACACTTATCTCAGTAACGGCATCCGGCCGTTTTTGGAGCTCGGATTCATGCCGGACCGATTAAAATCCGGCGAGCAGACGATTTTTTACTGGAAGGGCAATGTAACGCCGCCGGCGTCTTATGACAAGTGGTCTGAGCTGGTCAGAAAAACGTTTGAGCATTTAATTGAAAGGTATGGCGCGCAGGAGGTAATAACCTGGCCGGTCGAGGTTTGGAACGAGCCGAACATCGGATTCTGGGCAGGCTCCATGGAGGAATACTTCAAGCTTTACGACTGTTCGGCAAGGGCCGTAAAGCAGGCGGATGAACGCATACAGGTGGGCGGACCGGCAATCTGCGGCGTGGATACCGAAAGATGGCTGAGGTCGTTTTTTACATACTGTATTGAAAACGATTCACCGTTGGATTTCATCACACGCCACTGTTACCTTGCGAACACGCCGGAAATGCGCGGGCATTACATCTATCATACGATGAGGGAACCGACGAAAATGATCGAGGAGCTGAAGGAAACCCGGGAGATCATGGCGGACTACCCGCGTATAAAAGATATGCCGCTGCATATCACGGAATTCAACAGCTCCTATTCTCCGCTCTGCCCGGTTCACGATACCGCTTTTAATGCCGCATTTATCGCGCGTATTCTAAGCGAGGCGGGCGATTATGCCGATTCATACGCTTACTGGACATTCAGCGACGTTTTTGAAGAAATGGGTGTACCGAAATCGGTGTTCCACGGCGGATTTGGGCTCGTTGGCTTATATTCAATCAAAAAGCCCACCTTTTATGCCTTCGAATTCTTTTCAAAAGCGGAAAACGAGCTTTTATACCGCGACGAGAACCTGCTTGTAACAAAAGGCGGCGGTAAATATGTGATCATCGGCTGGAACTATAATGATTTGCGCGGTCATGAGCCGGCGCAGGATATAAGCTTTCTACTGTCGCTGCCCGCATTGGGCAAACAAGCCGTTGTACTCAAACGGGAGGTTGGAGGCGCGCACGCAAATCCGCTTCAGACCTGGAGCAATTTCGGGAAACCGCGCAGCCTGAGCAAAGAGCAGGCTGAAATCTTACGGGCCTCCGCCGAGCCGCTTCAAACAGATGAAAAGCTGTTTGCGCAAAACGGCGTATTTGAGACGAAACTGACAGTACCCGTCAACCACCTGTGCCTGCTGGAGATCATGCCGGTGGAGGATCAGACCGATACATATGTCGGCTATGATCCGGCGGAATTTTACGGACTGAAATAAAAGCAACGTTTAACAAAATAACGACATAATATGGAGGAAAAAAATGAACGGGAAAATTATCATCGCATACTTTTCGCAATCCGGGAACACGAAGAAACTGGCGAACATGATTCACGCCGAGGTTGGCGGTACGCTGCTGGACATCGAAAAGGGAGAAAGCGCCGATCTGAAAACAGCCGACACCGTTTTTGTGGGTACACCGAACTGGTCGGCAACCGTGTCCAAGCCGGTCAAGGACTTTTTGTCGACTGTCGATCTGGCCCAAAAGACCGTCATACCGTTTTGTACGCACGGTATGGGCGGACTTCAAAATGTCGCAGCCGATATCGAAAAGCTCTGCCCGAATTCCAAAGTTCTCAAGAGCTTCGCCATCAAAGGCGTTGAGGTAGATACGGCGCCGGAAAAGGTTAAGGCATGGCTTAAAGAAATCGGAATTAATTAAGCGGCCCCACGCTGACGCAACCGTTAATAAAACCCGGTAACCGGCGATCGCCTGTTACCGGGTTTTTGCAAAGCTTCGTTTTGATGCGGTAAAAGTCTACACTCTGAAGCCTGCGCCAAGCAAGCCGGTCGGTAGCTTTTTGTTAAAAACCAGCGCCGTCCAGACGGCGGCCAGCGGCGGCAGCGAAGCGACGAGCGTAATGCCGGATATCAGGCTGTAATCCTCCGCCCTGCCCCCTGCGGCAAAGCCGAAAAACGTTTGCTCATGAATAAGGATCGTTATCGGATACAGATCGCGGTTTACCAGCATAGCGCCCGCCCAGGTGTTCGAGCACCAAAATACGGCGAAACCCAGAAGGAATAAAACGAGAACGCCTTTTGCGGCGGCGCGCGTATATTCAGGAAATGACGGCGGGTTTATGAATTTCCTGCGCAGGCTTAAACCAAGTGCCGCGGCTCCCGCGCAGCTGAAGGACCCGAACAAAATCGCACCCAAAGCCGTATTGTTAATGCCGATATGTTTGAAAAGAATGCTATTTGCCATCATCAGAGCGCCGGAAGACAGCGCGATGACCGCGAGCACCCACACGGTTTTTGAACGCGTTGCCAGAGGATAGGCAATGATATAGGAAATAACGGCAAAAATAGCGGCGCGCGGGACGGCATAAATGAAGCTGTTTAAAAACCAGCGCCCGATTAAGCTTTGTACACTAAAGCCTTCAAAGCGGAGGAGCGCGTCTTTAACGATAAGCCCGGGGAATACAAGCCCCGCTGTCACATAAAGGCTGCCCGCCGCCAGGATCAGAAAAACAATGACGCTGATTACCGACATGGCCGCTCCGCCTTTGCGGGCGGGCGGCTTTGAGGGCATAGGGTCTGAGACAAGCCTGCCGCGCGAATAAAAAAGCGCACGCAGCGCAAAAAAGACGCCGGTATTGACGATTGCCTGCGCGATAAATCTGATGATATCGATGGCGGCGCCGTAACCGACTTCCCCTTCGGTCAGTCCGCGCCGGTTGACGAAGGCCGCAATGGTATCGGAAACTTCATAGGTAACAGGCCTGTACAGCGCTCTTGTCAGCTCGTAGTCAAGGATAAAGGTCAGTGACAGGCGAACGAGAATATAAGCAAGAGATATTTTAAGTGCTGTCACAAGCTTGCCCGAAGCTTTATTCTCCAGAGCGAGCACACCGGCCAGTACCGGAAAGAACAAAAACCGAAGGGTCTCAAATGCCGTGTATATCGGCAGATAAAAGGCCTTATCGGACATCAGATCGCGGTTTTCTCCGATGATGCCCAGCGAAACAAGCGCCCGCGTCGCATGACCTTCGTAAGAAAAAACGTTCATGAACAAGCTTGTCAGATAAGCCAGCGGCACAAAGGACGGCACAGCCAGCAGCATCAAAGCGATTGTCCTTAAAGCCTTGTTCGGCAGATTTGATACGGCCAGAATCAGCAAAAGGGCGGTAACAGCGGTCACTAAGGCGGGACAAAGCGTCAGCAGCGCCGTGTTGCGCATGAGCCGGGGGAGATAGTAGGAACCAAGGAAATCCGCATAGTATGTAAAGCCTTTATCGATTTCCCCGATGAGGCGCGGGCGCATTCCGGCGTATTCCCTGGTGGAGATGACCGCCGTAAAAATAAGCGGCAGCAAATACACTACGGCGATAATGACGACGGCAAGAATAAAAAACGTCTGCTTTGCAGAGCGCGCAGAGCGCTCATTAAGTCTGGTATTCATTTTCCGCCTCCTTTTATATTAAAGTTCTCCTTCTTTCTCTGCATGGGATGTATGTGGTATTCTTATTTTATTATATATTGACCGGCCTGAAATGTCCAACAATTTCCAGAAAAGCATAACCAATCATTTGCAAAGCATAGCCCATATGGTATAATAAATACTTAATATAAAACATGGAGGACAAAATGAAAAAAACCGTTTTTTTGGCAGGGCTCCTTTTCGCGGCGCTTTTTTTCTCTGCCTGCGGCGCTGAACGCTCCGGGCAAGCCGCGGCATCAGAGCTTTATGATAAGGGTTTGGCGATTGTGTCAAAAATGGATACGATGGCGGAAAGTGAAGCATACCTTTTGCTGGTAGCCGGTCCGGCGGAAATACGGGATATCATCGACGATATCGGCTCCGGGGATTATGCAAAACCGGAATCAGCGTTTAAAATTGATATACCGGATTCCGCGGTCATTTCCTCTTTTAAAGCCCACTCCGATTATGACATTCCGGCAAATCTGCTTCCGGACGTCATCGGCAGATTCATCTCAAGCATAGCGGCCCGCGTGAACGGTATGAACGGCGCCTCTACGATAGCGGCCGCGTCGGTCGTGTCGGCGGGAGACTGCTTTGTAAGCAAAGGACAAAAGAACAATACGCTGTTCCTGTACATATTTGGAAACGGATATTCGGCAGCGGTTTCTTTTGTTCCCGGCAGCGGCGGCGCTGTCGCCGCTGCGGGATCGTTTTTAGTGAGCGGAGAGCTGAATGCCGCTTCTTCGGAGGAGGACATCGAAACATGGCTTGAGGAGGTATCGCAGCTTTACGGCTGTACGATCAGTCGAATAAAAGATCAATAATCAAAATGGTGATTTTAGATTGACAAGAAGCCCGATATGAATGTTGCTTATAACAGTAATAATAACGGTATCATTTTCAGCGCATTTTATTCGCTCAATAAAAGCATACTGTACCTTAAACATAGAGTTCTCATGCTAATCGTCATATTTATTGAAGATCAGCATGAGAACCGTTTTTATATCTGCTTTGATAGACACGGAGCGGTCGGCAATCTCCGGTGGAATTTTCGCGTCAGACAAATTTATGCAGGCGTAGACCGCGTTCGGGTTTGATTTAGTCAGCCTGATGAACGGAAATTTAATGACGCCCGGCGAGTTATAACCAACGCCAAGCTCCAGGAACAAAACGTGCCGTCCGTTATGCCTGTTCAAAAAGGCCTCGTAACGATCTGCCGCGCGATGCCACCCCTCGTCCTGAACGAAACGGTTGTCGATGCGCAGATTCATCGTCACAGGACCGCCGCAGACCGGGCAGCTCGGGACCAGCTCAGACGGAATCTTCATGTTTCTTTGCTCTTTGTACATCCTGCGGACGAGGTTTTCGTTGTCATAGGTTACTTCGCTGCAGGGCTTTGCGCACTGAAACAGACCGTAATCGCCCTGCGTGTAAAACAAACGGGCTTTGTCAAAACCGGCAAGCTGAAAGCAGTGATCTACATTTGTTGTTATGACAAAGTATTCCTTGTGCCTGACCAGCTTCAGCAGGTCCTGATAAACCCTGCTGGCCGGCTGGGCATACCGGTTGATGAAAATGTTCCGGCTCCAGAACGCCCACAGCTCCTCTTCGGTCTTATACGGATAAAAGCCCCCCGCATACATATCATGAAAGCCGTATTTGCTTTCAAAGTCTGCGAAATGCGTCCGAAACCGCTCGTCGTCATAGGTCATGCCGGCACTGGCGGACAAGCCTGCGCCGGCGCCGATCACGACAGCGTCGGCCTTCAGAAGCGTATTCTTCAGTTTTTCGATATTCATTGTATCTTTCATCGCATTCTCACAAGTATGATGTATTTTCTATTATCAGGCGGAAACCGTGCATTGTCAACGCCATTCCGGCAGCTTTAAGCCGCCGGGACAAAAATCAGAGAAGGACACGGGTTTAATATAAAGTGCATACCCTTGCCGTGTTTCCGTTAGTTCGTGTGAGAGTGTGAACACCACTCATTTTCGGTAGATATTTGCCGATACTGCTCGGCAACATAAGCGGTTATTTCATGGAGCTTTCGTGTTCCATCAACGTGCAAGATAGGACATAAATACAAGAAAGCCGCTTGTTCGAGCAACCCAACATCCCGAGCGGCAGCAAACTCATGGAATTTCTTCCGCGATTCATACATATCGCCGCCTTCGCATACCCGGTCACCCCATCGCACATATTCTCTGTTTTCAATTCGCTTCAAGCGAATTTCCTTAGGCGCAGTAAGAAAGACCACAAGGTCGAATACTGTAAGAAAATCATTACCCCATTTTGAAATATCGCCGGATACCACAAATGAGCCGTGTTTTTTCATATCTGCAAGCAGCATCTCATTTCGTTCTTTCGCTGGTCGAATAGCTGTATAGGGTATGTCGGTTTTATGAAACCAGTAATCCTCCACATCGAAATGGGCAATATTCAAAACACAGGCAAGCTCACGGCCAAGAGTAGACTTGCCGCTGCCGTTTGCGCCGAGTAAGATCATGCCATGGGGCTTTTTCATATTATAGTTCTCCGTTTCTCCAGGTATGCTTTATAGATCGTCATATCCGGAGGGGAGATGTTGTCTGGGATTTCATCAATCGGAAACCATCGAAGCTCAGCAACTTCCTCCTCTTGTGCTGCCGGTGTACCGGACCAATCACAGCAGGTATAGATAACCGCAACATTGTACACTTCGTCGCCATTCGGATAAATGTAATGTGTATCTTTGCCGGAGAACACACCGAGTAGTTCAAGCGTATTGGCGATGAGACCCATCTCCTCGAACAACTCACGCCGAGCGGTTTCTTCACAGCTTTCGCCAAGCTCCGAAGAACCGCCTGCGTGTGTCCAACAGCCATTATCACGCCGCTGACCGAGTAATATTTCCTCGCGCTCATTTTCTATAATGACACCCGCGCCATTCATGATAAGCGGAATGTGTCCTACATACTTCCGCAAATTCATTATGTAGCTTTGCGGCAGTTTGCTTGCGCCAAAATAATCCTCGGCTAATATAGCATATTGCAGGCAATCATAGATTTTTCCTGCAAGCATTGAACCGCCGCGAATTCTTCCCTCAAACTGCATCCCGCATTTTTGCATAACCTTACCGCTTGCCGGGTTGAGAGGGTTATGGTAGGAAAAAATCCGATTGAACCCTAAAGAGAAGAAAAAATCAATCAACGCTTTAGTCGCTTCTGTGGTGATGCCGTTATTCCAACACGATTTGGTGATGCAATACCCAATACACACGCTCTTTATTTCTTCGTTTATTTCATTGCCGCAAATATATCCGATCAGTTCGCCTTCATAAACGATTCCCCACATATAAAAATCGGGCTTGTCGTAATCCCTGATATACGCCCTCAGCAAATTTTTTGTTTCTGTAACGCTTGTATGAGGGGATTTCATGACAAATCTGGAATTCTCGGCAGAATTGCTCCACCTTTGAAATACATTCTCAGCGTCGTCGAGAGTGAACCGGCGAAGGATAAGCCGCTCTGTTTCAAGCGTAATCGTGCCTTTGTGGGTCATTGAAGCACCTCCTATCTCTCTGATCTCTGCCAATTGCCGCCGAATGAAGTACGGCTTTCTCCTTGCCGTGATTTTCAGGTAGATGGTTTATCAAGTTTATATACTTCCTGCGTGAAATCGTCCCGGCTTGAATAGCCGCCCCATGTATCCCGGCTTTTCAAAATCCAAAAGTGGCAGCATATCCATCAGGAATTCATCGCCCCACGGAGGCAGAATAGCGGTTACATCTGGATTTTCGTATAGGCTCATAAATTCCTCAGCGCGAGTCGCGTTGTCAGCACGGGGCGTGCAGACAGCACGGGGCGTGCTGTTGCACTAACACATTTAATGGCATGACGAACAGAAGCGGTTTCAATTACATTATAGCCCAAAGCCATGCAGTTCTTTGTCCAGTACATCGGCGAACTGTTGTATCACAGCGTTATTAATAGCTTTATCTTCCTTTGAGAACTGTTGTGGTTCTTTCCTGATTTGCACGGCTTTTTGTAGTAAATCTGCATCGGGGCATAGCCCTTCTTTCGATGCCCACTCACCGGCAGCGGTCTTGGCAATAATTTTCCCTGTGCGGAGGGTGTAGATCCCTCTCGCTATATCCAATAGCCAGCCGATAACAATGCCATGTTTTCGAGCTGTCTCAACATGATGTACGATATCACTTCTTATTTGCGTATATGTCGGGTATGTCATTCGCTCTCTTACATCAATGCCGTGAAGAAGGACGCCGCTATCGAGCAATACCGCCATACCGAAACTGTCCATTTCATAATTTTCGGCGATGCGCTGACCGTTTGTTCCCCAATAGACCGTCCGCTCGTTTTTACCGGCCAAGAAAGCGTCTGCAGAGAGCATACCGCCCTCAAATAAGCGGAAATATGGATTACCGGGATAGCGTTCCAATAAAGCCTGTCGAAGTCCGGTCAGTGTATAGGCCTGCTGTTTCGTAATTTCTCGCTCTGTCAGAACGAGTATGTCAATATCGCTCCAGCCAAGTTGAAAGTCACCAAGCACAACCGAGCCATAAAGATAAACAGTCGGCTTGTTATTGGCAAGGACAGATGCTATCTCGCTTGTCATGGTTTGAATAGCTTCGTTCAGAGTCATAACCTATCCTCACTTTCCCTCCGAATCATCGTACCCTTCATATATTTCGAATCGTTGTGAAAATGCATGATGATAGTCTTTTCTTCCTCGGAACAGCCAATCAGTATCTTAATCTCAGAATCCTTTTTAGCAAGTCAACTGTGCATATAACAGCATCACATGCATTTTTGGAAAAACTTCCGCGCCACACATCAATACCGCCGCCATCGGGCGAAGTGGTGCCCTTCAGATAACCATAGTCCAGTGGATATATGAAATCAAACCGAGGGTGCTTCGTTCCCTTTGGTCGGTCAATTACTATTTCCGATCGAACAATGAGCTCATCAATTGCTGACCAAAAGCCCTATGTGTATAATTCATTTTCTTTTAGCCATTTATGCCCGGACGGATTCATAACGCTCAGTGTGGTATATAGCCATTCTTTCTGTTCAGCGCTCATTTGTGCCATAGCAGAATCATAATCCAACTGGTAACCTTCGCGTTCGGTATCGGTAGATTTATAAAGCAAGATGAGCTCGGGGGCAAGGTATGGGATACCGTTTTGTATCAATATTGCTTTAGATATTGGCAAAGTAATATTCTCGTTCCGGGCATACAGAAAAGCCTCATTACTGCGATTATTAAATAGAAACTCTATAAAATCCAGCTTTATTTGCCCGCTATGGTCAAAGTCCAGATAAAACATATCCGCTTCGCCTTGGGGCGAGAGCTTTATAAGGTTGCATCCATCTTTGAAACAGAAGATGTTTCTCTTGCTCGAATTTGATTATTAACATCAGAAATGTGATGGGCGATCCCTCCACCGCACATTTCGTATACATTCCATCCCAATGACTGCATGAAGAGAATAATATTATCCCTATCTTGCCAATAAGCCGAAACATCAATATCACTATGCTTGCGAATTGAACGATTCAAAAACAACTCAATTCCAAACCCGCCGCAAAAAGCATAATCAAAACCACTGACGAACAGCAATTCGTTCGCTTCTTTTATTAGATTAATCTGCATTCTGCCACCTCACTACCTTTTATAGGCCTTCATCAGCTAATAATTTGGCGAAGTATGTGCGCATACAAGTTTCAATAGCAGCATTCTCTTCTTCCTTGGAGAGGATCAATGCCAGACAAAACTTTTTTATATCTGAGTCAATGTTAAATGTAACATCCTCTGTCATGGGAGAAAACACCGCCGATAATGCATTCTCATATATTATAATTTATTTAGTGAAATTGTCGATACCAACAGACTAATTTAGTTGACACCAATAAAAAGCGCACCCGGTTCTATGGAGTGCTCAAATACGCTTATAAAATAACTCTTTATGCATTTATCTCCACCACTTTTACACCAAAACACAATCCCGCCGTTAAAGATTCCGGGATTTCTCCATTAATCATCCGCATATAGTTTTCTTTTGGTGTCAACATTCTTTCCTCCGTTCTTTTGCTTTTTTATATTAGTCCGTAAACTAAATTATATCATCCAGATGTTGTATCTGACCTCCAGCAATGCTAGAATGAAAAATAGAATTATATTTAACGGTTGCTGGTTAACAAGACCTGATTTATTAAGGGGGGAGAAGTATGTTCTTCTAAGTCTTTCTCAGAGATCCACGGGTTTTTTACAGATTGGCTCTAATAAACAACATATATTATTCAGTATTTAATTATGGAGGTCATAACCATGAATCTTATTGAAAAATACGCTCCTGGCGCCGCAAAACTGTCTATCAGCCAATATTGCCCGCCCAAATGCTTTGAACTTGCCGGCAAACGTTTCGAGTTTGTAATCGATACCGGTGAGGATACAGGCGATGCAGTTTTATGTTTCCTGGACGAAACCCGTCTTGAATGGAGCACCAAAAGCGTCGGAACACCAAAGACCGAAACGTACGAATGCCGCAAATCAGACGATTGGACTTATCTCCTTACCTACTGCATTAAGGATAAGACGCCGCGCGAAAACCATACCTGGGTAATCGATCTGGAGCAAGGGCTTGTAACGTTCCTGCGCTGCTCGCTCGGCGAGAATCCGTACTGGCCATACATTATTAATAGCCACTTCGGCTTCGGCTACATAAAAGAAGAAGGCAAAGAGCACACGGATCTCAGGCGTCACTGTTTTACTGAAGACGTAGCCGGCACGGCCGTGAGGTGGACATACGGCCACAGCACTTCAACAGTTCACGTATATCACAGTTCGAACTGGTACCGTATCGGATATCCGAAAAACAGGACTGAAACAAAAGAAGTTCCCGATTCGACAAAACGGATAAGAGAAATGATGCAGTCAATGCCGAGCTCCGACGAACCGGCTTACTACGTAAAAATCAAGGAGGGCATGTACCTCGTCAGCGTCACCGAACAGAATCTTGAAAAGCTTCTCGGGGAGAAATTCGGATTCCGCAGCGATACGCTGTGCTTCCTGGATAACTGGAAGCGCATGTACAGCGTAGGCCGCGGTTTCGGAACATCAACAAATGAAGGCAAGGACCGCGAGATTTTTGTCATTATTGGCAAATACGGCTCACCTGAAGAGGTAGACGAGAGTTTTTTTACGAATCCGATCCCCTACATTGTGTAGAGGGTTAGCATCCATATAAACAGCAAGCTGGGGATCGAAAAGAGTCCGTAATCGCATATGCTATTACATTCAGTTGTCACACTAAAATAGAACATGCTAATGACGGTATATCAGGACGTCCTGCGCGGCATCAACTTTCTGCCGATTCCGACAGAGTTTATACTTCTCGCTCGGAATCGGCATGGAAGTTAAAATACACAGTATAATGACGAACAGAACAAAAACCGAAGCAGAACGCTACGGAATTTACACGAGCGGGATTTTGATTAGAAAACTGAAGGGAGTACATGTCATGAATTATTTCAAAGCGACATTTTACGATACGTATACACCGCTTACAGAAGAGCAAATCCGGCAAAAACTCACGCCAGTTCCGTCACCAGCCTGCGCGTCTCCGTCATGGTGCGGGCTGACCGGTAAGAACATAAAAATCATCTTAGATGATGGACCTGTATTGGAATATGCGTTTACGCGCGATATGCTCAGATTCACTGAGGGCGGTAGCCAGCCGGTTGAAGTCCCATACGCGGCTAAGGAGCTGGAAGGCATAATCTTACTGACTCATATGATCCCTGACACGGTTCGTGGATATAGCATCGTTATAGACAGCAATACGAATCTCGTCACGGCGTTCGAGGTCTGGTTCTGTGGGTTCGAGCCCGATAAGCGGGAAGTCTGGCGCCACTGCATGCAAGGGTATGTTGACGCGGGCGGCCCCGCACCGGAGAAACGTCACGGCCTCACAAACCGGATCGAAGGCACGGGTACTCACTGGATTGACGACAATGGCAGGGAAATGCTGTATTTCTTTCCGTCGGTTGTATGGTCGTCCTATGTAGAGCTATCAAACCCACGTGGGGGTATCACCATAACCGCCCCGTCGGATTACTATAAAATCAACGACAAATACTACATCTACTCGCGAAGCGAGCAGGAGTATTCAGGGTCATTCACGCTGGAAGTGATCGACCTGTTCACTGTAAGACATATAGGAGTGCGTCTGGGGTTCGACCTAAACGACGCGCTCGACTACGTAATATACAGCGGCAAGGGAGAGATTACCGGGCGCTGTACGAATCTGGAGCTGCTGACGGATTACGGCACGGAGGGTCCATTCGACGAGAAACGCCGCGAGAAGTTCAAACAGGAGGGTAAGGGTTCGCGACCGAGCTACCGCCCCAGATTCATGCACAGAGATTACACAAAAGAAGAAGTGGACGAAATCATCAGGAAGAACTTGCGGTGCTTCAAGGGGCGCACTATCATGTCAAGCGCTAACACCCTTGAGACCAGCGACTATATGGTAGGCAAGCGCTTCGCTCTGCGTTACGACAACGGACTGGTTTGGGAGTATGACATTCTTGACGCAAGCCGGTTGAAGTGGCGGCTTGGGGGCGAGTCGGACTGGCACGAGGAAGTGTATCAGGGCATAGAGCCTGCGAAGGACATCATCCTATTCAGTCATATATGCACGGGGAGCGATCCACTGCGTAACGCAACCCACGCTGTCGATTTTTCTAATGGGCTAACGACCTGTGTAGACGCGCGGCTCGGCAATGGGCGCAAGCCATGGGAGGTTGGCCACGAGGCGTACTTCGGTATCCTTGATATGGACGATGGTCCGACGCCCCCGGTAACTGCACGGCATGGGTTCACGACGGAGTTGGTCGGTAAGGCGTATTCATGGGCTTACGGCGAGCACATGCAGTCCATTCACGTGTATAGCACGCCGGAGTCCTATTCCTGGACGATCATTGCCAATAAAAACGCGGGTGGCTTTATGTGGAGTTCCCCATGTCTGTATGTGAAGCTCAGGGAAGATGCCTATCTGATGAGCTGGACGGAAGACGCCTGCAACGGCAACCAGGGGACGTTTATTCTGAACCCGTGGATCATGCACGACGGAGGTTTCTTCTTCGGTATCGGTGATTCGGAGGATGAGCCCGATGTGCATTTAAATCCCCTCGGCGCCTATGCCCGCCCCCTGGCCGGATACGACCTGATGCGGTTTTTTGAACAGAAACAGAAATAGCGGTGTCTTTGGCTGCCGGCTTTTCCCCCAGGATTAACGGCTGCGAACAGATCAGCCGGATTGCAAGCCAAAGTTCTCACAAAAAGCAGTTCTACGCATTAGAAAAATTAACGCCTTATAAGTAAAGCCCCGCCATCGCATAAGCCGGATTAATTCTTTTGGTTCGTTTGTCCTAATGATCCTCACTCTCAGAAAAAATCTTCCTCTCAGATGTCAGTCAAAGAAATGCCGGAAACGAACCCTTGCACAACATAAACGCCCACAGAGCATTAATCTGCTCCATGGGCGTTTACTTTCTCATCCATAAAGCAAGGGGACGGGTCATCTGCTTTAAGCAGAAAAGCGTCCCCTTGCTTTATTCATCCACAACGTATTGTGGATTCGGCTGGTGGAGACAGAGGAACTCGAATCCCCGACCCCTTGCGTGTGAAGCAAGTGCTCTACCGGCTGAGCTATGCCTCCCTGTCTGATTGCACATTCACCGGAAAAAGCGGGGCTTTTTCCGGTGAATTGACTTGGTGACCCGTACGGGACTCGAACCCATGTTACCGCCGTGAAAGGGCGGTGTCTTAACCGCTTGACCAACGGGCCTTGTTGCGTTTTCTCAGCACACGGATTGCCGTTTTGGCAGCAATCCGAATGCTGATATGGTAGCGGCAACTGGATTTGAACCAGTGACACTCCGGGTATGAACCGAATGCTCTAGCCAACTGAGCTATGCCGCCAAACAGTAACCGCTTCCTCAATTTAAAAAATACCGGAATTGGGAGAAGTGGCGAAAAGAATTATACTTTATAGAGACGCCCTTGTCAAGTGCATAGGGTTATCTTTTTCGGTAGTATATTTATCCGATTCAGCGAACAGAGCCGAAGAATTCAGCCGGTTATTGTAATGAATAAAAACATGGTATATAATTGCTCTGTCGCAGCTCCCTTTAGCAGGGATTTTATTCTATGGAAAAAGCCGGAGGTGAGCGGCATATAGACGATTTATTTTTTTATTGTTTGACCGCGTCATTTCTGGCGGCCGGTTTTGTTTTGTCGCTCGGGTTTGTCGGTGCGTTCTCCCGAAATCGATATAAACCGGCGGCTCATAAAGCGTGGGTGCGCGACAGCATTCCGGAAATCGTTTTAAGAACTGGCTGGATCTTCGGCACGGTGCCGTTAATTTTAAAATTCGGACGCTGGGGGTTCGGTGCGGCGGCGGCCATTTATATCGCAGTCATGATCATCAATCTCCCGAAGGCAGGCGCTGTTTTCTTGGCGCGCGACAAAAGGCTTCTCGGCATGCAGACGGTTTTGCTGTTGACGGTTGCGGTGCTTGGTATTTTAATGAAAAACAGCCGCAACTTTTATTCAATGGTCTATGCGATCGTCTCGTTAAGCACGCCCTATATTGTGATGCTCGCAAATACAATTAACCGTCCGTATGAGAATGCGGTCAGAAAAAAAGAACAAACAGCGGCAAAACGCGTGCTCGACAGCCTGCCTGATTTGAAGGTCGCCGTCATACTGTGTGACTGTGATACAGGGTATGTAACCGGTATATTGGAGAGCCTTATTGGCGCCTTTTACCGCGTGCTTGCTTTGACCGGCTGCAGCTCCACAGACAGCATAACGGCAGCAATCAGCGAAAGGCTGAGCCCCGATCATCAGATTTTGCTGTTCGGAATGCCTATGCGGGAAACCGGCGAATGGAAAAAAGTCTGCCATATGGTCAGGCCCGATTACAGTGTGATTTTTTTAAGTGATGCCGAGACCTCCGATGCTAAGACGCGTGAAGAATTTGAAACGGCGATGCGGGAACTGGCGGATGCCATGCCCCCGGAGGGGATCATTTTTTATCAAGCGGATGCGGAACCGACAAAAAGCTTACGAAAAACCGGCGATTGGATCGGTTTCGGTATGAAAAACGGAGATTATATTACCGGGGAAATATCCGTTTTGGGAAGCGGGACAAAATTCACCTTAAGGGGCACTGAATTTCATACAGAGTTAATCGGAAAACGCTGTTTGACCGGAATTGCCGCAGCCCTGGCGGTCGCGCTGACGCTGAACATTTTGCCGCAGGAGATGGTTGAGCCGGTGCGAAGGCTGAAGAGCAAGCCGGGCAGACTGCAGCTGAGGAAATCGGGGGATAATCTGATTATTGACGACCGCTGCGGCGCTAAACCCGAAGAGGCGCTTGAAGCGTTGGCGGAATTTCATGGGTTCAGGCTATTGGTCACACCCGGTATAGCGCTGACCGAAACGAAGCGGGACCGGGAGAATTTCCGATTTGGCATGCAGGCAGCCGGTATCTTCGACCATGTTATTCTATATGGAGGAGCGCAGACTCTCTTTGTTTATAACGGCTTGATTGCGGCCGGGTTTTCCGGCGAGAAGATTGTAACGGTAAAAACACGAAACGAGGCCCTGATACGAGCGGAAGGGATTGATACACATGGGAAAATGCGTATAATTCTTGAGGAAAACGGACTGCCCGATTAGATGCGCGGTCAAGGAACACCGGGATAGGTCCGGCCCGGGACGGGTAGAGACAGACCGATTACATGACAGAAGAAGGCGGGGATGCATATGGTTGAATTTGATGAATATAAAGCGAAGCTGAACGGACTGAAGCCGGAACTTCAGAATCTGTATGAGGCGCTCAAGACGAAAGAGGCTGAAAACGAGATTGCGCGCCTGGAGGAACAAAGCGCGGCAGACGGTTTCTGGAACGATCTCGAAAATTCCCAGAAAGTGCTTCAGACAATAAAAAAACTGAAATCCAAAATCGCAGTCTATAAAAAGCTCATGTCCAAGTGGGAGGACTTGCATGCCCTTTGTACGATGGCCATTGAGGAAAACGACGATTCCATGCTGCCGGAGCTGCTCGAGGACTATAGTGTTTTTGAAAAGGAACTGGAGACAGCAAGGCTCAGCACACTGCTCACGGGTGAATATGACGGGTGCAATGCGATTATATCTTTTCACGCCGGTGCCGGCGGAACGGAGGCCCAGGACTGGGCACAGATGCTTTACAGAATGTATACGCGCTGGGCCGAGCGGCACGGTTATAAATATAAGCTGCTTGACTGGCTGGACGGAGATGAGGCCGGAATTAAGAGTGCTACAATATTGATTTCCGGTGAAAACGCTTACGGCTACCTGAAAAGCGAATCGGGTGTGCACAGACTCGTTCGCATATCCCCGTTTGATTCCTCCGGCAGGAGGCACACCTCGTTTGCCGCTATTGAGGTTATGCCGGAGATTGAAGGAGACGATGAGATCGTCATCAGGGCCGAAGATCTGAAGGTGGACACTTACCGTTCCAGCGGGGCAGGCGGTCAGCATGTCAACAAAACGGAGTCGGCCATCCGTATTACGCATATCCCGACCGGAATCGTCGTTTCGTGCCAAGTGGAACGCAGCCAGCACCAGAACCGCGAGAATGCGATGAACATGCTGAAGGCAAAGCTTGCGGAAATCAAGGAACGGGAACATCTGGAACGCGTTGAGGACATAAAGGGTGCTCAGATGAAAATTGAGTGGGGGAGTCAGATCCGATCCTATGTTTTTATGCCCTACACGCTGGCAAAGGACCACAGAACAGGTTATGAAGCGGGAAACATCAACGCCGTTATGGACGGTGATCTGGATGGATTCATCAACGCTTATCTGAGCATGAAAGCATAAAGTGCATTGTTATTTTGACAGGATTTTGCGGTTGCCTTGTTGTGTCAGTACACATGAAAAAGATTGCGGGAAAAAGAGTTTGAATCGGAAAATTGCTTTTCACTTATTTCTGTAACGCATGAAATGGAGGCATCTATGGACGATTTTCGTAAAATGAGTCAAGCGGAGCTCAGCACAAAACTTAAGGAACTAAAAGAGCTTTATGATGAAGTTGAAGAGGAAAGACATATTGTTCTTGGCCAGGAAAATCTTCACCTTCATGCTGCCATCGCAAAGAATTATGAAGAAGAGATAAAGGATATCCAGGATAAAATCGGACAGATTGAAGCGCTGCTGAAATAGCGCCGGGGTAAGAAAAATCGGCTTGTCACAAGGCAACCGCATCTGCAACACAACCATCTGAATCAAACCCATAACGGGGGTACAGCGAAATGCAGTCTATACATTTTGCTGTACCCCCGTTATGGGTTGTACCCCGTTATGATTGTCTTTTGCTGAAAACAAATAAGCCGGACGCATTGCCTTCACAAATACGTCAAGAATTTTGCCGAATTCGTCACAAAGCGATAAATTGTGATGGAAATGTGATGACGCTCATGCCAAAACGCTGGGATATTCTGATTATTATGAGAACGAATGGCCGGCCATCATAAATTCATAACATATTTGTGATATATTTGTACTTGCGATTAGTCCGTGACCGGCGTGTTTAAGCCGACAGATTGAATAGGTTAACCACCAGAGAGGAGGATCAGCGTGAACGAAATGCAAGTAAAAGGTACCCTTACCAAAGAAGAGAAAGAAAAGGCATATTCTCAGATTGCCAGTGTCATTGACCTGTATAAAAACAAGGAAGGCAGCTTAATCCAGATTCTGCATCTGGCTCAGGAGATTTACGGGCATCTCCCGTTGGAACTGCAAGAGTTTATCTCCATGAATATGGATATTCCGCTTTCTGAGGTTTCTGGAGTAGTCTCGTTTTATTCCTTCTTTTCCACTGTACCAAGAGGTGAGCACACAATCCGCGTATGCCTCGGCACCGCCTGTTATGTGCGCGGAGGCAAAAAAATCGTAGAATACCTGCAGGAACGGCTGGGTGTGGAGCTCGGCGGAACGACCAGCGACGGCAAGTTTACCTTTGAGATTGCCAGATGTATCGGAGCTTGCGGGCTTGCACCGGCGATGATGATCGATGATACGGTCTACAAGCAGGTCAACGTGAACAAACTGGACAAAATTTTAGATCAGTATTGAGAGGAGGGGACGAGATGAGCGTAGTAAAAAGCAAACAGGAGCTTTTGGCTCTGAAGAAGGCGTACAATGACAAGCTGGCTGCTTATAAGCATCAGATATTGATCTGCGGAGGCGCGGGCTGCGTATCCTCGGGATGCGCGGAAGTCAGGCAGGCCGTCGACGAGACCTTAGCGGATTTCGGCCTTACCGAAACGACCAAGGTGATGGAAACAGGCTGTATGGGCACATGCGCCGTCGGCCCCGTCATGTTGATTTTACCGGAACGAATCTTCTATACAAACCTGGACGGAGAAATAGCCTGCAAGGTCATACAAGCGCACCTTGTGAACGGAGAGATTTTAGAGGAACACACCTTTTTTGATAAGTCCTTACATAAGCATGTTCCGAAAATCGACGATATTGAATTTTTCCGCCAGCAGGTAAAAATTGCTCTTCGCAACTGCGGAGAGATGGATTACACCAGTATAGACGCCTATATTGCAAGGGACGGATATCAAGCGGCAGCCAAAGCTCTGGTGGAAAAAACCGGGGCGGATGTTGTTGCCGAAGTGAAAAAATCCGGGTTGATGGGCCGCGGCGGAGCGGGCTTCCCGACCGGAATGAAATGGGAAGCCGGACTCAAGGCCGAGGGCGAGAGAAAATACATTGTCTGCAATGCCGATGAAGGGGACCCCGGGGCGTTTATGGACCGCAGCCTCATTGAAGGCGATCCGCATTCCCTGATTGAAGGCATGATCCTCGGCGGATTTGCCATCGGGGCAAATACCGGTTATGTCTATGTCAGGGCGGAATACCCGCTGGCTATCTCGCGTCTGGAAAAGGCGATGGAGCAGGCAAGAGAATACGGGTTACTGGGTAAGGACCTGTTCGGCTCGGGCTTTGATTTCGATATGGAAATTCGAATCGGCGCGGGCGCGTTTGTCTGCGGCGAGGAAACCGCGTTGATGAGCTCCATCGAAGGCAACAGAGGCGAGCCGAGGCAAAAGCCGCCTTTCCCGTTCCAAAAAGGCCTGTTCGGCATGCCGACGATTATCAATAACGTGGAAACCCTCGTAAACATTCCCGCAATCATCCACAACGGAGCCGACTGGTATACCGGGTTCGGGTCCGAGAGAAGTAAGGGAACCAAGGTTTTTGCACTCGCGGGCGACATCGCCAATACCGGCATCGTCGAGGTGCCCATCGGCGTACCGCTCGGCAATATCCTGTTCGATATCGGCGGCGGGATTCCGAACAAGAAACAGTTTAAGGCCGTGCAGCTCGGAGGGCCGTCCGGCGGCGCGATTACGGCGAAGAACCTGAACACGCCGACAGATTACAGCAATCTGAAAGCGCTGGGCGCGATCATGGGCTCAGGCGGAATGATTGCAATGAATGAAGACACCTGTATGGTCGACACGGCGCGTTACTTTATGGATTTCATTCAGGATGAATCCTGCGGAAAGTGCGTAGCCTGCCGGATCGGCACCAAGCGCATGCTGGAAATTCTCGAGAGGATCTGCGAGGGTAAGGGCAAGGAGGGCGACATAGAGCTTCTCGAGGAACTGGGCGCGACAATCCAGGAGACGGCCATGTGCGGTCTTGGACAGACTGCGCCAAACCCCGTGCTCAGTGCGATCAATAATTTTCGAAATGAGTTCGAGGAGCACATCAAGTACAAATACTGCAGAGCCGGCGTATGCTCCGCACTCTTTATCTCTCCGTGCGAAAACACCTGTCCGGCCGGCATCAATGTACCGGGCTACACGGCGCTGGTGGCAGAGGGCAGATTCATTGACGCGTATAATCTGATCAGACAGGAAAATCCGTTCCCGGCCGTCTGCGGACGCGTATGCACAAGGCCGTGTGAATCTAAGTGCCGGCGCGGCTCCATTGACGAACCTGTAGCAATATGCGACATTAAGCGGTTTGTGGCAGACTACGCGCACAAGCATGAGACAGAGTATACGCATGACGTCGTTTTCCCGAAGAATGGGAAGAGCATTGCGATCATAGGCGCGGGCGCGGCAGGTCTCACCTGCGGATACTATCTTGCCCGCATCGGCTACGATGTCGATGTCTATGAATCGGAAAATGTAGCCGGCGGCGTGCTTGCCTTCGGAATCCCCGAATATCGTCTGCCGATGAACGTGCTGCAGCATGAAATCGAACTGATTGTCAAGGAAGGTGTAACGATTCACCTGAACACGACGGTCGGAAAGGACATCAGCTTCGATGAAATCAAGAAATACGCGGATGCAGTATTCGTAACCACCGGAACCCAACTCCCGCAGCGTGTCAACATCGAAGGCGAAGATCTAAACGGAGTGATTCATGGTCTGAACTTCCTGAAGATGATTAATTTGGGCAAAAACATTAACATCGGTGAGAAGGTTGTCGTTATCGGCGGCGGAAATACTGCGATTGACTCGGCAAGGACAGCGCTCAGGCTTGGGGCGAAAAAGGTTACGATCCTTTACCGCCGCACACAGAGCATGATGCCCGCTTATGAGTCCGAAGTGCTCGAGTCCGTCGAGGAAGGTATCGAGATCATTGAATTGACGCAGCCGGTCCGGTTCACCGCCGGCAAAAACGGCAGAGTGAACGGCGTAGAGTGCATGCGCATGAAACTCGGGGAATTTGATTCCGACGGAAGAAGAAAGTCGGTGCCGGTCGGAGGCTCTAATTTCAACATCGAAGCCGATACCGTTATACCGGCTGTCAGCCAGTATGCGGACCTGCCTTTCATTCCGGCTGAAAACATCGGTCTTACCCCATGGGGCACCTTTACCGTAGATGACGACAGCATGATGACCACGATGGACGGCGTTTTCGCAGGCGGCGACGTTGTCAGAGGACCCGATACCGTAATCAGAGCCATTTCTGACGGCAAGAAGGCTGCCATGGCTATCGACAAGTATCTCGGTGGCAGAGGCGTGCTGAACAAAGGACCCGAAATCAAAATCAATCCGGTTTACGATGACGATGAGGTTGTCGAGCTTGGGCGTTATCCTTTGGATATGCTGGAGCTGAGTAAACGAAAGGAATCATTCGACGAAGTGGTGCTGGGCTATCATAAGCTGACGGCAATGGCTGAGGCCATGCGCTGCCTGCATTGTGAAAGGAGGTAAGGACAGATGGTTAATCTGACAATCAACAATCAGAAAATCGTTGCGGAAGAAGGCCTGACCATAATGGAGGCCGCGAAGCGCAACCATATACATATCCCCAGCCTTTGTTATATGAAGGATGTTCACCAGATCGGCGCGTGCAGAATATGCGTCGTCGAAGTTGAGGGCGCAAAAACGCTGCAGGCTTCTTGTCTTGCGCAGATCGCAGAGGGCATGGTCGTCAGAACAAACACCGAAAAGGTCCGCAAGGCGCGCAAGGTGCTCTATGAGCTGATGCTTTCGGACCATTCGCAGGACTGCCTGACCTGCGCGCGCAACCAGTCCTGCGAATTTCAGGCGCTCGGCAAAGAACTGGGGGTTGACGATTCCAGATTTGAAGGCAAGCGTTCACCGTTCCATGTGGATGCATCCGCTTCGATAACACGCGATATGACCAAATGTATCCTTTGCCGCCGCTGTGTTACCGTATGCAATGAGATTCAGGAAGTTGGGGCGTTAAACCCGCAAAACCGCGGATTTAATACCGAAATATCTCCCGCAATGAACCTGCCGATCGGCAAGGCCAACTGCGCCCTCTGCGGCCAATGCACCGTGGTGTGCCCGGTAGGCGCGTTAAAAGAAACCAGCTCGACACAGAAGGTTTGGAATGCGATCAACGATCCGGAAATACGCACGGTTGTACAGGTAGCTCCGGCGGTCCGCGTGGCTCTGGGCGAAGAGTTCGGGATGCCCACAGGATCAAGGGTGACAGGAAAGATGGCAGCCGCGCTGCGCAGGATGGGATTTGACGACATTTTCGACACGAACTTCACGGCAGACCTGACGATCATTGAAGAGGGCACCGAATTTCTTACCAGGGTTCAAAACGCCCTGACCGGAAAAGGCGCTGTGCTGCCGATGATCACAAGCTGCAGCCCCGGTTGGGTAAAGTTTATCGAACACAATTATGCCGATCAGCTAAGTCACCTGTCCACCTGCAAATCTCCGCACACGATGCTGGGCGCTCTGGTCAAATCCTACTATGCGGAGAAGATTCAGGCGGATCCAAAGAGCATGTATGTCGTTTCGGTCATGCCCTGTACGGCGAAAAAATATGAGATTGAACGCGACGAAATGAAAAACGACGGCAACAAGAATGTCGACGCCGTTATCACAACCCGCGAGCTGGCGGAAATGATCAAATCAGCCGGGATTGATTTCACCACCCTTCCGGAAGAAGAGTTTGACAATCCGCTCGGCATGTCCACCGGCGCGGCGGATATCTTCGGGCTGACCGGCGGCGTTATGGAAGCGGCGCTTCGTACAGTATACGAGCTCGTAACCGGAAGAGAACTCCCGTTTGACGGGCTGCATGTGACGCCCATCGTCGGTCTTGACCAGGTCAAAGCTGCGACAATCACCATTACCGACACATTGCCGGAATACAAATTCCTTGAAGGCGTTGATGTTAAGGTTGCCGTGACCAGCGGGCTTGCCGGCGCAAGGCAGCTGATGGAGGAAATTGCGAAAGGCGAGTCCCCGTATCACTTTATCGAGGTCATGGGTTGCCCAAGCGGTTGTATTATGGGCGGCGGGCAGCCGAGAAGCGACGATCCGGATGTACGCGAAAAGCGTCTGTCGAAACTGTATGAAGAAGATGAGGGCAAGACGCTTCGAAAATCGCACGACAATCCTTATATCAAATCCTTGTATGAAGAATATCTCGGAGAGCCGAACGGGCACAAGTCTCACGAGCTTCTTCACACACATTATGTCAAACGCGGCAAGTTCAACGAATTGACAAAGGAAAACTTTGTGGTCGAAATCGACGATTTCACGAAGCGAAGAGCGGCCCAGGCGCTCAGTCAGGATACCAAGGCGGCCGCCGCGGTGAAGCTTCCGCCCGAATCACTGCCTCCGAAGATTTTCGAGTTGGAAGCAGAAAACAGAAGGCTGAAAAACGAGCTTCAGGATACGCAGGAGACGGTCGATATTATGAAGTCGGTTTTGTCAAAGTATACAAAGCAAGGTTAACAGGGAACACAAACTGTTAACACACATGGCGTATCCCCTGACAAGTCAGGCGTTCATCCGGCATAATTATCCGGATGGACGCCCTTTTTTTGCGCATTTCGATGCACCGGAGCCACGAAGGCTATTGCAATTTTCATAATTTCATTATACTATTATCATTATTCTTGCATTTCGATTGATACTTTGGGGGACTATGCGTGGAAACAGAGGATATCCGGCTGATGGCAGCCGATGCAGATTCTTCCATTCGCGCAATAATCAGGCGATGCGCACAGGAAGAAAGATGGAGCCTTGATGAAGCGAAGGATGGGATTGAAGCCTTAAAATACCTGCGCCGGAGAAAATACCACCTAATAATTCTGGAAATGGAGTTGCCGGTTATTGACGGACTGATGGTCTGCGAGAGTCTGAATCAAACGCCGAATATACCGGTCATTTTTATCAGCAAAAAGACTTCCGAGGACGACCGACTTGCCGCTTTCGAGGTTGGCGGGAACGATTATATTATTAAACCGTTTTATCCGAGAGAACTTGTTGCGCGAATCAAAAATCTGCTGAAACTAAACGGGATCGTCAGCGAGGCTAATCATTTATTGGTGTCGGGCAACTTAAAGATTGATTTATTTTCACAGGATGTTTTTGTGGACGATCAACGCGTTAAATTAACGCCTAAAGAATATAACCTTCTGCTGTTTTTCAGTCAGAATCCAAACAAAGCCTTTTCCAGAAGTATGCTTCTGGATATGGTGTGGGGAAGGCAGTTTGACGGTACTGACCGCACAGTGGACACGCATGTAAAAAGTCTGAGGGAGAAAATAAAACCGTACCACACGTACATATCTACCATCTGGGGTTATGGTTATAAATATGAAGTTGAACACAGTGAGCTATGACATATGAAGAAGTGCAGAAATTTCTGGGCGAAACTTCCGATGGATTGCCTGGGGATATATTTAAAAGCCTGAACGGCGGAATCATATTGGCGCCCGAAACAAAATTACACCCGCAGAGCATCGGAAACGACCTGGTTATCAACGGGGAGTACCATTTTGAACCGTATGGACTGGGCCGCTATATTGTTTTGTATTACGGGTCATTGATCAGATCCTTTGGCCGCATGCCCATGGAAAGGCAGAAACTGAAAATCAAGGAAGTGCTGTATCATGAGCTGACGCATCACCTTGAGCATATGGCCGGAGACAAAACGCTGGAGAAAAAGGACGCAGCCGACCTTAACGCATATAAGCAAAAGCGCACGGGTCGGGACGAATGAAAAACAAGTCGATAATAATACGATTTCACATAAAACCGAAAACAATATGAGCAGCAGCCCGGTGCCTCGAAAGAGAAAAACACCGGGCTGCTGTTGCATTTATACCGGAGTGCCGCTTATGCACAAAATATCCAAATTTTGATTGTGATATCCGGGTATATTTTATAATTATATACATTGACAGGCGAGGTATATAGGAGTATCATATAACTTAACAGACAGAATATTACTGAGAAGCGAAGTATATAAAAGATCGAATCAACAGGCGGACAACGTATATCCGGGAAGGGAGCAAACATGTCGATAGCATCTGACCTGATACGGGGGCATACCGAGGCCATCATCCTGGCCAATCTGATAGAAGGTGACAGCTACGGTTACAAAATCAACAAAGCCATACTGAGCAATACGGAGCAGCAATATGAATTGAAAGAAGCCACATTGTATACCGCGTTTAAACGGCTGGAGGAAGCCGGAAGCATCAGCTCCTATTGGGGAGACGAAACAATCGGCGCGAGAAGGCGCTATTATTCGATAACAAACGAAGGAAAAAAGACCTATCACAGGCTAAAGCAGGAATGGCAAACAGCAAAAAAACTGATTGACAAATTAATCATGGGGGAGGAAAATGGCAATGATTGACAGACTCAGAGCGTATATCGACGAACTTTTTGCAGAAGCCCCGGCAACGAAGAAAACCGTTGAAGTCAAAGAAGAAATCCTGCAGAACCTCAGTGATAAATACAATGACCTCATTGCGGAAGGCAAAAGCGAAGAAGCGGCCTATAATATCTCCGTGGCAAGCATCGGCGATATCAGCGAGCTGATCGAAGAGCTGAAAAAAAACACCGAAGCTATGGACAGCTATATCAGCGATCCCGAACGGCAAAAAGAGAGGAAGCGCAGCGCCATGATCGTATCCTATGCGATCATGCTGTATATTCTCAGCGTCGTGCCGCTTCTGATCCTTCAAAATATCGCCGGGCTTGTTGTGATGTTTGTGTTCATTGCGGCCGCTACAGGCATGTTGATTTATAACGGGATGACAAAAGCAGAGTATAAGAATAATGATGAAACAATCGCATCCGAATTTAAGGAATGGCGTGAAACGAACAAAGTGCAAAAGTCGGCTATCCGGTCTTTAACCTCATCGCTGTGGGCTCTGACGATCATTGCCTATTTTCTGATCAGCTTCTGGACCCGTGCATGGCATATCAGCTGGCTTATTTTCTTTGTGTCCTTTGCTTTGCAAAATATCATCAGAGTGTATTTTGATACGAAGAAATAAGATAATGACGAAGAATCCTGACAGACCCGGCCCCCGAAAAAAGGAAACCGGGGGTGTATTTAGGCGTGCGGTCCGAAAAAACCGTGTGCGAAAGGATGATATATATGAAATCGGTACGAATAATCCTTTGGAGTATTGTTGCGCTTCTGCTCATAGGGCTTTTGGTCATGGGGCTGACCGGGAATCTCGACTCGATAATTCCGAAACTCAGCTTTTCAGGCTGCAGTATCGGCAATTCGTTCAGCTACCCGAACAGTGAGCTGTATACTGTCGGGAATGGGAGCGCACAGCCGTCGGCGGTTTCCGATATTGAAATACATTGGGTATCGGGAGACGTCAACATCAGGCGTTATACAGGCTCCACCATTACCTTCAGCGAATCAAGCGCGCACCGGCTTGAGGAAAAGGATACCATGCGGTATTATATCAATAACGGCAAACTGATCATTCAATTTTGCGCGCCCCGCAGGTTTGATCTGTTCGGGAACATGAGGGGAAAAAGCCTGACGGTATACATACCGGATTATATCGTGGATAGTCTGTTTGTTGACGCGGTATCCGCTTCGGTGAACGTCGAGAACCTGAGTATCAACGCTATGAAGGCCGACACCGTTTCCGGCTCCGTCAACATCAGCGCGGTCACAAGCGACCGTATGGAATTTGACCTTGTCAGCGGAAAACTGACGGTAGATCAGAGCTCAGCCGGGAAGCTGACGGCAGATGAAGTCAGCGGGAGCATCAAATTAACCGGCAGTTTTGGGCAGGTTTTCTGTGACAGCGTATCCGGAAGTGTAACGGCATCGCCGGGCAGCGAGGTAAACGAAATAAAGATCGACACCGTCAGCGGGAAGGCCACGGTCAGGCTGCCGGAAGATAAGGGTTTCATCGCAAGATATGACAGCGTAAGCGGAAGCTTCAGCTGCGACTTTGAAGTGATAGCGAGCAAGGACCGCGTTACGCACGGGGATGGGGCGGCGAGCATCAGGATAGATACCGTCAGCGGGAGCATTCATATCGAAAAGGATATGTGATTTCACAGAATAAACAAACGGAGCCGCCTTGAAGAATCAGCAGGGCTGCTCTTTTAGTTCGCCGTATGACGGCAAATTACGGTGATTGTTTGCCATAAGACCGCCCCGGTATGCGAGCCTGATTTGACCGTCTGAACCCATATGTCAGCGGTATATGCAAACTCGGCAACGGCATTAAGAGACTTTTTCAAATAAAAGGCGGAAAGCCTTCCTGAAAATACGGTTCTCATGAAAAACAAAGGCAGTGTAGACAGGGATCGGCGCAAAAATGGGATCAGGACGCGGTTTGGACTCTCAGCATTCCCCGATTTTCAACAAGAAAGCCGCCTTGTATGTTGTCTGACTTTGCATCCAGGCTGAGGCTCGGATCCAGATAGGCGACACCTCGCTTGATCGAATGATAACCGAAACGGTCGCGTATTTTGTCTATCGTACAGTCGAGATCCAGTCGCTTGATCGTTTTGAGGTCTTCGGGAAATAGCGATAGCTGAAGCGATTCACCGCGCGCGCAAAGTCCGCAGGCGCGAATGGCGAGGCTTCGGATCGGTTTGTCCGGACGGTTATTTAAGACCAGCGAAAAGGCCGTATCAAAGATGTCCTGTGTTGTACAGGCCGGGGCCGGCAGCTTTTGCCGGCGATCAAACCAGTGCAACTCGTTGTCGCGTATGGAAACCTGAACCGTTGAGCAAAGGCAGTTTTGATCTCTCAGCCTGGAAGACACGCTTTCCGAGAGGGAATATAGTGTGATTCTAATGTCGTCCTCCGTCAGCAGATCATGCGGTGTGGTCGTGCTGTTACCGATGGTTTTGATTACGGGTACGCTGTTTTGATAATCGCATACCGAGGAATTATCGCGGCCGTTGGCAAACTGCCAAAGCATGATCCCGTTTTTGCCGAGCAGAGCATAAATGAACTCCGGCTCAGCTTTTGCCAGGTCGCCGATTGTTCTTATCCAGTAGCTTTTCAGCTTTCTTGTTGTGGCCGGGCCTGCGTTAAGAAGGTCGCTGACGGGCGCACCCCAAAGAATATCGCGATAATCGTCTTTCGATATGACGGTAGTCGCATCCGGTTTTTTGATATCGGAACCCAGCTTGGCAAAGACTTTGTTGAACGAGACACCGACGGACACGGTGAGCCCAAGCTCAAATTTCATCGCCTCTCTGATTTTATCCGCAATTTCCTTTCCGCTGCCCAGCCTGCTCCCGGTTACATCCAGCCAGCACTCATCCAGCCCGAAGGGTTCAACCTGAGGCGTAAAATAATTGAGGTAAATGTCACGCGCCAGCATGGAATAATGAATGTATAAGTCGTGCTGCGCGGTGACAAGACAGATATCCGGGCATAACTGCCGGGCCTGCCAGATTGCCATGCCTGTTTTCACGCCCGCCTTTTTCGCAATGTCATTTTTGGATAAAACGATGCCGTGCCTGGCTTCGGCCGAACCCGTGACCGCCATAGGCTTAATACGCAAAGACGGCTGATACAGGCATTCAATATTTGCATAGAAATTATTGAAGTCGCTGTGAAGTATTACCCTCTCGTCCATACCGGCCTCCCAATCAAACAGAACATGTGTTCGATATCATTATAAACCACATTATTGGTTTATGCAAGAGAAACCAATAAAGAAACCAGGGGGACGGCAGACTGTGTCAAAATGCTATATTTGCAGCCATGCTATAATTTGATTTGCCAAAAACAGGGTATATTTTCGAAAAAAATAGTAGCCAGGTTCCAAAACATAGCTGCTGACTTAAAAAAAGGCTATCCAGCCTTCTCATTAGTTCTTTAAATCCCAGTATAGGGTACGGGCTAGAATCCGTGTCCACACAAGCAAAGCTCACAGCGATAGCGGTAAATTTGAAAAGAATAGCGGCAATAATCGGGGGTATTAAGCCCGATACCGGCCCGATTATTGCTACTTTGGTGACAATAATTAACAGATGTCAAAAAAGACAAAAATCTTTACTGTTCGCAGCCGCATGAAGAGGGGGTTCTTCAGTGGTTTCGGACGGTTCTCGCGGTTGCACTATTCAAACAAAAACAGAGCCGCTGTGCCTGATTTATCAGTCACGCCGGCTCAGTTTATTGAGGTTCGCGCTGTTATTCGTCCATAAGATTGTTGATATCGATAATCAGGCTGATGGAGCCGTCTCCCAGAATGGCACAGCCGCCGATGCCGCTGAGATTTTCGTTGTGCCGTTTGATGTAGGCAGGGAGCGGCTTGATAACAGCCTGTTGTTCGCCAATGAGTTGATCTACATACAAACAATAGGGATTATCGTCGTATAAAATCATAACCAGAATGCCTTTTGTGAGATCCGTACTATCCGGCTCGATATTGAACAGCTTGTGCAGCCGGATAATCGGGTAGACTTCCTTTCGGATCATGATCATTTCCCTGCCGTCAGGGTCAAGAAACACATCATGGATATTGGGCTTGAAGGATTCTTGTATGGAAAGCATCGGCACGATGAAAATGAGATTTCCGACCTTAAGCTTCATGCCGTCGATGATCGCCAGCGTAAGAGGTATACGGATGGTAAAAGTGGTCCCGTTTCCGGCTTCGCTGTCTACCGAGATGGTGCCGCCGACCTTGGCAATATTCCTTTTAACGACGTCCATACCGACGCCGCGGCCTGAATACTCGGTGACTTCGTTGTTTGTGGAAAAGCCGGGGACAAAGATAAACGAGAAGGCTTCCTTATCGCTGATTTCGGATTCGTTTTTCGTTGTGAGTTCCTTATCGATCGCTTTTTTTATAATCGAGCTTCGGTCAAGCCCTTTTCCGTCGTCGGACACCAGAATGACAACGTCTCCGCCGGTATTTCGGGCTTCAAGGGTAAGGTTTCCGACAGCCGGTTTTCCGCAGCGTTTTCGTTCTTCGGGACTTTCGATACCATGGTCCACAGCGTTTCTGATCAGATGCATCAGCGGATCCGAAAGAGAGTCGATAATGTTCTTGTCAAGTTCCGTTTCTTCGCCGATGATGGTAAGATTGATCTCTTTGTTTACTTTTTTGCTCATATCGCGTACAATGCGCTGCATTTTGTGGAAGGTTGTTGAGACCGGGACCATGCGGATAGACATGACAATATCCTGAAGCTCGTTATTCAGTTTGCGCAGCTGCTGTGCGCTGCGCTCAAAGCTTTCCAGCTTCAGATTGAGTATCTCGGGATTCTTTGTCACCATGGATTCGGTCGTCACGATCTCTCCGACAAGGTCCATCAGTTTATCCAGCTTGTTGATGTTGACGCTGATGAAGTTCTGTTTTGCGATAAAATCAGATGCCGGTATAGCCGGGCTGCCTGTTTTCCCGGCTGTTTCAGCTATTTTCGGAGCTATAGTTTCCGGAATATCTACGCTGTCGTCGGTCAGCAAAATCAGGCTGAAGGTATTAAGAAACATGGTGCTGTCGATGATAGCCTTCAGGTCGTCGGGGTTTTGATTGGTTTTTATGTACAGCACGAATCCCCCTTCAACGATCTCTCTGCTCGCGCCTTCCGCCATCAAGTTTTCGGGAATATGTGCCATCTTAAGGCAAAACGGTTTCAAGGAATTCACGACGCCGAAAGCGCGCATGTTTTCCATTTTACAGTCGGTATCAAAGGTAATCTTTATTTTATAATACGGTGCATCGGGATCATCGGCCTGTGCGATAAATTCATCGCCTGCCTCAACATCGTCAGGTTTAGCCGGCGCATGGCGTGAGATCAGCTTTAAATAGCGATGAATTTTATCAATCAGCGCATTCGAGTCGCTGTCCGGATCTTTACCCGCCTGAATCTTTGCGATGTCCGCCTTGAGCATATCGGAGGCAGACAATACAATATCAAACAAATCGTCCCAGTCGTCTTTTCGCGCCTTTTTCTCCCTTATCTGAGAGAATAGATCCTCGACGGCATGCGACAGACTGGCCAGATTATCAAACGACATCATGGCGGCGGAACCCTTAATCGTGTGCATTATACGAAAAACTTCGTTAATTTCCTCATCATTTAATTTGTGTTCTTTTTCTCCCTGAAGGAGGACATCTTCGAGAGTCTGCAATAGCTGCTGGCTTTCGTAGATGAAAATCTCAATCATAGAATCTTGTTCGTTCATTACCTTCACCTCTCATTTCCGCTATGCGTTGTTCACAGTAGAGCCTGATTCTCACCCATCACTCAACAGAGTTTTTTGATTGCCGATATAATGCCGTCTTCTTTGAAGGGCTTGACGATAAAACCCTTTGCTCCGGAAAGGATTGCATCACGCACCATGGCTTCCTGTCCCATTGCCGAAACCATAAGCACCTTTGCGGCAGGGTTGATTTTCATGATTTCCCGAAGCGCGTCAAGGCCGCTCATTTCCGGCATCGTGATATCCATGGTGACGATATCGGGGGAAAGTTCTTTATATCTTTCAATCCCGACTATGCCGTTTTCCGCTTCTCCGATAACCTCATGCCCGTTTTTTGTTAACATGTTTTTGATGGAAATCCTCATGAAAGCCGCATCGTCAACAATCAGAACTCTTGCCATTGTATATCCTCCTAAAATGAAATAAATCGCCCGGGTATAAACTATATAATGATCTCGCCATGGCCTACTGTTTTAATTTTCAAAGCGCCCGTTGCGGTGAAAAGTTCAATCGTTCGGCCGTGATGCCCGCCCGTATCGTTTGACAGGATGGGAATCTTCAGAAAGTTCAGGATCTGAACGCAAGCAGATATGTTCTTTTCGCCTATCTTGAGCACGTTAACAGATGCCGTTCCCGAAAACATATGTGAGCCGCCTGCAAGTTTTGCCACCAAAGCCGTTCTTTTTGCACCGAGACTGCCCATTTTGTTGATCAGATCAATAATCGCAGTATCCGCAAACTTTGCCCTGTTATGTCCGCTGTAACCGTTGGAATAGGGTAACATAATATGGGCAAGTCCGCCGATTAAACGTGACGTATCATAGAGCGCGACCCCGACGCAGGAACCCAATCCGAGCGTTGTCAGGGTATCCGGATTGGCCGCAACATCCAAATCGGCCATACCAACTAAAATCACAGCCATTAAAAGGTCATTCCTAACGAATCAATCAGTATTTTGTAGGATGCGTAATCTGGAATCAGAAAGAAATGCCCCGACAGGGTTTTTTTGATATCAGAGAAATTTGTCTTTAAAAACAAAACGGAATCGCCGATTTTTCCGTATTCAATCGCGACAATGCTGATGATTGCGCCAACCATGTCGATAGCAAGCTGAGGAACGGAGGGGGTTATGTTAAGGCCGGTCAGTGTGCAAATTGCCGACAGATAGGCTCCGGTCAATATGTTCGCTATTTCGGAAAGCGCAGACTGATCAAGCTCGGACATGCTGTCGTGATAAAAAGATGCCGGAACCGGCCTGTCCTCGTCAAGCGCAATCGAGATCATTTCATAAGCGTCTTTGATTCCGACGACCATTAAAATAAACCCGTTGAGATCACCGGACATGTCGACCAAAACGCCGGCAACCACATTTTCCGGACCATCCATGATGTTGATGATATCATTGAAAGGGACAATTCGAACGTCGGGTACGCCTGTTATGATCTGCTTGTTAAACATATTTGCCAGCGCCGTAGCCGCATTACCCGCGCCGATATTGCCGATTTCCTTAAATATATCCAGATTACGTGAATCTACGTTATCCAGAGAACCATCCACAGTAACATCTCCTTGCCTGCTTTTCCGTAACCGGCTTAATAAACAGGGTCATAATGTAAAATAACAATTCCTCTTATTAAGTAATCGTGCTTTTGCGCCGATATATTAACTGAAGATGAAAATTTCCCTGATTTTTATTACGGCCTGCACAGCGAAAAGGGGATGAACAAATGCGGATTGAAGAACAAAGAGCGGCGGGGGCATCCGGAAGGCAAATACCGGTCGGAGCCGATTCGCAAAGCGTTCATACGATGCGGCTGGAAGAAGGTCAGGTGCTCTATGCACAGGTTCTTTCCGCCGAAAGCGGAACGGCGTTGTTAAAAACGCAGGAAGGATTCATCCTTCGCGCAATGCTTGAAACAGACATCCCGCTGACGCCGGGTGCACAGGCCATTTTGACTGTTGACGAGCCGGCTCAGGGGCTTCCGGTTTTACGGCTCGATCCGAAATCTGTTATGCCGCAGCACGGCCAAATGACAGGGCAGCTCCGGGAAACAAGCGCAGCCGATAAACAAATCGGGCATCTGCTTAACCAGCTCGCGAGGCAGAATGTCCCCCTGTCGGATAACAGCATGACCTATCTTCGTCAGGTTCTCGATCAAAATCCGGGCATATCACCGGAAAAGGCCGTGTTTATTACGGCAAATCAGCTGACGCAAAGCGATGCCCGAAGCCTTTTTGACGTTAGCGGGAAGACCGCGCGGATAATTGAAAATATGTCCGGGCTGATTTTCACCGAAATGCAGCAGGATGAAAACGGACGCCTTAAAATGCCGGAGATAGCCGAAACAAAATCGGCGCCGAAGCAGCAGGAAGGCCCGGCGGAAATAAAACCATTTGACCGCGGCAATGTGATCGGCAGCCGCAAACCGGTTCGCATAGACGCGCCCGCAGCATCAAAAACGGATTTTGCCCCGGCTGCGAAACGCCCGATAACGGGGAAGGCATCTTCAGCAGAAGCGAAAAGCCCGGCCGGGCCATTGCAGGATAATCGGGAAACAAGTATCCTTTCCGCTTTTATGTCTCTGCCGCACCGGAGTTCGGGGATAAAGCCCGTCCCGGACGACGCGTCCGCAAGCCTGATCTCGGCATGGCAAAACGGACAAGATACGGAAATGACCGGCAGCAAAAACACCGATATTCCCTCGAGGCTTTTTGATTTACTCAAGAGCCTTTTTGCCGAAATAACAAGCGGGGACAGCGAAAACGGTCTGCGGCTGAAAAAGGCGAAGGACGAGATGTTGTTCAAGCTGATGCTGTTTCGGGAAGCGATTGAACAATCGGATTTAGATAATAAAGCGCAGCTTCGGGAACAGACGCAAAAATTGCTCAACAACATGAAGGCTGTTGCGGATATCAATCAATTTATATATGTGCAGATTCCGGTAACAATTTCGGACAAAAACAATATTGCGGATATGTATATCTTTCGAAAAAAGCAAAGAATCAGGAAGCTCGATCCGGAGAATGTATCGATTTTGCTGGCGCTTGACCTGCCTGATATCGGACATGTGGAGAGCCTGATCGGTATCAAAGGAAAGGAAGTATCTCTGAGATTTGACGTTTCAAACGATGAAATGAAAGCGGCGTTCATGCAAAGCACAACGGAAATCTACAAGATGCTTGCGGAAATCGGCTATAAGCTTGTTAACATATCTGTATTTTCCGGCAAAGAAGAAACACGCGTCGAAACGGCGATGCTCTATTTGATCGCCCATGAAAGCGGTATACCTTCAGGCTTCGATCTGACGATTTAAAGGAGTGACCGGGATGTCCGAAAATAAAAAAACAATAAAGAGGGCCGCGGCCATCAGTTATAATGAGGATACGGACAATGCGCCGGTTCTCGCGGCATTCGGCGCGGGATATGTTGCCGAAAAGATCATAGAAAAAGGAGAGGAATCCGGTGTACCGGTCATGAAGGATCCGGAGCTTGCCGCAATGCTCTCTCAACTGAGCACAGGCGACGAGATTCCGCCGGTGTTGTATGAGGTTGTCGCCAATGTTTTGATATTTGTTTCGGACATGGACCGGAATTATGGAAGCAAAATACGGTCGGCGCCGGAAATGCGTACGGATTCAAGATGACAGGGCCCGTTTTTACACAATTGTTTTTTCCTGATTATTTGTGCTGCCGCTTCGCGGCAGAATGGAGGATTGGATGAGCTTTATTTCGGAAATCGGTTCTTCGCCGTTAAACGGTAAAGTCTTGGGCGGCACGGAAACCCACGCGTCTCATAGCGCGGCGCAGTCCGCAGGCGGGCAGGATCAGTCCGGCTCATTTTCGCAGATATTCGCAGCGGCTCTTCAGCGAAGCACACAGAGTGACCTATCTTCGGCGTATGCCTCTTTTGGCTATCAATCGGCCGGGCGCATGACGGATCCGGCGGCAACGATGGAAGGCCTTCTGCAAAGCGCGATGGGCAGCGGTGAAATTTCGGAGATTGAAACCGCACTGTTCATGCTCTGCAGTCTGATGCAGTCGGGCGGGGACAACGGATTCAATCCGGTTTTGGATATTCTGGCAACATTGCTTTCGGGACTGAAAACAGGAAAAGACGAACTGAAAAAATCGGTGCTGGGTTCCGAATTTTCACCCTATGTCCTCAGCGTGATCGACACCGGCGTTTTCAAATCACCAATTCCGCCTGTGTTGTCCGAAACCGGTGCAGCCATTGTACCGGAAGAGGCATGGAAGCCGGTTTCTCCCGCGTTTGTCAGCAATGAGACAGACAGGAGCCCCGAAAGACTCAGACAGGTCATCGACCAGTTCGGGGTTGAAACGTCAATACGGTATCAGCCGTATAAACGTGGCGGCGATACCTATTGCAACATTTTTCTTTGGGATGTGACAAGTGCGTTGGGCTGTGAAATTCCGCATTTTGTCGATCCGGATACCGGACTTCCCCGCCGGTACCCCGACATCAAGGGCGCCGTCGAGCTCAACGCAGTCGCGACAGAGGACTGGCTTGTGCGATACGGACCCAAATTTGGTTGGCGGGAGGTCAATGCTCTGACCGCGCAGAATTACGCAAATCAAGGAAAACCTGCTGTGACGACCGCTGGGGACATCGGTCATGTTCAGGTTGTTTGCCCTTCCGGGGACTATAATTATGATCCGGTCAGAGGCGTAACAGTTGCCCAGTCGGGCGCCAGAAATACGGGGTATGCCTATTTGTCCGGCGTCTACAGCGGCAGCGTCATGAATAAGGTTCGCTATTTTGTTCACGAATAAGAAAGAAAGCAAAGCGTGCGTAAAAAAAGATGAAATAATATAAAGGAATATGAAAAAAATCCGAATAGGATAATAGAGCCGGATGAAAGATATGGCTCATTTGGTTTACGGGAAATAATTTCTTCTTCGCGAAAGAAAGGTGATCGAGATGGCGATTAATTCATTGGAACGGACAAGGCTGAGCGGCCTGTCGACAGGGTTTGATACCGAGGCTCTTGTTGAAAGCTTAATGCAGATAGAGCAGCTTAAGGTCAACCGCGAAATGCGCGCTTCGACTTTGCTTCAATGGAAGCAAGAAGCGCTTGCCGATATCGCAAACGACATCAAAACGTTTAAGCAAACGTATATGAGCGTCTTGAGTTCGTCAAACATGCTTTCGGCCGGTGTCTACAATGTGTATGACGTCACCGCATACGGGGTAAAAGAGAGTGCGGTTTCCGTCACGGCAAATGCCACCGCCATGATGGGCAGCCATACGATTAATCGTGTGGTTAACCTGGCTGAAGCGTCGAAGGCTGTCAGCAGTACCGGCGTTTCGGAAGACGGGCAGCTTTCCGAAAGCAATTCGGCAATGCTGAAGAACCTGAATTTCTCCACCGACCTTTTATTTGAAGAAGGGCAGATCTCGTTTGCAATCAACGGGGAAACATTTACATTTAACGAAACCGATTCGCTGCAAAAGGTCATCAACACGGTGAATTCCAACACCAAGGCGGGCGTCATCATGAACTACAGCCGCCTTACGGATAAAATAACCCTCATGACCAAGGAGACCGGAGCGGATACTGCGATTACAATTGAAAATCTGACCGGCAATGCCTTTGGGGAATCAGGCGCTTTTAAAATTGGTACCGGCACGATCCAAAACGGAGAAAATGCCATTGTGATCATAGACGATATTGAGGTAGAGCGTTCGTCCAACAGCTTCACGATTGACGGGATATCCTATACATTAAACGAAGAAACCGGCGAGGGAGATACCATTCGCTTCAGTCTGACTCAAAATGTTGACGAGGCGGTAAATAAAATCAAGTCCTTTATCGACAACTACAACAAGCTTGTCTCGAAGTTGGATGGTCTGCTTATTGAACGCAAATCAGCCGGTGAACGCAGTTATGCGCCGCTTACGGAAGAAGAGAAGTCTTTGATGACCAAAGAGCAGATCGAGAAATGGGAAGGCATTGCTAAAAAAGGCCTTCTGTATAACGATTCTGCAATCAGAGGCATGCTTGACAGTCTTCGAAAAGCGTTTTATGAGACGGTGGAGGACGCGGGAGTAGCGCCCGCCCAAATCGGGATTAAGACAGGAGACTGGAGAAACAAGGGGCAGATCGTCGTGGACGACACTGTGCTGAGAAAAGCTTTGGAAAAGGATTCACAGCAGGTCATGTCCATTTTTACAAACATCTCTAAATCCGATGACGCGGCGGTTTGCTATCGTGAGAACGGCCTTTTGACGCGCATCAGCAATATTATGGCAAGCTATGACAAAAGATCCGGCACAGCACGGGAAACGATAGAAGATTCATTGCGGAAGCTCACGAATAAGATCGATACAATGGAAGACAAAATGTTTGAAATGGAAGAGAGATACTACAAGAAATTTGCCGCCATGGAAACCGCGATGTCTAACCTACAGGCGCAGAGCAACTGGCTTTCAAGCCTTTTACTCCCCACAGGAAAGTAAATAGCGGACTGTCCGAACCGAATGAAATAAAGGAGTAGTTCAATGCAGCCTTTAATGATGGCAAACATAAATGATGTGTACCGCAAGCAGGGTGTTTTGACGGCAAGTCCGATTGAATTGATCGTCATGCTGTATGACGGGCTAAAAAAAGACTTGCTGCTGACGCAGATGGCAATAAAAAACAAGAATATGGAAACGGCGCACAAAAAGCTGATTAACGCGCAGGATATTGTATCCGAGCTGATCAATTCACTGGATTTCGGCTTTCCGATATCAAACGATCTTTTCGCGCTTTATGATTTCATGTTACGCACCCTGGAGGAAATCAACGCAAAAAAGGACGCCGATCTGATCCCGGACCTGATGGAAATTGTCGATTCGCTCAAAGAAACCTGGAGGGAGGTTGCGGATATTCAAAGAAGCAAGCTCGCTTTGCAAAGCGATGAACAATTCGTCAAAGGCCGCGCCCGTTGAGACGCGGCTTTTGATAAAAGACCACGGGTTTTGAAAAAGACCACGGACTTTGAAAAAGACCACGGACTTTGAAAAAGACCGTTGGATAGTCTGAACCCCCTAAAACAGCTGCTGTTTGAAGCGGCGGAACGGACGGTCGCCATGATTAAACGCACTGATGAGACATTTAAGGACATATGCGCTGCTTTGATAGAAACGGAAGCCCGGGCAAAAACATATCAGAGCCTGACCCGGGAACAGACCGGGATAATAGATACCGACGACACCGACCGTCTCATTGAGAATATAAGGAAGCGTCAGTCTGTTATCGATGAAATAAACAAGCTGCAGGAAAAGGTAAAACCTTATCTGCAGCTGCATAATCAGGTTAAGTTTCAGGCGGAAAAAAACGATATAAGAACCGCGGAAATAGAAAACCTTCTTCAAAGCATTCGCGCTATTCTTGCCGACACGCAAAAAATCGACATTCAAAACAGGAAAGCGGCAATGACGAAAATGAACCTGTACGGGTCAAAGGCAAGGCAGGTAAGCATAAGCAGGAAGAGCATCAAGCGGTATAATGGAGACGAATTTTTCAGCGATCCTGTTTTCTTCGACGACAGGAAATGATTCACCAATCGAGCTAAAAGGAATGACCGACCCGTGAAAATTCAGACCATTAAACGATCGGAGGACGGCATTAAGAGTACCCATGACATAGGGGTGCAGGGAAATCCGGCCTATAAACCACAGGTCTTCAAAAGGACCCTGACCGACTTATCGACTCAGAAACACCGGGAGCATTTGCAGTTTTTGTCAAAGGAGATAGACGATCAGGGAGCAAAGCTTGCCGCAAAAGCCGATATCAGGGAATATGAGCAGTATAGAAAGCTGATCAGGGCGTTCATTGAGGAAATTGTGAGCAACGGATACGCATTTACGAAAGAAAGCTCATACCGGTCCGGCGGACGGCACAAATATATAGCGGTGATTAAAACAATTGATGAAAAACTTGACGCCCTGGCAAAGGATGTACTCAGCGCGCAGGCGGAGAATATTGCAATCGCCGGCAAGATCGACGATATCAGAGGGCTGATACTGGATATGCTGTTATAACAGGGTCAAACGGTTACTTTGCATAAACAGTTTTATAATGATTAAAGAAAGAGTGATGGCAGTGCAGGCGTACGTCTCAACAGAAATTATTGACGAGGATTCGATGCGCGGGAAATATATGTGTTTTTCGATTAAAGACGGCGATTATGGCATTGAGATCAGCTATGTAACCGAAATTATCGAGGTCCAGGAAATGACGCCCGTTCCGAAAACACATGCGTATGTCAAAGGAATCACCAATCTACGCGGTACGATCGTACCCGTTATCGACATGCGCCTGCGTTTCGGTTATGATGAAATTGCCTATACCGACAGAACGTGTATCATCGTGCTGAGTATGGACGGCGCTGATATCGGCATCATTGTTGACGAGGTTCAGGAGGTTATGGAAATAGGCGACAACGACATCCAGCCGCCCCCCAAGCTCGGCAGCGAATCGATCAGCCACAGCTTTATTAAAGCAATAGGCGTTTCCGGTGACGATGTCAGGCAGATTATAGATATCAACAGGATATTTGAGGTAAATGATTATTAGCCGGTTTCTAAATGACAAAACCCGCTCTGAAGGGTGGCAGGGTCTTGAACATTGATGACAGCGATTTTCATCGGTTGAAAAGCTATATGCAGAATAATTTCGGACTGAATCTCGAAAAAAAGCGCATTTTAATCGAGGGTCGCCTGAGCAATACGGTTACGCTGGCCGGATTTGATAATTTCACCGATTATCTGGATGATGTATTCAGCGACAAAAGCGGGGTGAAGATTGACAGCCTGATTTCGAGACTGACGACCAACTATACCTATTTCATGCGAGAAGAGGCCCATTACCGGTTTATGACGCAGACAGCGCTGCCTGAATGGGTCAAGAAGATTAAAGACCGTGATCTGCGCACATGGAGCGCGGGCTGTTCGTCGGGCGAAGAACCGTATACGATTGCGATGATGCTGGATGAGTTTTTCGGTCTTTCGAAAAAAGGATGGGATACGACAATTCTGGCCACCGACATCTCACCGAAGGTACTGGCTGCGGCAAAAGAGGGCATCTATCCCCGGGATCATCTGGAGCGTCTGCCGCCGGGATGGAAAGACCGATATTTCATGGCGGCGGATCACGGCCGGTGGAAGATAAAGCCCTTTCTCGCAAAAGAAGTGATTTTCAGCCAGTTCAATCTGATGGGCAGCTTCCATATGTTCAGACGGAAATTTCATATTATTTTCTGCCGTAACGTCATGATTTATTTCAAAGACAAAACAAAAGCCGAGCTTGCCGCGAAATTTTATGAGGTTTTAGAACCGGGCGGTTATTTGTTCATCGGTCTGAGCGAGACTTTGTCGGGCGTCAACAGCAATTTTGTTCAGATGTCGCCTTCTATTTATAAAAAACAATAAGCTCGAATACGGGCAGACACCGGCGGATGCCGGGCTTACGACGGTTCGCAAACCGGCGCATGGAGCATGATATGCCGAATAAAAAAACATTAAGAGTGGTGCTGGCACAGCCGGCCGCTCAAACACTCCCCGAGGCGGCGGAGGTAATCTCCGCCGATCCGGGCATTCATCTGATAGAGATCGGGGATCCGCCGGAGACTTTATGGAGGCAGGTCATCACCTACTCTCCGGATATTACGGTGATTTTCGCACCGGTTTTTGGAGAAAGAGAACTGCGCAGCGTAAGCCATATTTTGCGGGGCGTGTATTCGCGTATTCTTTTGATTACCGATGAATCGTATGTCCACAAGGTGCCGCAGGACGCAAAGATTGAGATTATCAGGCTGAACAAATCCGGAGGATCGAAGAAAGCTCTTGCGGAGAGCATTTTAGCCCGGATTTTAGCAATCGGGCCGCTGAAGAAACCGGGTGACATAAAACCGGGCTCTGAAAATCAACCGGCCGCCGTGCCGGATTCCGATACCCGAATGATGAAGTATCTGATCGCTATCGGCGCTTCGACAGGCGGGACTGAAGCGCTCGCGCAGCTTTTTCGTCTTCTGCCCGAAAATATACCCGGTATCGTGGTGGTACAGCATATGCCGCCGGTATTCACTAAAATGTACGCGGAGCGGCTCAATAAGGAACTCCCTTTTACTGTGGCCGAAGCAGGCGACAATGAGCTGATAAAACCGCGCTGTATCTATATTGCACCGGGCGACCGGCATCTGACCGTCAAAAAGCGCGGATCGACCTATTTCACTGTTTTGGGCGGTACGGATAAAGTAAGCGGTCACTGTCCGTCAGTGGATGTATTATTTAAATCGGTCGCCAATGAAGCGGGAAAGCGGTCTGTCGGCATCATTTTGACCGGAATGGGTGCGGACGGCGCGCAGGGGCTCCTTCAAATGCGGCAAAAAGGCGCCTATACCATCGGTCAGGACGAGGCGAGCAGCGTCGTTTACGGGATGCCGAAGAAAGCGTACGAGTACGGAGCCGTTATCAGGCAGGCCGGTCTTGCCGATATTCCGAAGGCGCTCATTTCACATATTATGAACCAATAAAGAGGTAAGCTGACCGCTTCGGCCTTTAACAAACGGCTGATGAAATTCGTCCGTTACGGTATAAAAAAACCCCAATGCCTGCTGATATCATGATGCGTCTTAGCGACTTCAAGTGATATAGGACAAAGCTGAATCCGGCATGCGTAAAATCCCTACAGCATCATGGCAAATTCAATTTCATGATGTATGGGGATATTATTCTGGCCGACAAGGGGGATTTCAGGCTTTGTCAGACGCTCATAATCGATCGCGCCGCGGTTGATGCCCATAAGCTCGAAGCCGCGTTTCTGGTAAAAGCCGATTGCGTTGAGGTTGTCATTGGTCGTGAGAAGCCGGAGCAGCCTGCATCCGGCTTTTTTTGCCGATTCCGAAACCGTTTCGATAAGCGCCGTACCAATACCCTTTTTTTCTTGAACACTGTCCAATGAAGTAATCTCGCAGATGTCGTTTCTGATGATATACGTGATAAGTCCTTTGATTTCATGTCCGGCCTCATCGAAAGCCGCGAAGCCGTCAACAGCGGTCATATCTATTTTTTCGCCGCGAATCATCATGGTATCCGAATACCAGTGTTTGATGATAAAAGCGGTAACAAGCTCCCTTATGGATAAATCGATAGGTTTTATCGTTATTTTCGGTGAAAGGAGCTCTGACGCGAATTGCCTGAGAATGGCGTCCGCCGGAGGTGATAGATTTTCCGGCAGGCAGCCGGGGTCAAAGAAACGCAAAGATGAAACCTCGTCCGCATCCGGCTTTAGTTGCCCGGTATAATCGCTGCAGACATAAACAATATCAATAATGGAAACCTCGTCATTGTTCGGATAGACATAATGCTGCCCGGGTCCCGAAAACACGCCGTATAATGAAAGCTTTAACGCGCTCAGTCCCGTTTCCTCATAAAGTTCGCGCCTTGCCGCCTCTTCAACCGGCTCGTCCGGCTCCACACTCCCGCCGGCATAACACCAGCAGGCATTGTCTTTTCTCAGCTGCAGCAAAATCTGATTGCTATCGTTGACGACAATGACACTCGCCCCGCACAGCAAAATAAGATCGTGCCCGACGCGTTTTCTGATGGTTTTGACATAATCCGTCATACGCCCCCACCTTTACTTTTTAAATGCCAATCAAACGACAATGATCTCCCTCGGGCCGCCCGTGATGCATCTGCCGCCGTCGGGCGTTACGATATAGGTATCCTCAACGCCGACCATGCCCTCTCCCTCGACACCTTTTTTCGGCTCAAGCGCTATGACCATGTTTTCTGCAAGCGGACGGTCAAAGCCCTGGGCAATCACAGGCGTCTCATCCACATTTAGACCGATTCCATGCCCAAGAAATCTAACCTGACGGTTTTTATACCCCAGGAAATTGATTTTCTGCTTATCGTCTAGCCGGTCCATGATATCTGTATAGATTTTGGATGGCACCTCGCCCGGACGCAAACGTTCCGCGGTTCTCATCTGCACATCGATACAGGTCTGATGTGCGGCTGAGGCCGCTGGCGACGGTTTGGCTCCGAAGCTGTAAACCTGTGTTTTGTCGCTGTTATACCCGTTAATCCCGAAGCCGATGTCCACAAAGACCAGATCACCTTTTTTGAGCAGTTTATGAGGACTGCCCGCAACAGGCATCGCCGCGCCGTAACCGCGCGAACCGCCCGGTCCGTCAAAGTTTGTCGGAACCAGAGAGTTTGTCCCGAAGGCGAACTGGCCGATCATCATCTCGGACTGAAACCGCGAAAAGCGCGTGTAGCCGTGATATCCGAGCTTAAAAACCTGATTGGCCACCTCTCCGACAAACGCCTGCTCGGACATGCCCTCCCGCAAAAGCCCCGGGATTGCCTCCTCCATCAAGATACGGTGCTTGTCGCCCGCCTGTTGCATATAATACAGCTCATAGGCCGATTTGACCGAGCGGACGTTCATCACGATGCTGTCAAGCGTGCCCGAGACGCGCATATTAAAGCTTTTTTTCAGCCGCTCGAGGACCGTATAGGTCAATATATCACCCTCGATATAGGTGTTCCCGAAAGGTCGGTCCTCGCTTTCTGCGGCCTGACGGTAGCTGTGCATTTGCCTGATTCCGGATAAAGGCGATTCCTCCAGCGCCCGCTCAAAGCTGCGTTTGATGTAATACGAAAAGCTGCCGTCTTTCCTGATAATCAGCAGAGCGTCCTGGATCGTACCGGTGAAATAGTACAGATTGACCTTGCCGACGATTAAAGCGGTCTCCCAGTCCGGCTTTTCAGCCGCCATAGCCGCAATGAATTTTTCTCGTCTGTCATGGAGCTCCCAAACGGTTAATTCCAAAGCATTCCCTCTTCTGCATTAATGTTAGTGATAATATAACATAAAAGAATAAAAATAACCATGTTGTGCATAGTTTGGCAATATTAAAACAGTTCTTCGACTCAGTTCAAGAACTGTATTTTGTCATCCAATATAAACAGACCTCGCTGCCATACCCTGTGCGGGTATAGGAACGAGGTTTTTATTTGTAATAGCTTAATATATCTTTAGATATAATACCCGGCCTTGAACCCGGCCTCTACGGCTTCCATACCCTGTCCGATTTTCAAGGCATCGCCAACGACAACCAGGTTCTTCACCTTGCCTTCCAGCTTTTCTTTCAGTGAGCTCTCCGGCTTGGATCCAAGAGCAATGACAACATCCTTAACACCCTTGAACGCGTAAGTTTCTTTTTCTTTTTCATAAACGATAGCGTCTTTCTTAATTTCGACAACCTTAGTCTTTGTAAAAATCTGTACTTTTCGTTTCTCAAGATATTCAAACTGAAAATAATTAACCGAGCTTTCGCCTTCAGGGGAGAGGGCATCCAACATCTCGAAGATTGCAACCTTGCTTTGAAGAGAGGCAACAAAAGATGCTGTTTCGACGCCGACTTCACCGCCGCCAATAACCGCGACACTATCACCGACTAATTTTTTGCCGGACAGAACATCATTTGCATGATAAACATTATCTCCGTCAATACCGGGAATATTCGGTATAAAAGGTATTGCGCCGGTAGCAAGTATGACAGCGTCGGGCTTTTCCGATTCTATCATTTTCTCATCGAAAGCAGTATTCAAATGCACCTTTACACCCAGCTTATCAAGCTGGCGTTTTTGCCAGACGGTAAACGTTGCCAGTTCCTGCTTGTAGGGCGGGACAGCCGCAAGAAGCCATTGACCGCCGAGTCTGTCATCTTTTTCGAACAAGGTCACCTCGTATCCGCGGCCGGCAGCAGCAATTGCCGCTTCCATTCCGGCTATTCCGCCGCCGATAACCAACACCTTCTTTTTGATGTCGGCCGGTACATTAACGTATTCGCCTTCACGGCCTGTTATGGGGTTAACGGTGCACTTGATGGGTTCTAGCTTATAAAGCTGTGAAACGCAACCCTGACAGCCTATGCAGTGAATTATATCATCTATCTTGCCTTCCTTAGCTTTGTTGGGAAATTCAGGATCAGCCAGCGAACCGCGTGCCATACATATCATATCTGCTTTATTGTTCTCCAAAGTAGCCTCGGCAATAAAAGGATCATTAAACCTGCCCACCGTGATTACCGGGACAGAAACCGCTTTGCGTATTTCTTCCGCATAGTTTACTGAAAAACCATGTGCAACAGCAGCGGGAGGGAGCATGTAGCGAATGGTCGTATAATTTCCTACGGAGCAATGTAGAATATTAGCGCCGGCGGCTTCAAACATTCTTGCTAAGGCACGGGAATCGGCGATTGTGAGTCCCTCGCCTTCAGGCAACAGCTCGGTTGTAGACATTCTATAGATGACAGGAAAATCATCGCCTACCTTCTTGCGAACATCTTTTATGATTTCAACCGGAAAACGTGCCCTGTTAACCAAATTCCCGCCATATTCATCGGTTCTTTTGTTAGAATAAGGAGAAGTAAATTCCTGAATAAGATAGCCATGGGCGCCATGTATTTCAACAGCATCATACCCGGCTTTCTTTACACGCAGGGCAGCATCGCCAAACGCGCTGACGATGTCCCTGATCTCCGCAACGGTCAGTTCTCTTGGCGTATTAACCAAAGTAGGGTCTTTGATCGGAGAAGGCCCTACAACCGGTGCTCCCGTGGCAATAGTTTGGCGACCGCCGTGAATAAGCTGAACCGCTATTTTTGCACCTTGTTTATGGGCTACTTCGGCAACCCTGCTTGCACCCTCTATTTGCTCGTCCATCCACATACCGGAACAGTGGTCAAAAGCTCTTGCATCTTCCGTAACCGCCTGAGCTTCGCAGATAATCAAGCCCCACCCGCCTTTTGCCCGGGCTTCCACATATTTTAAATAACGGTCGGTAACAGTACCGTTTTCAGTACAATAAAGAACTTCCATTGGTCCGATGACCAAACGGTTTTTAAGGTTTAGTTTACCGATAGAAATGGGCTCAAACAGCTTTTTAAACATAAAAACCTCCATTCTGCTGCGAAGCGGCAGCACAAATAGTCAGGAAAAATCGATTGAACAAATGGCCGCTGTCATATTTGGCGGCCAAATCGATTTCTTCCGTGCGTGAAAGGTTTTTCACGCTATACTCCCTTGTTAAATAAAGTTGACAAACGCAGCTATCTTTCGAAATACAAAAAAACATTAATATATTGTCGCATTTTATAGGATTGACATGGCAAAAAAATATATGCACTCTAATACTGATTTCAAAAAATATGCAGATCAACGGAATTAATGCCTGCTGAACAATTCAAAAACGCAACAACTGCAATACTTTGACAGCGTTTTAAATTGTTTGTTCAGTGGACATTAATTATTATGTAAAAAAAGGCGGGGGGCTTTGCCCCCCCGCCTTTTTTTTACTGTTCTTCGATTTAATAGAGGAACCGTATTATACTGTCAAACGATCAGTTCGTCCACCAGCCCTGCATACTCGCCGGGGTCCGGGATATCGGTACCCGCAATCAGCAGTGCCTGAAAATACAGAAGTTTAGCGTATTTTGCGGCCTTGTCCTTGTCCCGCATGAAGGCCATTTTCAAGGCGTTAAAGGTTTTGTGGTTTGCATTGAGCTCCAAAACGCGCTCCGCTTTCATCTTTTCGCCTCCGCCGGGAAGCGAGCTGAAGTATTTTTCCATTTCCAGAGAGATCGTGCCCTGAGCGGACAGGCAGACCGGATGGCTCTTGAGCTTGTGCGAGAGTTTGACCGCCGCGACATTTCCGTTCAGGCTGTCCCTGACAAAGTCCAGAAGCTCTTTGTTTTCGGTTTCCTGTTTTTCCGTTTCTTCCTTGCTTTCTTCGGATTCGAGACCCAGATCGTCGGAATTAACGGACTTAAAGGTTTTCTTATCAAATTCACCCAGCATGCTGACCACAAACTCGTCGGGTTCCTCGGTAAGATACAAGATGCTGAAACCCTTTTCCTTTACCGGCTCGGTTTGCGGAAGCTTGTCCAGACGCGCTATGCTGTCGCCGCAGGCGTAATAGATAAACTTTTGCTCTTCCGGCATTTTCGAAACATAATCCGAAAGAGAAACCATGTCGTTTTCGTTGGACGAGTGGAACAAAAGCAAGTCGGAAAGCAGATCCTTTTTCATGCCGTAACCGCCGAGGATTCCGTATTTGAGCTGCAGCCCGAAGCTTTGATAGAATTCCTTGTACAGCGAAAGGTCGTCGGTCATGAGTTTTTTCAGCTCGCTCTTGATCTTTTTCTCAATATTCGTTGCAATGGTTTTCAGCTGCCTGTCATGCTGCAGCATTTCCCTTGAAATATTAAGCGAAAGGTCCTGGGAATCCACGACGCCCCTTACAAACCGGAAGCATTCCGGCAGCAGGTCGGCGCATTTTTCCATGATCATGACGCCGCTCGTATACAACTGAAGTCCGGCCTCATAATCCCTCGTGTAGTAATTATATGGCGCCTTTTTCGGGATGAATAAAAGAGCCTTATAGCTTACCGCGGCGCCCTCGGCGCTGATGCGGATTATTCTGACGGGATCGTCGGCATCGTAATACTTTTCTTTATAAAAAGCGATGCACTCCTCGTCGCTGACCTCGCTTTTCCCGCGCTGCCAGATCGGGACCATGCTGTTGACGGTCTCTTCCTCGTTATAGCTTTCATATTTGGTTTTCTTATTACCGTCCTCGTCCACCTCATCGGTCTCCACCGAGCGGGTTTTTTCTACATCCATGATGATCGGATAACGAATGTAGTCCGAGTATTTTTTAATAAGCTGACGAAGCCTGTAGGGCTCCAGAAATTCGCCGTAGTTTTCCTCATCCGTATCGGGTTTGATATGCATGATGATATCCGTTCCGACAGTTTCCTTTTCGTAGGCTGTTATCGTGTAGCCGTCGACACCCGAGGAAACCCACTTTGCGGCGTCGTTTTGTCCGTAGGCTCTTGATATGACCTCGACAGTATCGGAGACCATGAAGGCTGAATAAAAGCCTACGCCGAACTGACCGATGATATCAATGTCGCCTTCGGCTGCCTGCTGCCCCTCCATTCCGCTTTTAAACTCCAAAGAGCCGCTTCTGGCAATGACGCCGAGATTTTTCTCAAGCTCCCCGGCAGTCATTCCGATGCCGTTATCCGACACGGTAACGGTACGCGCTTCTTTGTCCGATTTTATCCGGATGAAAAAATCAGCGCGGCTCATACCGACCTTATCGTCGGTCAGCGCCAGATAACACAGCTTGTCCAGCGCGTCGCTGGCATTGGAAACGATTTCACGCAGGAATATTTCCTTGTGAGTATATATGGAGTTAATCATAAGCTCCAACAGTCGCTTTGACTCTGTTTTAAACTGCTTCTTTGCCAAATCATCTACCTCCAACAATGTAATGCATGTTATAACAACGTTAAATTATATCATATTTGCGGCCTTTTTCAACATATCCGGCTATGTGTTTCGAATATTTTAACAATTAAGAAAATATGCTATACTCAAGCATAGGCTAACGCATTATTAGGCCTAATCCTACCGAAAGAATGGGTGAGCGTGAATATGAAAGTTATGGCTGTTGACTACGGCGATGCCAGAACAGGTGTGGCGATATCCGACCCGAGCGGCAGCATTACCGGAGAGGCGCTGGTTATAAGCGAGTGGAACGCGGAGATACTGGCGGACAGGCTGTGTGAGCTGGCTTTGAGCCGCGGCGTCTCCGTTATTGTTTTAGGTTATCCTATCAATATGGACGGAACCCGGGGGCCGCGGGCCGAAAAAAGCGCTATGCTTGCCAGCATGATGAAAAAACGCTGTGCGCTGGACGTGGTATTACAAGACGAAAGGCGCACGACCGTCGATGCGCACAGAATTTTAACGGAAGCGGGCAGGCGCGGCAGGAAACGCAAGGCCTCGATTGACGCCGTTGCGGCATCTTTAATTCTTGAGACATATCTGAACGGCCTGAGGGGATGAAACGATTTCTATGTGAGGAGGTTGAATATGAAAACATAGTACTTACATCAATGCCAACTACACCAGGAAACATTTGCCACATGGCTCCGACTGAAGAGTATTGGATTGAGAAAGTGGGGGCACAATCTGCACCATATACTTTTGCAAGAACCATCCTATTCGATTCAAATGGTTTTGAAATGACTCCTCAAAATTATCAGACACGTACTCAGTATATTCAATCAGCTATAATAATTTACAATCCTCCTGAATATTCATCCTATTTTTCTAGCTTAAGTGAGAATGAAAAAACAGCAATTATTGGTCATGAAATTGGTCATGCTCTAAGATTTGGTCATGTAACAACAACAAATTCAATAATGATACAAGGCGACCCGGTTTATTATGTACTACAGCCTTTTGACATAAAGCAATTTTCATTAAAGTATTAGAGGAGATGTAAATCATGAATAAGCGAATTTTCATTCCCATTATTGTTTTCATTGTTTTAATAGTAGCATTTTTTATCAGTAAACCTATTATGGTACCAAAAAACATAGATGCTGCTTCTTTACGTAATCAATATCCTTATTATGAAAACAACGGAATGAACAATATGGCACAATAAGAAGTATTGAAAAATCACCATTGATCACCGCTTCAAGCGCCTTAGTCGAACTTAAGGTAACTGGGGAAATCATCGAAAAGTCTTGGGAAATGAATATGACTGAAGATGTAAATGGATTTAAATCAACCATCGTGGCTTATTATATCCCGGTCAAAATCCTGAAGGTGGTCAGTTCGAAAGAGGATTTTTCGTTTGCCGGAGAAGAGTTTTTTCTATGTTATGCTGCAGACTGTTTTTTTGGAAAGGAAGCAATAAAGCTTGGTGCCGAGTTTATATGCTTTACGACCGAAACCACAAGACTAAAAAAAGAGCATATTGGTTCTGAAAATGTATATGAATCGGCAGACATGGCCACCTTTTACATGACGGAGGACGGATATGTCCTATCGCTGACCTCGGACGCGTTTGTGGACGTCTATTCCGGCTACACGGTACGCAACTTTGAAAAAGAGATGAAGGAGATTACGAAAGAAAACGGCTGGTGAAATCGACGGAACCAATCAAATTGAGGTAAACGACTATTGTATTGCAGACATCAGTTCGTCCTAAGCCCATCGGAGTTCATCTAAATTACACCCCTCAGACGAGGACGGAGGGAGTGGCCGGATTAAAGACATCACAGCATACCATTTCACGGTAGACTGTATAGATGAGGGTGGAGGGATCCTGATGAATCACCGTTAATCACAACTTGCAGAGCTCTGGTTGAAGTGAGGGTATGCGGTGAGCTCATAGAAAAATCCTGGGGAATGTATATGACCGAAAATATAAAAATCACGAGGGCTATTATTACTTAGTGGGTGCTCCGATCACAAAGCATCTCATATACCGACGTACCCCTCAACTACAAATGATTTTAACGCATCATTTGAAGGGGATATTTCTTTTATAGATATGGAAGAGCAATTGATAAAGGCGACTGAAGTTTTTTATGCAACATACACCGGGCCGTATATTAATAGCCAAAATAGAATATGAACTGTATATGATAGGTAGGACAGCGCCGTCCTGCACCTATATTTGTCAGATCACAGAACCAATTACAGGGGTGTATAATGATGCAGAAATGACCGGAGGGATATTGGTTGTCTTCTTTGCTGATACGGTAAAACAGGGAGAAGAATACATAGTGCTGTTAAATAAGCGTAGCGAAGAGATGCAGATTTATGAACTGTCCTCCAGAAACAGTGTGCGCTCTGTAGACGAATACGAAGAAATCGCCTTAATCCTAGCCGATCCGGAAAAAGCCGAAGACTGATATCAGTATAATAGAACCCCAACGGCAGAGAGGCTTCCTCATACGGGAAGCTTCCCTGCCGTTGGATTATCCGGTTGAAAATAATGCTGTCTATGACAGAATATGATTCTATGATGAACCGACTGGCTGCTGTTTGCAGGAAACGGTCAATATGAGCAGCACAAATAGTCAGGAAAAATTGATTGCGCGAAACTTGTTTCGCGCTGAGGAGCAAATGGCCGCCGTCATATTTGGCGGCCAAATCCATTCAGAGAGACAATCAACAGTGGACATTATTTTATCGCCGGTATGGTTTGGTAATAGTCTCTGACGTAATTTTTGTATTCGTCCATAATCCATGCGTTGCGTTTTTGGTGTTCCCGCTGGTCAAACGGGCCGGATACGCTTGCGCTGAAGACAAATCCGCCGTCGGGCGCAAGCCGGTCGGCGTATTTTCTGACCTCAGATCTGATTTCCTCCTCGGTTGCGTCCGGGTCTGCAACGCGGCCGGATGCGTCAAATCCGCCCACCAAGGCAAGCTTGCGTCCGTATTTAGTCTTGATGGCATCAATATCATTTGCCGTCTGGACGGGATCCCAGGCCGTGATACCCATATCGATCCAATCCTGAATCAAAATTTCGCACTGTCCGCAGCAATGAAGCTGTGTCGGAATTCCCGCGTCCAGAAACAGCTCCACATATTTCCGCCAATAGGGAGAAAACAGCTCTCTGAACATCGTAAGCGAAATAAACGGGCTGCGCGCGGTTGCGACATCATCAGGCAGCCATACCATGTCGGGTTTATAATACTTGATCATATTCTTTCCGATGATCATATAGAAATCGGTGACCCATTCCATCAAAGCGATGACCTCTTCGGGTTCTTCGGAACAGGCGCAGAGACCTTCGGTAAAGCCCATGTAATTGATCAGCGTTTGAAAAAAGCCCGTTATGTAGTTACCCATAACAAAGGCTTTGCTTCTGTCGATTTTCTCAAGATCCTTTTTTGCCATCGCTTCCCAGTCAACATTGGAAAGATCGGGCAGAGTTACGATGTCACGCCACTTCGTGATATCGTTGATCATGAATTTACCGGGCGCAGGCACAGCGCCGATGCCGTCCGCCGTCGGCACAAACTCAACGCCGAAGCAGTCAAATCCGCTCATGTCGGATTTTCTGTTCTGATTGATGATGGATGGAATAACCAACCCGGCATAATTAAAAACGGGGACAAATTCCGGCATTTCACCGCGCATGATCCGCATATAGTTATCTTTTTCAGTCAGCATCGCAATCACACCTCATCACATACTTGGGTCTTTGCTTATTTGCTCCGGATAAAACTTTATCATGAGGCGGTTTGTAATTCAAGAGCGGGACAGAAATAAATCGGTAATCTTGTAAAATATTACGGCTTTTGTTGAATTTAAGCAGGCTGTGGGATACCCTGTTACCGGAGCGTCATCGACCGGTATTCTTCCGCGGTTCCGACTTTTCCGACAGCGGAAAGGGACAGATCGGAAAAGTCAAAGGTTTCTCTCGCGATGCCGATGATGTCCTCGCATGTTACCGCGTTATATGCACGGATAATGTCTTCGGCAGAAGGGACCGAGCCAAAGCAGAGCTCGTTTTTACCAAGCCGGTGCATACGCGCGCTGGTGGATTCAAGACCCAATATGACATTGGCTTTAACCTGTTCGCGCGCACGAATCAGCTCTTCTTCGGCGACGCCGCTGTCTCTTAGTTTTTCGACCTCGTCCAGGATAGCGGAAATTGCCGCTTTCTCGGTTTCCTGACCCAGTGCGGTGCTGATTCCGAACACACCGGTATCGTTATGGCCGGCCACAAAGGAATAGACTGAATAACACAGACCGAGCTTTTCTCTCAATGTCTGGAAAAGACGGGAAGACATGCCCCCGCCCAGAATACTGCTCAGAAGCTGAAAGGCGTATCGGCGGTCGTCCCTGAAAGAGCAGGCCGGAAATGCAAAGCAAAGATGGTTTTGTTCAATCTTCTTTTTCTTTACCGTAAACGACGGCTGATAGGCGGCCGCCTTCGCAACGCTTTCCGCGCCGGGTTTCATTTCTGAAAACCGATCCTTGATGTATGCGATATTATCCTCACTGAAGCTGCCGGATAAAGCGAAGACGACACTGCCCGCCAGATAGTGCCGGGACATATATGATTTTAATAATCCGCCGTTCATTCTGCCTAAGGTCGCCGGCGTACCGAGTATTGACCGGCTCAGCGGATTTCCCTTGTAAATCGCGGAAAACAGCCTTTCGGACACCAGATCCTCAGGCGTATCCTTATACATGTCGATTTCCTCTAAGATGACGCCCCGTTCAGAAATGACGTCGCTTTCGCTAAAACAGGATTCAAAAAACATGTCGCTGAGAACATCAAGCAAAATATCCAGATGCGTATCCAACACTTTACCGTAAAAGCAGGTCTGTTCCTTGGATGTAAAGGCATTGGTCTGCCCGCCTATGGCATCCATCTGCTCGGCGATTTCGGCGGATGTCCGCGTGCTTGTGCCCTTGAACAACATGTGTTCGATAAAGTGGGCAGCTCCGCACTCATGCGCCTTTTCATTTCTGGAGCCTGTTCCAACCCATATTCCGGCGCTGGCCGAGCGGACATAGGGGATTTTCTCAAAGAGAATTCTTACGCCGTTGTCCAGTGTGATCTTTTCATATGTTTCCAACATACCCTACCCCGAAGTCTTCTTTTATATCAATCGATGTTTTGGCAACAGGTGCGAAGGCTCCCGACCGGACCACATAGATTAACCCGTACTTTGCCAAAGCGGCTGCATAAAAAGCCAAGAAAAACGATGATTCAGCGCGAACTTGCTTCGCACTTTTTCGTTATTATGCCTGTTTATCCCGCAAATAAATATGCTTGATGTTTGCGTCCGCAGTCTGGCGGACATCCACTTCGAAGCGGCCGAGTGAGCGGATGAGCGGCGTCAGCTTGGTAAATCCGAAGTTTCTCGGATCGAAATCCGGCTGCTTTTTCAGCAGCAGATTACCGAGCTCACCCATGAAAGCATATCCGTCCTCGTCTGCGATATCGGATACCGAGGCGGCAATCAGCTTGACGATATTATCCGGTACGCGGTGCGCGCCGTTTTCCGTATGCGCTTCCTCCGGCGCGGCAACGGGCGCTGAAGACTCCGGTGCGTGGTGGCCGTTCCCGTTTTCCTGCTTCTTTTTGACCGCAGTCGGCTTTTTTGCGTTGTTTTTATTCAAAGCGGCCTGCTTTTCGGTCTTTGCGGCGGCTTTGGCAGCGCTCTTTTCCAGCTCGGCCGCAGCGGCGCGAATAACCTCGATATAGATAAACTTGTCACAGGCGACAATAAAAGCGCCCGGGGTCTTTTTTTCGCCTATTCCGATAACTTTCATTCCCGCTTCCCTGAGCCGAATAGCCAGGCGCGTAAAATCGCTGTCGCTGGAAACAATGCAAAAGCCATCGGTCCTGCCGGAATAAAGAATATCCATAGCGTCAATGATCATGGCCGAGTCGGTTGAGTTTTTCCCGGTCGTATAACCGTATTGCTGGATCGGGGTTATCGCGTTTTCTAAAAGAGCCGTTTTCCAGCTCCCCACATTCGGAGAAGTCCAGTCTCCGTAAATGCGTTTGACTGTCGGCGTACCGTATATTGCAATTTCCTCCATAACCGCCTTGATGCAGTTTCTCGGCGCATTATCGGCGTCAATCAGCACGGCCAGCCGCAAATCACGTTGATCTGTCAATATATTCACCTCCTTATACTGGTTTCTTTAGCCGTGAGCAAAACACCACAAACATAGTGTTCGCAAGGGATAACGGGCACGGCAAACCCAAATTATCACTATAAATATATAGAAGCAATCAGCCTGATTTGGTATAATTCAGTTGTAGACAAA
>JAAYJC010000081.1 GCA_012523085.1 Clostridiales bacterium
GATATCGAGGGCAACGAAAACGCGGATTATACCTTCAATGTAAAAAACCTGTCCCCCACCGGGATTGATATCGGTTTTTACATTTACGGCGATTTCGATTTACCGCATAAGGTCAAGATACAAACGCTGGCAGGTGAAGTCGTTATCAATTATATGTCCGTCCGTTTTGAGACATTGGATTTTAACAAAACAGATGTAAACGCTGTGATAACAAAAGTGGCTGACGGAAGTGTAATTGCCGATTATACGACGATGTTATACCTGCCGGGCTGAGCAGAGCAGATTGCAGCCGTATCTGAAGGTGAGTCGATCCGCAATCGGAGAAGGGGAAAGCTCATGAAGAAAATACTTAACAAAAGAGGTTCGGCACTGATTCTGGTGCTTTCTTCGCTGATTATCCTTATGGCTGTCAGCTCTGTCGTGATTATGCTGAGCGGGGCCAATATCATGATGAGCCGGAACTACAGCGATTGGTCTGAGGAGTATTACTGGCTGGATTACGCGGCTCAGGACAGACTTGGCAACCTTGACCAGAGGGTGCTCTCTGAAGCGGAAGGAGCGGCGAGAAGCTATATCCAAAACTGCTTTTTTGAAGAAGAGACCGCGCCCGGATTCAGCGGATTGTTTTTGGGGAATAACAGCAGCCTGCAGACTTTGATTTATAATGAATGGGTGCAGATTGAAAGCCTTTTAGACATAGAGGAAGAAGACGATGATGAACCGGTCGACATTAATGCAAGGATGGAGGAATACCGGGCTAAAATGGAGACCTTTGTACCGCAGGTTTTCCAGGCGGTCTATTTTGCCTATATAGACAGGCATTTACAAAGCTGCATAGACATAATGGCGGCAGAAGAAAACCCTTATGCGCCGTATAATATCACGGTGCTCACCGAAAAAGATGCCTGGCAATTGTCTGCCGATTCATATGCTACCTTCGATGGGCTTTATCAAAGCATGAATAACGAAAAGCCGGGCATTGTGATTACCGCTTCCGAGGACATAGGCGTGCCGGCTAAAAAGGTCAGGGTGTCCGTAACGGTTAAAGCACCGAGTTTTAACGCCGTCGAGCAGACGAAGCTGTACGCTGTTCAGGCAAATCCGCTATATGCAAATGCCCTTACCGTACAAGGTCGGATAAGGTTTTCAAGCGGCATTGACGCTGAAATAACGGGCGATGTTGTTTCCTTAAACCGAAACCCGGAGGGCGCGCTGTTTAGCATTAGTGAAGGAAACGGCGACGGGATTATGGCCTATGGCGGCGCTGATGTCATAATCAACGGAAATGTGTACAGCGCGGGGGATCTGCATCTCGGCGGAGGTGACAGCAGCATAACGGTGAACCGCTATAATCCGGATTCCGGATATCCGCAAACTTTGAAAACACATTTCATTTTTGACAATAATTACTGGTTTGACGCTTCGGTATCCGGGGGATTCGAAGTTTTTGCGGAGGGAATTGTTCCGGAGGGTAAAATACCGTATATATTTGACGACAGTCTGGGCGGAAACGTATACTGCAATAACCTGTCAATCGAAAGCGGTGCTGCACAGAATGCTTACCTGACGGTAAACGGCAATGTCTGGACGCAGGATGATATCCAAAACGACGGCCAGACAAATACACACTTAACGGTGGAAGGGACCTTTATCGGCATGAATTCCGACGCGCTTGACGGAGACCCGAACGGAAGCTCGGCCGTTATCAATAACGCCTATCCTTTCGGCGGAACCATATCGCTGGGTGAAAAATTCGTGATTCCGGGTACATCTTTTTACATGTTTGACCTGCTCGGCAAGCGGTATCAGACGGCGGAGAGCATCTCCGTAAAGGCGGGCGAGTATTTTCAGGTATATATAATGGAAGACAATGGATCAGAACCGTATTATCTGACAACAGATGAATTCTATTATCTATATGAGGGCGGCATTGAGGACAAAACGGCCTGGTTTGATGCGCATTATTCGGATGCCCTGAACAGCAATGTCAGCGTAAAATCGGACGAGTATTATATACTCGGCGTCGGCGTTGTTATGCTCGACGGTTCAATGGTGCTTTTATCGTCGTATAATAATGACCAAAACCTCAATAATTACTATGATTACAGCAATGTCAGCGAAAATATTCTGCCCGAGGTTTTTGAATCGAAAACGAGGTATTTCGGAACAAACGGGCTGACCGTTTCCGACCTCACGGACGATGAATACGGTATAAACGACAAAAGCCGTTATTTTTACTATTTTGAAGGCGATACGGCTCTTAACCTGAGCGGCGATAGGATTAAAGATCATAAAGGCATCATCTTTTGTACCGGTGACCTGACGCTGACGGGAACCGAACCGTTTTACGGCTCGGTTATCTGCCTTGGCGACCTGACAATTCATTCAAATGTGACGATTATACACGATGAGATCGCTATTAAAGAAGTCATGGGATTCAACAAAATAACCGAAAGGTACGACACGCTTTTGGGCAGCAAGATTGCGCGGCGCTTCTTCTCGCCGCCGGGCTATATGGCGGCAGGGACGTTATGGGCGGAAGAATATACCTACATATCCACCAGCGCCGGTGAAAAGGAAGTCGGCGTGATCACAAGATATATCATCAACAGCTGGAGAGAAATGAACAAACATAGCTGACAGCAGAATCCGCATCGGGTTCATCAGGAGGAGAAAATACATGAAAAAGAGAATGAACAAAGCGATCGCGCTGATGCTCGCGCTGGTTTTGGTGTTAGCGTCAGCTCCGCTCAGTGCCGCAGCGAAACAAGAAGACTTTGATATCCAGTCGAAGGGGATCGTTGAAAATGTACCTGCGCGGCTTCCGGCGGATTTATCGGACGGAGAAATTTTTACATACAGCAGTGTAACATCAGAGCCCTTACCGTCTACAGATTTTATTGTAAACCTGTCGGCGCTGGGGCAGCAGTATGTGACCACGACGACCACCGTACAGCGGTTTAATATCGTGATGCTGCTTGACGTATCCAACAGCATGGAAGGATCGCGCATGACCAATATGGTGAATGCGGCCAATGGCGCCATAGACACGTTATATGGAAACGGAAACAAAATATCCATCATCACCTTCGCGACCGAAACTCAGGTAGACCGTGCGCTATCCGAAAAGGATCTGCAGCTTAAGCAGAGTGGTTCCTCAAACACCGGCGGCGCGGTAGACAGTATCCGAATTTCGCTTAGAAGCAACAGCAGTTACGGCGGTACGAATATTCAGGCGGGCCTGATTGCGGCTTATAATGTGCTCAATAACGCTAACGACGATGAAGCCATTCCGGTCATTATTTTGCTGTCGGACGGCGCGCCGACCTATTATTACAGTGATATTGACGGGATGAGAACAGGTTCGACCGGAAGAAGCGGCAATGGTACGACATCCGACACAAACTATGCGGCATGCACAATCGCCCAGGCGGCTTATTTGAAAGCGATTATGGACGATCTTGAAATCTATACGATCCCATTCAGCCTGAGCACAAGCGACAGCATGTATGATGAGGCGGCGGCTACCATGAACCCTTCGGATGCGAACATCGCGAAATTAAACGGGTTTAATCAAAGGTGGAACCAAGCCCTGGGAACGGTTTCAGCCTCTAACGCCGCTTTGATGCAGCGGTATTATCCGAACGGCGCCTATTCTGCGTCAAACAGCTCTGCAAGCCTTTCCGAAGCGCTGACAAAAATCATCACCGATATGAATTTCAATACGCCTATTGATGAAACAAAAGTGAACAATGTTCTTGACGACGCGTCATTTTTGTGGATGAAATATCAGATCGGAACCGGCTATTATCTGAAAAACAATACACTGACCGTTACATTGAACGGCAATTCATATCCTCTGGAAAAGATCGGGAACGAATTTATCTACAATACGCCGGTATCGGATCCCAACTACAATGAAAAGCTTCTGCGGCTGTCCGTCACCGTATCGGACACCGGTTTAATGACATGGAAGATTCCGGCCAAGGTGCTGCCATGCAATACGCCCGAAGGGGAAAGTCAGGTTCTGGCAACACCGATCGCTTTAACCTTTCGAGTAAGCTTCAATATGGATATGGAGGGACTTTCTGCGGGTAATTACCCGACGGGGGACAGTTGCCTTATCTACTTTACGCCGACAGATACCAATCCGTTTTATTATCATCAGGCGGAGAAGACCGGCCCCGACAAGCTGGCTGAAAACGACACGGTACTGGAAAATGAAACAAGAGTCTATTCCGCCATGTACCCGTATCCCGGAAACGACAACTATGCAAGGTATGGAAATCCGAATCCGGAGCTGACGGGTTTTGCAACCGGAAGTGCTTTGGACAGCCTGAGCTATGTAAGCGGTCCCCAAAGCATAACGGTTACAGCCTATTCTGACTATAGCGGCGCTTACCGGGATGCAATGACAGTATCCTATCAGGAGCAAGAGATTAACTTTTCCGATATCGGCTTTAAAACGGCCTCCGCGTCGTTTACGACAACCGATAAAACGGACATATCAAAATACCGGTTGTTGAGCTTTAGCGACGGAAACGGTTGGAACACAACGGACAATACGGCATTGTCAATCGGGCTGCCAA
>JAAYJC010000082.1 GCA_012523085.1 Clostridiales bacterium
CCCGTGCTTCCCTTTCCGAATTAATACGCTTGAAAAGCTTATCCTTTCATGTGCTAAACATACCATGTTATGGATTGTTTTTCAACAGCGTAAAAGGACAAACGCTAAATTATTCCTTTTATATATAGTAGAAGCATAAAAAAACCATGCATTCTTCCCGCTCCGTTGACAGGGATTTTAAATAATGATATTCTCTAAAAGGTTGCATCCGCCACCATTTGCCCTTACAAATGATTCAGGAGGACAACGTGTATGTCCGATTCTATCCGGCACGAAGATAAGATGGGAAGCATGCCTATCGGCAGGCTCCTTGTTTCGATGTCGCTTCCGATGATGATTTCCATGTTCATACAAGCCCTGTATAACGTTGTCGATTCGATGTTTGTGGCGATGATCAGCGAAAACGCTTTGACGGCCGTTTCGCTGGCTTTTCCGCTGTTCAATGTGATCATTGCGATCGCGGTCGGGACCGGTGTCGGCATGAATGCGCTGATTCCGCGATGTCTGGGCGCGGGCGACCGGGACAGGGCGGAAAGGGCCGCGAACACCGGCATCTTTCTCAATGCCTGCTATTATGTCCTCTTTGTTATTTTCGGATTTACTATGGTGCGCCCGTTTTTCCTGATGCAGACGGACATGACGGAAATTGTCGATCTGGGTACGGAATATTTTACGATCATCTGCATGGCTTCTGCCGGTGCTTTCTTCGGACAGTATTTTGAAAAGCTTCTGGTATCTACCGGGCACTCCACCCTTTCCATGATCTCACAGGCAACGGGCGCCGTAATCAACATCATTTTTGACCCGCTGCTGATCTTCGGGATCGGCCCGTTTCCGGAAATGGGCGTAACCGGCGCGGCTATCGCAACGGTGTTCGGGCAGTGCGTCGCGGCAGGCGTCGCGTTCTGGTTTAACTGCACAAAAAATAAATCCTTCCGGTTTCGTTTACGCTTGATACGTCCCGAATGGAAGGTGATAAAGGATATTTATGCCGTAGGCATACCGTCGATGATAACGGTCGGGCTCAGCTCCATCATGGGCTTTTTGATCAATCAAATTCTGCTCACGTACAGCACAACCGCAACGGCCGTGTTCGGCGTCTGGCAGAGAGTCCAGAGCTTCGGCTATATGGCCCTTTACGGCATGAACAACGGCACCATACCGATCTTGTCTTATAACCTCAGCGCGGGAAATCCGAACCGCGTGAAAAAGACCATCAAGCTTGCCTTTATGGTCGCGCTCATCATTTCGCTTTTTATACTCGCCGTTGTCTTTCTGATCCCCTCTCAGCTCTTGTCTCTGTTCAGCGCGTCGGAAAATATGCTCGATATCGGCAGAAAGGCGCTCAGAATCTGCTGCCTGTCGTTCCCGTTCGGCGGCTGTAGTATAATTTTATCTTCCAGCTTTCAGTCCCTCCGGCACTCAAGGTATACGCTGCTCATAAACTTCAGCCGCCAGCTGTTTTTTATGGTGCCGATTGCATGGCTTCTTTCCACACTGACGAAAAACCTCAGCGCAGTCTGGTTCGCCGTTCCCATAGCCGAATGCCTGAGCCTCACCCTTGCCGCCGTGCTGTTTAAAAGGATGGCAGGTACGCTGTCCGAACCGGAAAAGCGGCTTAAGCCGGAAAGCGTCTGACAGGCGGCAGCAAGACAAATGCTCCTTTTGGAGGGAGTTGTCAGCGAACTAACTGAGGATTATCCATTATACAACTTATCAAAGCAATTCCCAAAAGAAGAAAAACTGCCGCTGCCGTCAGGTCGCGGCAGCCGTCTTTTCATCAAGGCTTAAAGGCACAGGCTCGCCGCCGGAATAGGGATAATAATAGTACAGGTTTAAGGTTTCCCAGCCGCCCTCACGGCCTAAATATTCGTTTGGCTTAGTAATGACAAAGCCGTTTTTTCCGAAGGTAATATGTTCTTCGAGGTAATTATAAAAACCATGGATGA
>JAAYJC010000083.1 GCA_012523085.1 Clostridiales bacterium
AGGAGGATTTTGTTCTTTGAGATATCTTTTGTTTTACAGCCAAGCGGGATTGCGGTTTATGGCCGCTGGTCACGCTTTTTTCATTGATGTTTTTAAGAGCCCGTTTTGCCGCTAAATGATCACAACCGATTGCTTTTCATGCCCTATTATGCTACAATATTGACTTACTGTTTCTGAAATGGATGTGCGGTTTTGGACTTTCATTCGCTTACGATCATATGCGGCCATTATGGTACGGGAAAAACAAATTTATCGTTGAATATCGCCATCAATGCGGCTAAAACCGGGAGATCCGTTACGCTCGTGGATTTGGATATTGTCAACCCTTATTTTCGTTCCTCAGACTATTTGACGCTTCTAAGGGAACACGGCATTCACCTTATCGCACCCGGAAGCGCGGGAAGCACGCTTGATGTACCCGCACTGCCGGCTGAAATCTATTCCGTTTTTGACAGTCCCGATTTTGTTATCTTCGACATCGGGGGCGACGATGCCGGGGCAACCGCGCTGGGCCGGTTTTCATCAAATATCACCGTGCACGGATATGAAATGCTGTATGTCATTAACCGCTACAGGCCAATGACCTCCCATTCACCGGATGCCGTTGAGTTGCTGCGTGAAATTGAAACGGCTTCAAGATTGAAAGCAACGGGTATTATCAATAATTCGCACCTGATGACGCTGACAAACGAGCAGACTGTTCTTGATTCACTGGAATTTGCGAAAGAAACCGCCCGGGCGCTTAAGCTTCCGATAAAAATGACCGCTGTACCGGAAACACTCCCGGTAAACCCGGATATACCCGGCGGCTATCCGATAAAAATATATGTACGTGCTCCATGGATGTAAATGCAAAAGAAAGGAATGGTCAGATACATGGCAAGAATTACCGTAGACGAGATGTATTGCAAAGGCTGCGAGCTTTGCGTAGCCGCATGTCCGAAACACATCATTGCCTTATCGCCGGAGAGGATGAACGAAAAAGGTTATCATCCGGCGGAGCTGTTAAATCCGGATGAATGTACCGGCTGCGGCTCGTGCGCAATGATGTGCCCGGATGTCGCAATAACCGTCGAACGCTGAAGATAGGAAGGAAGATCACATATGGCGGAAAAAGTATTGATGAAGGGAAACGAAGCCCTGGCGGAAGCGGCGATATGCGCCGGATGCCGCCATTTTTTCGGTTATCCCATTACACCCCAGACGGAACTGGCAGCATATATGGCCAAGGTTATGCCGAAAATCGGTGGTACATACCTGCAGGCCGAATCCGAAATCGCAGCAATTAATATGGTTCTCGGCGCGTCCGCTGCCGGAGTCCGGGCAATGACATCCTCAAGTTCTCCGGGCATTAGTTTGAAATCCGAAGGCATTTCATATATGGCGGGCTCTGACCTGCCGGGTCTGATCATTAATGTTCAGCGCGGCGGTCCCGGTCTTGGCGGCATACAGCCTTCTCAGTCTGATTACTGGCAGGCAACGAAAGCGACCGGACACGGCGATTTTCAGATTCTCGTATTCGCGCCCTCGACCATTCAGGAAATGATTGATCTTGTTTTCACCGCGTTTGACTTGGGCGATAAGTACCGAATGCCGGCGATGATTTTGCTTGACGGCATGCTCGGCCAGATGATGGAACCCGTAGTGCTTCCGGAAAAAGGTAAGATCAGCCTGACGGAGAAACCCTGGGCGGCAGACGGACACGGGTTTAAGCGGCAGCATAACATCATTAATTCGCTTTATCTTGATCCGGCATTGCTGGAGCGCACAAATATACAAAGATTTGAAAGATATGCGGCCATCAAAGAAACGGAGCAGCGCTGCGAGGAATATTGCACAGAAGATGCGGATCTTGTCGTTGTCGCATTTGGCGCGTCCTCACGTATATGCAGAAATGCGATTGTAGCGGCAAGAGCGCAGGGGATCAAGGCAGGTATACTCAGACCCATCACGCTGTGGCCCTTCCCTACCGATGCGATTCTTCAGCTTGCTCAGACAGCCAAAGCATTTTTAGCTGTGGAAATGAGCATGGGACAAATGGTAGAGGATGTTAAGCTCGCGGTGAACGGGGCCAAGCCCGTCCGCTTTTACGGGCGCACCGGCGGGATCATACCGTCCCCGTCCGAAGTGCTTGAGCAGATTAAAACAATTGCGGGAGGTATGTGATATGGCAATCGTATTTCAGCGTCCAAAATCTCTGGCCGAGGTAAATATGCACTACTGCCCGGGCTGCACGCACGGTATCATCCACCGGTTAATTGCAGAAACGATTGATGAGCTTGAAATCGAAGGGAAAACCGTAGGTATTGCTCCGGTCGGTTGTTCCGTCAGGGCATATGACTACTTTAATTGCGATATGGTACAGGCCGCACACGGACGCGCACCCGCGGTCGCGACCGGTTTAAAGCGCGCCCGGCCTGACAATATCATCTTTACCTATCAAGGCGACGGGGATCTTGCCGCTATCGGTATGGCAGAGACCGTTCACGCGGCAACAAGAGGCGAGAACATCACGGTTATCTTTGTCAACAACGCGATTTACGGCATGACAGGCGGACAGATGGCGCCGACAAGCCTTCCGGGCCAGGTCACACAAACCAGCCCTTACGGAAGGGATGTCAGGGCGGCCGGTTATCCGATCAGAGTCTGCGAGCTTTTATCGACGCTTGACGGCGTTACGCTTGCGCAGCGCGTCGCGGTTGATTGCGTAAAAAACGTCAGGATTGCCAAAAAAGCCATTAAAAAGGCTTTCGAAAATCAAGTTAACGGACTGGGTTACAGCATTGTCGAGGTTATTTCCTCCTGCCCGACAAACTGGGGCCTTGCGCCAAACGAAGCGCTTGAATGGCTTAGAGGCAACATGCTGCCTTATTATCCGTTGGGCGTATACAAAGATTTATCTATAGATAAATCTACTGATAAATCCGCGGAAGGAGGCATGTGAGATGAGACCCGATCTGAATCTTTTGCTTGCCGGATTCGGCGGACAGGGGCTTTTATTCGGCGGAAAGGTTGTTGCCTATTCCGGACTGATTGAAGGCCGCGAAATTTCATGGCTTCCCTCATACGGTCCCGAGATGCGCGGCGGCACGGCCAACTGCAGTGTGTGCATCAGCGATGAACCGATCGGCTCACCCTTGGTATTAACACCCAACGCTTTAATTGTGATGAACCTTCCGTCTCTGGATAAATTCATCGATACGGTTGTACCCGGTGGCATTGTAATAATTGACAGCACGATGATCTCAAAAAAAGTTAACCGGTCTGATGTCAGCGTTTTCTATGTACCCGCAACCAAGCTTTGTGAAGACAATGATTTGAAAGGCCTTGCCAATATTGTTCTGATCGGCAAACTGTTCAAGAGCTTAGCACATTGCTCCGAGGAGGCGCTGGACAAAGCGATTATAAAATCTGTCCCGGCATCCAAAAAGGACCTTATTGATTTAAACCGTCGGGCGCTTAAGCTCGGAATTGATTTTGAGTAAATAGAATCGGCTGCCTTATGATGTTATGTTTATAAGGCAGCCGAATTATATCTTTTTGTTCCCGTTATTATCGGACGGGTACCCATAAGCTGATTAATGAAAGGACCTGAAAACATGGATGATCTTCGCGAAATCGGTCAGCGTATAGCCGAGCTAAGGGAGGCTTGCGGCACAACCCGCGACGAGCTTGCCGCTGAATTGGGTGTTGAAAAAGCCGTTTACGCCGGATATGAAGAAAACGGACAGGATATCCCAATCAGTGTGATTTACCGGATCGCACGAAAATTCGGGGTGGATCTGACCGAGATTTTGACGGGAACCGCAGCCAAGTTAAACACTTACCATATAATAAAAGCCGGTCAGGGCCGCAGCATTAATCGCTATGAGGGCTATCGGTATCAGGACCTGGCTTTCAGATATTCGCATAAAATTATGCAGCCGCTGCTGGTCACGCTTGACCCGTCCGATCTGCCGGCTGAGCCGGTAACACATGGCGGACAGGAATTCAATATGGTCATCGAGGGTAAAATGATCTTCACTTTTGACGGCAGAGATTTCATATTGGATAAAGGTGACAGCGTGTATTTTAACCCCATCCACCCGCATGGTCAGAGATGCGAAGGAAATGAGAAGACGATTTTCCTTACCGTGATCGCCGAATAACAAGCCAAAAAGAGAAGGAGAGCAAAGCAAGTATGCTCGAAAAATATTTACCTAGAATAACATTTGATTCTTATGAGGATTTTAAAAGGAGTTATACGGTAAACATACCCGATAACTTCAATTTCGGTTTTGACGTCGTGGATGGCTGGGCGGAAGCCGAACCCGGTAAAAAGGCATTGGTGTGGTGCAATGACCACGGAGAAGAAAGAACATTTACCTTTCGGGATATCAGCAGGCTCTCCAATCAGGCGGCAAATTTTTTTAGCAGCATCGGTATAAAAAAGGGTACGATTGTGATGATGATTATGCGCAGGCGCTGGGAATACTGGGTATGCGCAACGGCCTTGCATAAAATTGGCGCGATCCTGATCCCCGCCTCGCTTCAGCTTACCAGTAAAGATATCATCTACAGAGCTAAATCAGCCTTAATCAACACGATCATCAGCTTATGCGATGAGTTCGTTATAACCCAGATTGAAGCGGCCCTTCCGGAAGTCCCCTGCGTTGTCAATAAAATTGTTGTTTCGGGTAAAGCCGATGGCTGGATTTCCTTTGACGATTCGCTCGCCGGTTTTTCCGATGTGTTTAAACGCCCAACCGGGGAATTGGCGACAGCCAATACGGATACCATGCTGCTTTATTTTACTTCCGGAACAACAAGCTTGCCGAAAATGGTCTGCCATAATTTCCTGCACCCCCTGGGCCACATCGTTACGGCCAAATACTGGCAGCAAGTCGAGGAAAACAAGCTGCATATGAGCGTGGCAGACTCCGCATGGGCGAAATTCGGCTGGGGTAAGATATACGGCCAGTGGATATGCGGTGCTGTGATTTTTGCTTATGATATGGAGAAATTCAGTGCCGCAAAACTCTTGGCGATGCTTCAAAAATATAAAGTAACCACATTTTGCGTACCGCCGACCATGTACCGCTTTATGTTGCAGGAAGACATAAAACAATATGACCTTTCTTCCCTTCACCACTGCTCAACGGCAGGAGAACCGCTCAACCCCGAAGTCGTCAGACAGTGGCAGGAACGCACAGGGCATATGATTTACGAAGGTTTCGGGCAGAGCGAATCAACCGTTATTCTCGCGAACTTCGAATGGGATCCGCCGAAACCGGGCTCAACCGGAAAGCCGTCCCCGATCTATGATATCCGGCTCTTGGACGAAAACGGGAACGAAAGCGAAGACGGCGAGGAAGGTGCGATTTGTGTGATGGATGCAAAAAACAAAAAGCCTGTCGGCCTGTTTACCGGATATTACGCCGATGAGAAACTGACGGAAGATAAGCTTTACGGTAAATGCTATAATCTGGGAGATATGGCCTGGCGCGACAGCGACGGGTACTACTGGTTTATCGGGCGTCAGGACGATATCATCAAGTGTTCCGGATACAGGATCGGTCCTTTTGAAGTCGAAAGCGCGCTGATTGAACACCCGGCTGTCGTGGAATGCGCCATCACGGGTGCACCGGACCCGATCAGAGGTCAGGTTGTTAAGGCAACCGTGGTTCTGGCTAAGGGGTTTGTGCCGTCGGACAAGCTGATTTCAGAGTTGCAAGAGCATGTCAAGCATGTGACCGCGCCTTATAAATACCCCAGAGTTGTTGAATTTGTGGATGAGCTGCCAAAAACCCTCGGCGGCAAAATCAAACGAGCGCAGATCAGAACCGATAGCGCAAACAACGCTTGATCCGCCCGGTGATCCTGCGAAAAGCCTACATAGTAAATCGAAAGCCGTCCGAATGCATTCCGGGCGGCTCTTTATGTTCTATTCAGGTTTTTTTCATAAACCGTTCTCCGCATTTTGGACATGTGACATATACTCTTCCCTTCCCCTTTGGAACTCTGAGCGTTTTCCTGCAGCCGGGGCATTTGAAGAACTTGTGCGTCTTTTTGTTCTGGAATTTGACCTTTTCCTTGAAGAACACGTTTTTTATCCTGTACCAAATCTTCATGAATACAGCGTTTTCACGTGATCTGGACGGAATATTTTTAGAAAACATTCGAAACAGGCTCAAGAGTAAAAGTACAAAGATAAAAACGGTAATGATGGCTGTTTTGATAAAGGAATCTATAAGAACCAGAAGTATGCCCAATATCAAAATGGCATAAGATAGTTGATCGGATCCGTACCTGCCCATCATAAACCGCTTGAACCAATTCACTGAATTTTCATCTCCGTTTCGCCATTTACATTGCTTTATATTATATGGCTATTTTCGATGGTAATCAAGCAATCAAATCAAAATTTTCTGTTAATAATACGAAGACTGGCCACGGGGACTAGCCACGGGGACGGTTATAAAGCATGGGTAAAGCACGGGACGGTTCTTGTGCTTGCCTGAAAGCATGACGGTTCTTGTGCTTGCCTATAGCCACGGGGTTCCCGGAAAACATGAACGACTTCTGTTTTTGCGAATCTGTTGAAGACCTAGTGCGGTACAAACTATAATTACAAATCCGAAATCAGCAAATAAGTAACAATCGTAAATATCATTTCACTACCCGCCAAAGCGGGCGATTTAAACACATAATGAAACACGGCCCGGTTGTTCATCGGGCCGTGTTTGACACTTTTTAGAACTTGCTGAAACTCAGTTCACAAACTCATCATAGAACTCGGCATAGACCTCCGGAAGAATGGCAGCCAGGTTCGTGAATTCCTTGATGTTGTGGTGCAGAAGAGCCTTCACAGGTTCGAGGGTCGGGAACTTCATGCCGTCGGGCAGAGCCTTGACCATCTTGCCGTTCTCGCACTTGTAGCCGAAGAAGAAACGGGTGCGGAGTTCGCAGCCGTTGGCGGTCGGACGGAAGAAGTGGACCATGTTGCCGGCGGCGGAGCAGACGATCGTGCCGTCGAACTTCTCAAGCTTTTCCTTGCTGAAGCCGATATCGGCAGGATTGCAGAACCTGATCTTGAGGGGTTGCTTGCCCATGTTGCAGTCTTCCTCGATGTCATGGGTGGTGTTCCACAGACGCTCTCTAAGAGAGAGAGACTTGTTGAGGGCAATCTCTGGGTTCATGGTCTTGCAGTAGTAGTGCTGATCATGGTTCCAGATTTTATAGCGCATGGGCTCGATGGGATGCCATGCAAACCAGAAATCGAACATTTCTACGGTGGCGCCCGGGAAATCGGTCAGGTTGGCAAGAATGGCACAGCCGTCGGGGAGATAGCCGTAGCCAAGCTCGACAGGCATATAGCCGGGGTTGAACAAGTTGTCAAGATGAAGAGCACTCTCTTCCTCGGGGAAGTCAACGGGATCCTGAGTCTGTGCATATTTTGCAGGATCGGGCTCGACCATATCCCTTATAAAATACTTATACAGCGGGCCATTTCTTTCTTCATCTGTGATGGGTACCATATGTAACCCTCCTTTATAATACTATTCGGGCTTGTTGGGCCACTTCTCGACGGGCACGTCCTCGGTGCGCAGCGTCATTTCGCCGTCCACGTTCTGAATGATTATCCACTTTAGCCAGTTTTCGTTGTCAATATCGGGATAATCCTCGCGGAGGAACCAACCCCTGGACTCCCTGCGCATCTCGGAAGCAGCGTAGTGCATCTCGGCGCAGAGCACCATGGCTTCGGCTTCGTGGCAGGCCAGCAGGCCGTGGAAGTCCTCGGCGACCATGTCCCCGGCAAGCTCCTTAGCCTGAGCAATGAGAGCCTTGGCCTTCTGCATGCGGGAAGCCTCCATGATTATGGATTGCTCGACGGGAACCATGGCTTGCTGGATGAGGTCGATAACTTCCTTGGCCTGGTTGCCGGAAGTCCTGTTGAGAGGCGCATAGACTTTCTGCTCGCAGGCGGCGACCTTCTCGGCGGAGACAGCGATGGCTTCGGGCAGCTTGGAGGCTGCAATGGTGTCGCCGCAAATGATACCGGCGAACACGGCGTTGAGTATGCCGGAACCGCGGTTACGTCCGGGGGGTGCGGGTACGGCGCCGGGGGCGGCAGAGCCAGCGTAGCTGCAGTCGCCAATGGCGTACAGGCCCTTGATGGACGTATGCATATCGTTGTCGACGCGGATGGGAGACTGCTCGCCTATGAACAGGGGGCAGATTTCCATGTCGGTGTCTATGCTGGAAGAGCTCTGAGTGTTGAGCATACGGAATTTTCTTCCGTAGGGACGGTCAAACAGACGAGCCATGTCAGCTCCGCCGCCGTGGTCTCCGCCGCCTTCTTTGCCGCCCTCGGTGCCGCGGCCGGCGGGCTGATCGTACTCAAGGTGCACAGGGCCGGTGCCGGCCTGCATCTGTAAGTACCACTCTCTGATGGCGTTGCTGTTGATGTCGGTCTCTCTGTAGGAACGGAAGTGGGGAGTGATAAACTCGCCCAGAGCGTTATACATGTTGTTCTCGCCGAACACGACCTCATCATGGCTCTTGACCTTGGCTATCTGGGCGAAATTGCCGAACTCGGCGTTACGCATCTCAGCTCCGGCGCGGTAGGCGGCGGCAATACCGTCGCCACGGCCGCTGCTCCACATGGAGGCAAAGCGGTAGTTCTGGCTGCCGGTGGCGAGGACGACATTCCCGGCGCTGATGACATAGAAAGAGCCGTCCAGTATGCTGTAGGCGGCGGCACCAATGATGCGGCCGTTCTCGGTGAACAGCTCGGCCATGGTGGTTTTGTCCATTATGCGGCAGCCAAGTTTTTCAGCGCGCCTGCGCATCTGTAGGGTGATGTCCAGATCAACGGTAATCATGGAGGTCATGGGGCCGGTGGGAATAACGAAATAGGAGCCGTCCTCGTTCTTTGGCAGATTGCAGCCCCAGCCGGCTAGCTTATCCAACATCTCGTTATTCATTTCCACATACTTGCGCATAATATCCTGGTCGCCAAGGTAGCAGCCGATGTTCTTTACATGGAAGGTGACGAATTCGTCGGGGGTCATCTTAGTAAGGTCGAAATACTGAAGAACACCGCCGCCCTTGTTGGCCTTTCCGCCGTAACCGGCAGTCTGCTTTTCAATGATGAGAACATCCAATGCGGGATTCTTTTCCTTGATCTCAATGGCGCATGTAAGTCCGCCGACACCGCCGCCGACGACCAGAACGTCACAGCTCAGTTCATTCTTTTGATATTCCACGTTTTTTACCCCCTACTTGTAACGTTCGAACGACTGAAGCAGCCGCTCGCTGGCATAATCGGGAATTATGCGGATAGCTTCCTTCTTGCAGACGCTTTGGCAGTAGAAGCAGTGCTCACAGTCTTCAATATACTTGAAAACCGGCTTCCTTTGTTCGGCATCCCAACGTATGACATCGACGAAGCAAGCCTTGTAGCAGAGTCCGCAGCCCACGCACTTCTCGGGATCAAATTCAATCTTGTGTTTAGTGAAGATCGTAGGAACCACCTCCTTTAAATTTTCGGGAACCTTCCCGACAAAACGTTAGCCGTTTAACAATATAATACAATAGATTACTTCATTAATCCAGTACGAAATAAATGAATTTTAAAGCACGGGGACGTCAGACTGTGTCAAAATGCTATATTTGCAGCCATGCTATAATTTGATTTGCCAAAAACAGGGTATATTTTCGAAAAAATTAGCAGCCAGGTTCCAAAACATAGCTGCTGACTTAAAAAAAGGCTA
>JAAYJC010000010.1 GCA_012523085.1 Clostridiales bacterium
AGCGGCTATTTTTACGATGTCGGTAAAAACGAGATCATCATTCTTATGGATGAAATGAAAGCAGGCAACATTTTTCAATATGCAATTCTCCATGAGATAAACCCATTATAGTCATCTTTTTTTCACGAGCTTGTTCTCATAGGAAAGGTATAATAATAAGCTTATCGATAAAATGAGCATTGGGGGTAAGGTATGAAAAAGATATCATTCATTCTGATCGTATCAATTTTAATCGCGCTGCTTGCCGGGTGCGAAGGGCAACCTGCAGCGCCAACCCCGAGTGTTGGTGAGTTCGGCACTCCCGACCTTATTACCCCAAGCGAAACGCCGTCATTGCAGGAGGACAGACAGGAGCAAACCGAAGACGGAAAACCAATCCTGTACATCGGCGCGTTCTCGGACGGCAGCTATGACATTGCGCAAGCCTATTCCAGATTGGAAAACGCAGTCCGAATTTTTAACGTCAGAAACACGGTATTCGAGGCGCAGATCATCGATTACGGCGACGCATCCGCGCCGGAAGCACTCTACCGGCTGAACGCGGAGATAGTAAGCGGGAAGATGCCGGATATGCTGCTAACTCTAGGAATGCCGACGGACCGCTATGCTTCCCTGGGATTGCTTTACGACATGGGCGACTGGCTGGATTCGTCGGAGTATTTCACCGGACCTTTGGAGTCTATGCGCACGGAAGGTAAATTGTACGAGGTCTCGCCGGGGATCACGGTCACGGGCTTCTACGGGCTTTCCTCTAATCTGGGAAGCGCCGGGGAGCTGTCGCTGGACGAGCTCTACGCGGTCTGGGAACGCTTTCATACCGACGATAAAAAAGCGTTTATCGAGGGATTTTCCAATGAGCTTATTTGTTTGCTGCTGATCTCTTCAGTTGAGTCACAATTTGTCGATGAAAGCACTTCGACGTGCAATTTCGATGGTCCGGAATTCATCAAGCTACTTGAATTTTGCAAAAAGCTGCCCGATGAAACGGAGGCTTTAAATCTTGATGCCGATAACCCCGATTTGCAGGGCTCCCCGATGTATCAATTTTTATCATTGCCTGACATATTTTATGCAATCAGCGTAAAAAAAGGCGAATCCCTGCTTGCGATGATGTCATCTTCACGGGTATGGGGAATTCCGTTTGCGCCTCACGCGCTTATGACTTTGATTCTCGACGGAAAGGATGTCACGTTTATTGGGATACCGGGCGCAGACTCGGCTTCTGTATATATGGAATTCCCAGTCGCGGTTTCGGCAAATTCGCCGAATCTTGACGGTGCGAAGGACTTTATTGACCGGCTGTGGACCCTTGAATTTATGTATCGCGGCAGTTCCATGGGAGACAAAGTAGACCTTGTGATGCTGCCATTGAAATGTGAAGTTCTTGATGATTTTGTTCAAAATGAAATAAAAAGAAATGAGGAGGATCGGCTGTTTTATTTAGGTGACGGCTTTAAAACGTACACACTGGCTGAATTCGAGGAATTTTTAGAATTTATCAACGAAGCGCGTCTACCCGTGCGTACGCCGATCGCATCTTATATCCCGCCGTATAGCCGGAGCAATCTAACCGCCGCGGCGGAAAATCAAGCGCCGCCTTTCTCGTCGTTTATAAATCCGATCATCGCGGAGGAGGTCCAGGCGTTTTTTGCGGGCGCTCGAGACGCCGTGCAAGCGGCGGAACACATTCAGTCACGTTACAGTATTTATCTTG
>JAAYJC010000084.1 GCA_012523085.1 Clostridiales bacterium
ATAATCCCAAAAGCCTCGCCCATCTTTATCCAGATGAACGAGGCTTTTGGGTTTTCTAGGACTGCTTTGTTACAGCCCCATGTTTGTAATACTCTTCTGCAATTTAATCGGAGAACAGTATTATATACCGACGACATGGCTGATATTATCGACGACCTCGCCAAACGCCTTGATTGCCTTACCGGCCATGCGTTTTCCGCTTCTTTTACGCGGAGCCATCGCCATACCCAGTGCGATTCCCGTAGCAATTCCAATACCCATTCCTTTTACAAAGTTTGCGTTGGTCATAATGCTCTCCCATTGCCGCGCCTTATCCGCGTGCCGGGTAAAGGCCGGCGGTATCGCGCGGCCACCGCTCTTCCGGCGGGCGGCGTGCCGAATTTATATGATGATTATGTCAAATTTAGTATTCCCCAAGTCCGGCGATTAATCTTGCCAAAAATTTGCTGATGGTTTATACTCGTCATAACAAAACGCTTGGGAAGGAAGGGCTTTTGTGCTTTTTGTACAAAATGGCAATGTGATTGATCCGATCCGCGGAACGATTGAGAAACGGGATATTTTTATCCAAAACGGCATGATTTCGGACAAGCCGGCCGAAAAGGCAGAAATCGTTGACGCTGCTGGCCTGTATATTTCACCGGGCCTTGTGGATATTCATGTACACTTCCGGCAGCCGGGCTTTGAATACAAGGAAGACCTCCTGAGCGGAGCAAAGGCTGCGGCGGCCGGCGGCATTACCTCGGCAGCTTGTATGGCGAATACAAATCCGGTGATCGACAGTCCCGAATGGGTCCGGTATATAAAAGAAAAAGCGGCGGACGCGGTGATTGGTATTTATCCGATTGCTGCGGTCACGATCGGTCAGGCAGGAGAAAGGCTGACTGATTTCGGCGCCTTAAAAGAAGCGGGAGCCTGTGCGCTGTCGGACGATGGAATGCCTGTTTCAAACGCGCAGCTGATGCTGGAGGCCTTAAGGAAGGCCGAGGAAAACGGGCTGATCATCATAGCGCACAGCGAGGATTTTAATATGACCGACGGCAGGTCCGTGAACGAGGGCGCGGTTTCAAAGAAACTGGGCGTAAAAGGACGACCTTGTGTTGCCGAGGAATATATGATTGCCAGAGATGCGATGCTGGCAAAATACGCAAAAGCGAAAATCCACATTGCACATGTCAGCACATCAGGTTCTGTCGATATCATCCGGGACTGTAAAGCTTCAGGTATCGATATCAGCTGTGAAACCTGTCCGCAATATTTTATGCTTACCGAAGATGAGGTTATTGGAAAAGGCGCGGAGGCTAAAATGTTCCCTCCGCTCAGAGCGCAAAAGGACGTTGAGGGGATTATCAAAGGCTTAACAGACGGCACAATCGATATTATCGCGACCGATCACGCTCCGCACGCAGAAAATGAAAAGCGAAAGGGCCTTTTGGACGCCCCGGGCGGTATGGTCGGCTTGGAAACATCACTGGCCGCTGCGCTTACCGCGCTATACCATACGAAAAGAATGAATCTGACCGATATCATTCGAAAAATGACGGTCAATCCGGCGGCGAGGTTCGGTCTTCATGCGGGCGGCGTCAATATCGGCGACAGGGCCGACCTTGTCATTTTTGACGCGCATGAAGTCTGGACGGTAAAGCCCGAGAAGTTTTTGTCGAAAAGCAAAAACACACCCTTTGCCGGTATGACGCTGAACGGCCGGGTAAAATATACAATATACGGCGGTAATATTGTTTATCGCTTTGACCGGATACGCTGACGCATTGCCATCAGGTATTATAACAAAAGATAAGGAGATAAGGCGGCCTTTATTGGATAGACGCCTTTAAAATGAAATGTCAATCGACAATCTGATCGAAAAAATTCGCGAAAAACAAAACCCTTCGGTAATCGGGCTCGATCCCAGGCCCGATTATATACCGCCGTACATTTTGCGCAAACACATTGAACACAAAGGCGAAACACTGCAGGCTCTTGCCGACGCATATTTTGAGTTTAACTGCGGATTGATTGATGTTTTATCTGAGATTGTACCGGCCGTAAAGCCGCAATCCGCCTTCTTTGAGTATCTCGGACCTCCGGGCGTAGAGGCATATGCAAAAACATTGTCTTATGCAAAAGACAGCGGATTGTATGTGATTGCCGATGTCAAAAGAAACGATATCGGTTCAACGGCAGAGGCTTACAGTGAGGCATACCTCGGAAACGTGAAAATCGGAAGCATAGAGAAAAGGGCATTTGACAGTGACAGCATTACGGTAAACGCGTACCTTGGCTCCGACGGCATCAGACCTTTTTTGGAGGTATGCAAAAGAGATGACAGATCGATTTTTGTGTTGGTTAAAACGTCGAACAAGTCGGCAGGCGAGATTCAGGATCTGACGGCGGGAAAAGAAAAGGTCAGCATTCTGGTCGGAAAGCTGATTGAAGAACTGGCGGCGGATACAACGGGCGCATACGGATATACCCGTATTGGAGCCGTGGTCGGCGCGACTTATCCCGAGGAACTGAGGGAAATGCGGAAAAAACTGAAAAAAACATTCTTCCTTGTACCGGGGTACGGCGCTCAGGGGGGAACCGCCAAAGACGCTGCGGGCGCGTTTGACGACCGCGGAATCGGAGCTATCATAAACTCATCGCGGGCCGTTATCTGTGCTTGGATGAAAACAGGCAGAAACGGCGAGGATTTCAGGGAAGCCGCAGCCGATGAAGCCTTGAAAATGAAAGATGAAATGACAAGACATCTGAGCGTCTGAGCAATAATGGTATTGTGTTTGTCCAATGTTTGGTGTAAAATAGTTATATTATTGTAGGAGGGGTGAATATGAAGGATTTTAAAATCATTTTTAAAATTATCGCAGCGGTAATCGTTGTCAGCACCGCTGTCTGTACGATCGTCATTTTCAGAAAAGAACTGACAGAGCTTCTCTCCGGTGTAAAGCAAAAGCTTGAAAGCAAGAAAAACTGTTGCAGCGACTTTGCCGATTTCGACGATGTTTGAACGCCTTGACACAGGGGGGCCGTCTGTTATCTGATGGTCCCCCATGATTATTATTCGCGGATATTTCAAGTCAAAGACACAAGTCAAGACGAATAATATAAGCGTATACATAAAGCAGGAGGTAAGCATGAATCGCAATAGAATATTAACGGCATTAATCACCATACTCCTACTGTTCTCGCTGGCCGTTCCGGCCGGAGCCGTAAATTATCCGGATCTCCAGGGCCATTGGGCGAAACCGTACATGGAAGACATGAGCGAAAGAGGGATCATGAACGGTTACGCAGACGGAACCATGAAACCGGGAAACGACATAACGGGTGCGGAAACGCTTGCTATGCTTTCGCGTATATATGTTCTCACAGATGACGAGCGCGCAAGGGTTTACGATGACTTCGGTAAAACCGTTGAGGAGAAGATTCCGTCCTCCCTGTCATGGGCCTATCAGAATATGGCGGTATGCCTGGCCTCCGGAATAATTCGTACCGACGAGCTGAGCAATCTGGATTTCAGCAAACCGATTGAGAAGGAGATCCTTTCCGTTCTTCTGGTTCGTGCGATGAAGATGACGGGCAGCTTACCGGCTGCAATTCCGACATTTAACGACACAAGTGAAATTACTGCCGCGTATAGACCCTATGTCAGACTGCTTTACGACCTGGGCATTGTCACAGGCGATGACAAAAATTACTTTTTACCTCACGCTAATGTGCAGCGCGCCATCGTTGCTACGATGCTATCCAAAGCCCTGACTTATCTTGAATCCAATGATGCGGTTCCGGAACTGGTCGACTATATGGGCCTTGTGAAAACAGAGGGTATCATCGGTGTTATGACCGGCGATCAAATTGCTTTCACGGATTTTAACGGCTTGAAACGAACCTATACGCTTTCGCCGAACACGAAGCTGCACATTGAAGGCGAGATGGGAACTGCCGTTAGTTATGCCGGACGGCGCGTTTCTGTCTATATCAAGCCGCAAACCGGAGAGGTCAAGCGGGTTGCCGTTTCGGAAGACGATGCGCTTTGGGTGCAATCCCAGCTCAATAGGGCTGCCACAGCCACCGTGACCAAAACCGTTTACCTGTATGACCCGATTACAGGGATTACATCAAGCTATGTTCTCGCATCCGGGGTAAAGATGTTTTATGACGGACAGCCTGTCACCTTTACCGAACTGGTCGGGGGCAGATTTGTAACACTGAAGGTTGAGGCCGACAAGGTTACGGAGATTTATATCACCTCAGGCGACCTTGATATCACCGCTTCTGTTAAGAGCATTGTTTTTGATACAATATCACAGCTTTATCTTATTTCTCCGGACGGTGCGACTTTGAGCTTTGAACTGAACATTGCCAAGCTGCCGGCCATCCTTCGCAACGGGATACCGGTGGGCATTGACAGACTGAGGACCGGAGATAAGTTGACGGTTCAAATACGGCAATGCGCTGTTGCGGCGATTACCCTTGAAGGCCAGGAAGCAACTACCTCGGGTGTTCTTACTGCGATTTCGACCACAGCCGAAGGCACTTCGCTTTCTATCCGCACGCAGGCCGGCTCCGACTATACTTATAAGCTTGACATGGCGGCCGCAATCTGGAGCGGCAAAGAGGAAATCAGGCTGGCCGATCTGGAAATCGGGGACGAGCTTTCACTTGTCATTTTCGGTGACAGGATAAGCGATGTCTATCTGATCAAATCGGAATCGTCCTCCACCAAGGTTAGCGGAATCGTGCTCACGGTGGACACATCCAAAAGGCAGATCATTATCAAGTCCGCAAGCAGCCTGATCTATGTCAATGTGAAGACGACGACACCGATTATTGTCGCTTCATCGGGCAGCTCGGTCGGCATTTCGGGATTAACGCCCCAATCCAATGTCGTTATTTATGGCATATACACCTCGTCAAATCAGTTTTCAGCCTCTTCCATTATCATAGAATAAGCAAAAATAAGAGCTGACTGCTAACGGCTATGATACGGTGCTGCCGCAGGGCATGGACCGTATCATAGCCGTTTTGTGACTGTACCGTTCTTAAATTTAAATGAATAACGGTACTTTGTCCACACGGCGTATAAAAAAATATGTTATACTATTCTCCTGCATTTTTAACGGAGAATAGTATAATCCCACTTAACGCGTTTAGTATAAATTATCCGTTTTCTAAGCGCTGTTTTTTAGACCGCGTCACCGGCATTATTACCGGGGCCGCCCGGCACAAGACGCACATGTGTCAGAATACTGCCGATATTAGAATACTGTTTGTATGCCTAACGTATAGTATAGGTAAATGCCGATGTGATGAGTCAATTATGAAAGTCGTGAAAAAATGAAGCCGATCATTGATATCCCCGATAATATGTTTCTTTCAATGCTTCTTTTGATACCTTTGATTTTTCTGTGGCGGATGCTGGCGGTTCATCTTGCCGGTAAACGCGGGTACAAAACGACAATCTCTCATGAAGCCGGCGTGGTTTTATTTTTGATATTCTTGGCTGTTCTTTCTTCACAGACGATATGGCCAAACAGCACAACAGCGGAAACACGCATGCCGAATATTAACCTGATCCCTTTTAAGGTTTTAAGTATTGCATACAGGGATTATGTCTATAATCATTCTCTGGACTATTTCCTGATCAGCTTGACCGGAAATATCGCAATGTTTATCCCGATCGGCTTTTTCATTCCTCTGCTTTACCGGGCATCATTAAAAAAGACCTTGCTTTCGGGCTTTGCCGTATCTCTTTTCATCGAAATTTACCAGCTGCCGCTTTTAAGATGGACGGATGTGGACGATTTGTGGCTAAATACCCTCGGCGCGCTGTTGGGTTATATGGCATACGCCGTAATCATCCGGCTGTTTCCGGTAATCTCCCAAAAGTGTAAAATGGTCAGAAAGACCCCAGGCTGATTAAAACCGCGGTCCTGCTGACACAGTTTGTTCAGAAGATAAAGGAGCAAAAATGGATAAGGAACTTTTAAAAAGGTATCAGGTACTAAAAAACAAAGTCGTTAACAGAAAAGAGGAATTTTCCGAGCTGATTGCGTTCATCGAAAAAAGGACCTCCTGGATGACGGCGCCGGCCAGCACACGGTTTCATCTGTGTTCTGAAAACGGGCTGCTTGAGCATTCGGTGAATGTCGCTGAAACAATGATTCGGTTAAAAGATGCGCTTTACCCTTTGATTGACGACGAGACCTGTGTCATCGTTGCACTGCTGCACGACCTGGGTAAAGCCGGTATGCCCGGAAAGCCGCAATATCTGAAAAACGAACCGAGTGACAGGCAGAGGCGCACCGGTTATCCGATAAACAGGCCTTATCGGTTTAACAACGAATTGACGTATTTAAGTGTTCCGTTACGAAGCTTATATCTCGCTTTGCCGTTTATTCCGCTTTCCGAGGAAGAAGCGCAGGCGATTGCCTATCATGACGGTCAATATGTCGAAGACAACCGTTCCTCGGCAACCAAAGAGGCTCCGCTTACGCTGCTTTTGCAGTACGCGGACAACTGGAGCAGTTTCGTTATCGAGGGACGGCCGGAGCCGTGACGACCGGTCTGATGAAAATGCAAGGGGGAATGCCATGGGCATTCCCCCTTTTATACAAAATTACCGGATTTCGACCGTGTTCAGCCGAGGAGCTGAAGCACACCCTGGGGCAGTGCGTTGGCTTGAGCCAGCATTGCGGTCGAGGCCTGGAACAGAATATTGTTTCTCGTGAAGTTGGTCATCTCTTTTGCCATATCCACATCGCGGATACGGCTCTCGGCTGCCTGGAGGTTCTCGGCCGATGTGTCGAGGTTCGCGATTTTGTGGTTCAAGCGGTTCTGCAGGGCACCCAGTGATGCGCGCTGGGTGGAAACCTGATTGACGGCGCTGTTAACTTGGGTGACGGCCGTGGAGGCGTCTGCGCGGTTTGAAATGTTTGCCTCGCTGATACCGAGGAACTGGGAGTCCATCTTTTCAATGCTGATCCGAAGTTCATCGTACTGATTAGCGCCGGTCTGGATGGTCAAAGGATCGCTTTTCGAGGAGCTGACTGTGATCTGGATTGTCGCGCTGGCTCCGGCATTGATGTTAACAGCGGTCGCAGAGCTTGGATCGATATCGGACTTGGCTATCGTTGCAGCGAGCTTTACGCTGACGCCGCTGTTGGCGAAATACAGCGTAGACATGTTGTTTTGAAGTTCGATGGCTTCACCGTTGAGAGAAGCGACATGCTTGTAGGTTGCTGCTTTTGCGGCAACGCCGCCGCTCAGCGTGAGCGAGCCGCTGACGCCCCAGTTGTCGGAGTTGATCGAAGCGGAGGAGCCGTTTGTGATTTCAAGTTCTCCGATGTCGCCGAAATCAAGAGTGTCGGATGCGCCGGGGGCGAGAGATGCCGGTCCGTCAACCTTGCGGACTTCGCCGGTGGTGCCGTTTGTCATCGTGAATTTACCGTCAGAAAAGCCAAGAGTCCAGGTGCCGTTGACCGTGTCGCTCGCAACGCCGCCGCCATAAGTAAATTCCGCGGTGACGTCTGGGATAGAGGATTTAATGGTATTCGTCGGTGTCTCAGTCGCAGCGGCTGCCGTAACAGCGGAGGTCTTCAATACGGCGGAGGCTGTAATGGTATAGGTACCATCGGCCGTAGAAGAGCTTGCCCAGCCCATTGTTCCGGGTGCGTTGGAAACCGCGGACTTTAAGTTACTGGCAAAGGTGCCGTCGATAAGGGGCTGATCATTGAACTTGGTTTTAGACGCAATGTCGTTGATTTCGGAAATCAACTGCTGGAATTCCTTGTTCAGCGCGTCTCTGTCAACCGTTGTTTCGTTGGTATCGGAAGCCGACTGGACTGCGAGTTCACGCATGCGCTGAAGAATATTGTGGGTCTCCTGAAGCGCGCCTTCAGCGGTCTGTACCAGAGAAATGGCATCCTGAGAGTTTTTCGAAGCCATGGTCAGGCCGCGGATTTGCGCGCGCATTTTTTCGGAAATCGCGAGGCCCGCAGCGTCGTCGCCTGCGCGGTTGATGCGGTAGCCCGAAGATAGCTTTTCAACAGACTTGCCGATCAACGTATTGTTGATTCCGTACTGCCTGTGGGCATTGAGAGCCGTAATGTTGTTGTTGATGCGCATTTGTTTTTCCTCCTTGAAAAATCATTTAAAATGGCGGGCATCCTTGCCCGGAGCGTTTTTAACAAGATCCTTGCCGAGTGGCGCCTCCCGGTGTCGGGTCTTTTACGCTTCTGCTATTAATGTCGGATAAATAATTTTTATCTTTAGCTTAATTTTGTATTATTTATATAATAATTACTAGTTTATGCAGAAAAAGCGAATAAAAAATTACATGAATATGTTAAAGTTACATAATTGTAACTGCGCAAATACCAAAATTCGGTTGAATTATCTTGAACAAAGTGTTAAAATCGTAAAGATGTCGAAAATTGTCTTGTTTTTGGTAATACTGTCTGTAGGAGAGAATGCCGGTGAGGAAGCTGCTGGATTCCATTACAAAATCTCTGAAAGGTTTTTTTGATAGGCTGACAAAGAAAGAAAAAGTCCGTCTTACCG